>CAYNAP010000016.1:0-14234 GCA_964395285.1 uncultured Candidatus Saccharibacteria bacterium
TAGCCGACCCAGAACGGCACCGGCACTATCTGCACCCCTTGTTTTACAGGGTCGGGATTGGGGTTAAACGGAGGCACAATCACGTGGAAATGGAGGTGCATGATGGTACGGCCGGAGCAAGTCGGGTCATCAAAGCGCATAGCCAGCACTCCGCCTGGCAGATTATACTCTTTGATAACCCATCTCAACATTGCACCGATCGTACTCCAATCCTCCATTGCCAGATCTCTAGCCCAACAAATATGGCGCTCCGGAACAATGAGAAAAGCGTGTTGGGCCGGAATTTCCAGGGCTTCTTGGCTCTTGGGCGGCCACAACGACTTTGGCGGATACGGGTTCTTCTTTACAAACCAGCCCGCCAACGAGTATACGACAACTGCCGGGTCTTTGGCCTGCTTGCAAAAGGGGCAAATCCCCTCCCGCTTGGCCTGCTCAAGCTTATCCCGATACTCGCCGCCGTACTGCAAATTTGCCGCCACTTCGCCGACTTTTATACGCTCTCCCACCGGAGCCTCCTTTCAGCGTGGTGTTGGAAAACAAGAGAAAACTAACCGCTCGTATAGTAGCAACCGATATACATGGCGTCAATAAGGGTCTTAGTCGTTCCGCGCCCTTGCCCCTTCGTCCTGAATAAAAATCAAGTTATTTTTCAGCGCGGCTTCGGCGCCGCCGATTTGCGCGCCGACGTCGAAAGCGTGAGAAATTTGAGAGATGACGTTATCCTTCACCAGTTGGTTATAAAGATGCATATAGGCCTTGGGGCGCGCGCCGTCTTCCTCTTAAACTTTTATAATCTTGCCGACTGGCGAGAAGTGCGTGGCGCGAATGATTTTTTTGTCTTCATCTGTGGTGATAACCACATAACCGCGCGGGTCCGAAGTGCAGTCGAGTTTGTCGCCGTATTTTTTCACCAAATCGTAAGCTTGCGGCCATTCGTTTTCGTAAATGTGGGCGCAGTTGGAAAATACGGTAAGTGTGCCGAGTTTCTGGCCGAGCTTATCAGCGATGTATTTTTGCAGGGTGCGCAAGCCGAAAATGTTTAATACCCAACCGGAGAAAATGGAGTGACTGCGGACGTAAACGGTGAGGTTTAACAGATCCCCGGAGTTGGTGGCCTGAACAAGATTTAAGCACGGAGCCGAACGGCCTTTGTGATCGCGCATGGGATCGAATAGCACCGCTAAAGCAGCGCGATCGGTCGGGTAACGCTTCAGGTAGTTAACCATAACCGTATCTACCTGATTGATGCCGTTAAAATCCCACAACCTTTCGCCGTAAGTGTAATCCTCGGTGCCGCGCTCGCTCGTCATAATGCTTGGCAGGTAACCCTCAACTTCTTTTTTGGTTAGCGGCATCCAGTCGGGAAGGTAAAAATTATCCGGGTCTTCGTCGGTTACCACCGCCGCCAAATTAAAAACCTCTTTCAGTTTATTGCCGTGGAAGGATTGACGAATTTCGCCGAAACGCAAAATTATCTTCAACAGTTCTAGCCAGCAGTCAACAGCTTTAGCCCGGGTAACTTTAAAAACGTCATCAGACGGCAATTGATCCTCGGAGGCGGTAACTTTCGGCTCGGCGAAAACTTCCGGTTCGCGAAATAAGCCGGCGCTTCTAGCTTGATAGGAAGCGATTTTGGCTTTAACTGCCTCGGGCTTGACCTCGCCGACCAGCTTCTCGACTTTTACATTAGCCCTGAAGGCCTCGATAGCCTCGCGCGAAATCTCCTTATGGACAGGCGCGTTCTGACTCCCGACCACTTGATAGTCGTCGTTAATGCCTCGCTCAAAAAAGGAAACAATATTCGCCCCGCTGCCGGAGGAAAGCTCGGTGCCACAAACTATCAAGTAACGGATTTGAGGATAGGCTAAGATGTTCCTGATAATGTAGTTTATCCCCTCCTTGGAGTAGAGCTGGCCGATGAGGCAATAATCTTTTGGGTTGATTTGGTCGGCGAAAAGCTGGCGCGGGGTCCACAATGTGGCGATACCTATTTCGCTTTCAAGATTGCCGACGATAAGAGTGTCTTTAAAATAAATTGGCCAGTCTTTAGACATAGGTTTAGCCAATGGGGAAATTAACGGTGTAAACGCTGTGAGTCCCTTTCTTTTTCGGCTGGATCAGCTGGAAATGCAGATGCCGCACCGATGCTCCGGTAAAAAGCGGGTCGCCGAAACGAAGCGCCAAGCCGCCGCCGGGAATATTATATTTCTTTATCAACCAGCGGGTAAGAGCGGCGACAGTTTTAAAGTCTTTGGCGGTTAAGTCTTCAAATTGCTCGCAATGCCTTTCGGCAATGAGCAGGCAATGGACTTTAGCCCCTTTATACGGCCAGCTGTTTTCGGTGGCTAGCCACCCGCCTAACTTCTTTAATATGGGCCTCTTGTGATATTTAAAATTCTCTTTGCAAAACGGGCAAAGTTTGGTCCTTTCGATTTTTTCGAGCACCGCATAATAGTCCTTTTTGGATTTGGCGAACTTTTTATAAACAAAACTTGCGGCCATAGTCAATTTTTCAACGGCACAAAAATTATTTCAACCCCGCTCGACTTTAGCACTGCTTCGGCGTCGAAGTTGGCCGAACCCTCGCCGAAAAAACATTTTTTTATACCGGCTATAGCTATGGCTTTGGCGCACATCGGACAAGGGAAGTGAGTAACATAGATGCTCGACCCATCAAGACCAATCCCCTTCCGCGCCGCCTCGGCAATGAGTCCCGACTCGGCGTGTATGGCGTTGGATATTTCCGGCTTTTCTCCCGGCTTCACAAAGTCGCGGATGTTGCCGAGGGCGTAACTTGAGTGCTCGTTCGGTATTTCACGATTATAGGCGCTCAAAACCGGCCTGCCGCCTTTTACGAGAACGGCGCCGACTTGGCGCCACCAATCGCCGCTCTTTTTAGCTTCATCGTAAGCGGCTTTAAGCGTAAGTTTATCAAACCTGCTTTCGGACTTGCGCTTAAAATCTACAGGAAACGTTTTAACCACGTGCGACTCATCCCACCTTAAAAATACTGACTGCCAAGCAATGTTGAGGTTGGGAAGAAATTTAGCCGCGAAGCGGCGGGACAGTTCGTCGTTAATCATAACCACTTTTCGGTCGGCTACCTCTTCGAGCATGCCCTTTTCAACAACAGTTACCCGATTAAAAAGATTAAGAGCTTTAACCAGCTCTCGGGCATCCTCGGGTTTAAGAGCAGCGATGTCTTTTTCGTAAAAACGAACCTGGCGAAGGATATCTTCGCCAAGAATGCAAACGTCATCTATAGTCCTAGACGCTCTTCTTAAAAATTCGAGATATCCGCGATGAATCACCGGCAAGTGAAGCAGCAGTACTTTTTTCTTCATTTCTTCTTCATGCGGTCAAGCATTTCAAGGAGATGGCCTTTGACAATATTTTGGATTATATCGGAGGAGGAAGTGTTCTCGGCCTGACGAGGCAGAATTATTACTTCTCCGCAACTCGACTTTATCGCGTTCAGCTGATTTTCGGGATAACTATCTTCCACAGCGACAAATACGTCAACCGGAACGGTTTTTATAAGGTTATAGGACCATTGCCCCTGATTATCGATGTCATCAACGACGGTCACATAGTCAACCGGCGCTTGGTAAGACAACATTTCCATGCGCTCGGTCTCGGGGATAATCGGACGGAGCGGGTTTTTGTAAGCTTTAATGCCGCGGTCGGTGTCAACGCCGACGATCAAAATGTCGCCGAGTTCTTTGGCTTTGTAAAGGTAGCGCACGTGGCCGATATGCAGCATGTCCCACGAACCAATGGTAGCTACTATCTTGTGGCCAAGAACCTTATGCGCGCCGACGCGCTCTTTAAGAATGTTGTAATCGGTGACGATTTTCTTTTGATACATCGCTCGATCCTTGAGTTAGTTAATCCTTCAGCCACCCCGTTCTTTCGAGCGAGGTATGGCGCCGTCGAAGCGTCAATTATTGAGATGTTATCGCACGCTGGGTTAAAGAGTCAACTAAACGTAAATCCTCCCACCTCCCAGCGGGGTATTGGGCCCCATGGGAGGATTGAAAGCCACCCTTCTCCCTGCGATAAGACTGCGGGCCGGGCGGGGTATCAGAGAAAGTGGGAAAATGAACATGGAGCTCCGCGCAGCATAAGCTCGGCGGTATCTCCATTTCACCCAGTATGCGTCGATAAACCCCCTTACAACCCGGCCCTTGCCCAGTTAGATAGACTATCTAAAAAGGTGAGGCATGGGGTGTCTGGTTGTAACGGGGTGAAGCGCGCAGTCTGGAAGATGATAAGAAGCGATTTACTCATTAGGCGTGAGCCTATACTGCAAAAACGGGTCGGCAATTTCGGGAGTAGTGGTAGCCATGAATCGCGATTGGCGTTCGGTCAGTTTCGCCGCAGCCGATTTCACCAAACTTTCGACATCGCGGTAAATGCTGGGGCCTGCGGAACCTGCCGGTGTTGCGGCATGGCCCAGTCCGTATTGATAAAACATAATCCCGTCTAAAACAAGCATAGACAGGAAAATGACAAGGATTGCCCACCAGGAAAAGTTAAGCACTGTTTTTAGCGGCCACTTGGTGCGGCGAAGAAAAGCGAGTAGGTTAAAACTTGGCGGCTTCATTGCTATCGTCTAAATTAAGTTAAAAACTTTAGACTATGGGTTTGCTTTTAAATCTTAGGGAGCAACCGTGCGCAAGTTGATCTTAAGCAGAACTTGGGGCGCGGGCGCTCTTTTGCCGCCGCTATCAGCAAAACCGGATCTCGCCATTTCAATCTGTTCAACGTGAATAAAAAACGGCGCAGATTCAAGTTTAGACAAGAAAGATATGGTGTTGCCAAAAGTCCCGTTGACTAAGATTGAATACCTGGCTTGACTGCCGCCGGACGCTTCGGAAACCGAGTCTATTTTGGCGTTGACGCCAAGGCGACGTCCCAGCGCCTCGATATTTTCAATAAACGGCAGAGGATTATCAAGATCGGGGAAGCTGGCCTCTATCAGTTTTTGCTCCTGTCCCAAATTTGATAAAGCATGGGCGGCGGAATTGACATCAACTCGCCTAGCTTCCACCTCGGCGAGTTCCTCTCGCGCCTGAATCAAAACGTCCCAGCTCTGATAAACGAAGTTGATGGACAAAAAATCAGCGACAGCGAAGAGCAAAACCACGGCTGAAGTGACGGCCAGAGTCGCCCAAAACTTTGCCGGGTCAGAAAGTGAATTCATTTTTTCGCATTTACCCCGTTAGAACGCGGCTGGTCCCAGTTCGCCTCCCGCCTTTGGCGAGGCTCGCCTTCGGCGGCGCTGAAGCTTTGGCGACCTTTAGCTTCGCCACGGGGCGAGAGCAGATCGGCGATAGAAACAAATGTGACTGACCGGGGCGCAATGCTCTCGCCAGCCGGCTGTGAAGCGCCCGTTCTAACGGGGTTTACTTTCGCCGAAACCGAAAAACTTATGTCGGTCTCTTTAATTATATTCGCCACCGGCGATGATACGCTGGCGATAGACGGGTTGTTTTTTAGATTTGACAGAAACGCCAAAAGAGTTTGACGATCGGGCGAAAAACCGCCGATATTGATATCGTTGGACTCGAGATTGACTTTCAACGACTCCAGTCTAATGCCGTTTGGGACGTCCGCAAAAACAGCCCGCAGCAAGCCTGAAGCTAAATCGCTCTTAGCGTCGTTGGTCAGCGCAGATTTGGCCAGTCTTTTTGCCGCGTTTAAGTCCCCGATATTTTTCGGCACCCCGGCCCGGAGACTGGTTTCAGCGGCAACATCCACGGCCTGAAGCAACTCTGACTTCTGGAAGAAAAGCGCGAAGAGTGTGGGCGCGAGCAAGGATATGGAGGCGATAAATGCGGAGGCCAAAATTCCGCCCACGGCCAAGACGGCGCGAGTTCTCATCCCGTAGCGAAGGTTGATTTTCTCCTTTGGCGGCAACAAATTGAGATCGAGCATTTTAAACTTGTGAACTTATGCCATCGCCTCGCAAGGCAAGGCCAATAGCCGTGCTGTATTTAAGCGACTTATTTTTAGGCACGGGCGGGATCACGCCCGGCGGCAGTCGGAAGTTCGAAAAGGGGTTGCCGATGACCGTAAGTTTTTTTATCGTCGTTGATACGTGCTTTTCGAGGCCGACCAGGTTGGCGTCTCCACCGCAAAGTACAACCTTTTCTATATCCGGGAGCGATTTACGGCGCAGTGAAGGAAAGTTGGCGTAAAATTCCAGCTCCTGCTTGAGTTCGGCGGTTATAGAATCAACCAAGGGCGCGAGAGCGTCAAAAACCGCTCCGCTCCGGTAGTTTTTACTCAAGCCTACTTCAATCTTAATGCGTCGGGCCTCTTCTCTCGAAACTTTAAGGGCGTTAGAAATGGCGGCTTCAAAATCACGCCCGCCCACGCCGATGGTCTTGGTAAAAATCACGGAGCCCTGTACAAAGATGATAAAGCTTGTCCGGGTTGCGCCAACGTCTACTATAACGAGGGCAGATCGGCCAAGATCCGCCGAGATGATGGCTCTTGAGATAGCTTGCGACTCGAGCTCAAGAGCCATTGGTCTAAAGTCGGATGTTTTTAAGACCTGACTGTAGCTGTCAACCAATCCGCGCGGAAAGGCGGTGATAAGAACGTCAATATGGTCGCCTGACTCGGCAAGAGAGATGGGCGAGAAATCATAGTAGATTTCATCGAGGCGCATGGGGATTACGCCCTCCACTTCCCAGCGAATGGCGCGAGCCAAATCTTCGCGCTTGACGTTGGGCAATTCGATAACTCTGACAAAACTTTTTTCCTCGGGGAGCGAGGCTACGCAGTAGCGTTGATTTACTTTACGCCCATCGGCAGTGCGCAAGCCATCTTTTAAGATGGAGGCCAAGTCCTTCTCGCTCTTTATTTCACCGCCGATAATTATACCCTCCGGTATTTCAACTTCTCCGCAATAATCAAGAAGGACTTGATTCTTTCCCCGGTCAACTTTGGCGAATTTAATGGTAAGGTCGGAAATATCCAGACCAAAGATTTCGGGCTGCAATACTCGCCTGGTTATTCCTCCAAACATATTCAGCCGTCTAGTAGCTTATAGCCGGACCTTTAACCGTTTACCCATTTATTTTACCGCTTGCGAAAACAAAATGCCACCAACCACAAAACCGCTTCAGAAAAAAGTTAAGAAGTTAGCGTTTCTTTGGCAAAGCCTCGGGCTGACTGGATTATTAAGGATTATTTAACCTCGTTCCAGCCTTTTATGGACCAACCGCCCGACGGTCCGGCGGCAAACTGGGCGCTGGCTAGGCCTTGCTCGTAAGTTACCTCCGCGTTATTTTCGAGATTCAGTTTATAAGCGGTAACTTCGCTTGCTTGCACTCCGTTATGGAGAAAAGTCAGGCCGTTCGACGAATAAAATATAGTTCCGGAAGCGTTGTTGTGAAGATCCATCGCGGCATTATGATGAGTGCAGGGGGCGCCGGCGCCGGTGCCGTCGCAGCTTGAGGTGGTAAGAATAACAAGGTAGGAACCCGGCTGACCCGAACCGCCAAAGATACCGTTATTGGCGATATGTATCCACTTGTCAGCCATGATGATGCAGCTCGTCGCGCCGTAGGAAGGCGCGCAGCGGATGGCCGAACCGTTGTCGATGTCAATATAACCCTCGACGTAAATAGTCCCGGCGACGGTTAAAATCTTATTATTGCTGTCCATAATCAAGTTGCCGGTTACCCGCTCCGGCCCGTAAGACATATCTGAAGAAACCACCAAATCGCCAAGACGCGGCGAGCTGTCGGGGTCGGCATCGATCTTCCATTGATCAAGGTTGCCTTGAGATATCGGCATGCCCTGGAGCGGCGGGTCGGGTTGTCCTGGATGAGCCACGCCCGGAGTCAGCGGAAGGTTGCAGGTGCTAGCCGCGGGGCTGTTCAAAAAGTTAAGGGAGGATGCGTCAATGGTTTGATAGTAGGCATCACCGCATACTTTGCTGTCGGCAATGGTGTTGGCATGAGCGTTGCCGAGGACTATCACGCCCTCAAGAGTGCTTAAACCCGAACCGAGGTACGTTTTGAACGCAAGGTCGCCGCTCGCCGCCGACCAAGGATCGTCGTCCCAATCTTGGCTTGATTTGGCCGAACCGTCGGGGTAACCCGCGCTGCTGTCCTTGCACCATGACCAATATTTGGTGTTGTTGGTAGCGGCATTAATGACTATCCAGTAAGTATTGCCGGCGGCAAGATTCGGGGGGCTGGCAAAGGCGATATCAATCCAGCCATAGCTCGCGGTCACCAGACCGCTGTCCAGCGTCGCGCTAGCCAGAGACGACTGCGCCGGCGAGCCCCCGGAGTCTTGAGTAATTAGCACGGTGCGATTGCCCGGGTTGCCGATCTTTTTCAGGTAGAGACTGATTTTAGACAGGGGCTTAGACTGGGAAGGACGGAAGCTTTGAGCCATATCGACTACCGGATTGGACTGTCCGAAAATCTGGTCGGCGTCGCAGACTGTTGACTGGGCTTCAGTATCGGCTGTTATGCCGGTAGCCACCGTGATGTCTCCGGTTACTTTGCTTGCGTTGCCGCCCGACACGGGGCCGTTCGAATAAACATTGCCGGCGACACCTCCGACCCCTTTAATAGTCGAGCTCTCACCCATGGTCAGCCCGCCTTCGCCCACCTGTACGCCGTAGAAGAACTGGACGCCGGTGGTGGTTACCGCAATTGACAGCTTTGATTTCCGCACCGCGCCGGAAACGCTCCCGACGCCATCTAGAATTTTAACCCCGGCATTGTCGGCAACCGACACGCTCGAGGTCAGGCCGTTAAGGGCAATGGTCTGCTCCGGCAAATACTGCTTGCTTCGGGCAATGCGATAAGCCACGTCTTCAATTCCGGCTTCGGTCAGGAAGTAGCTTTGCTTGGCGTTGAGATCCACGCGGCTTGAGCGCGATTCGCGTAAAGCGATGGTAGACAGGCTGAACAAAAAAGCCAAGCTGGCAAACATCAGGAAAAGCAAAGTGATCATAACGGCTTGTCCGCTCGTGTCGCGATCGAAAAACAACTTTGCCGAAAATTTCTCGAACATTTTATTGGTACGAGTTCCGCAAAACCGCCGTGCCGTACACTTTTTGGGTGGTAGTGGCCCGGCCGGAAGATGCGCTCAAAGTCATCTCGACTTTAACCGCTTCGGAAACGCTGCCGCCAGTGATGTGGCGGAAAATAAGACTGGTGACAACGACGCCCGGAGGAGTCAGGGCTTGATCCGGCGCCGCACCGTCTTTTAGCTGTAAAGCGCCGCCGCTTAGCGACAATAAGCGGGTAACGGCCGGATCTTCAGAGCCAACTAAAGACAAGACCCCGGGCGAAACGTCAAAAGTGCTGGCCGCGACATCAACCGATTGCGCGTCGCGAATGACTCTTATTGTTCTCTCCATAGCTAAAGCTTCGGTTGAAGAGTAAAGGCGGGTAAGACGTATAGCTCCAAGGGACGAATGGATGGTAAGAATGGTGTTAACGGCAACGACGATAAGCGCCCCAAGGATGGCAATATAGACTATTATCTCGATAAGCGTAAAGGCTTTCATAATGGGAGCTCGACGGCTGACCGTTCTTCCAGCCGGTTTCCTTTGTAAGCGCCTAGACGGCTCTCGACTTGAAGACTTTGGCCGCGAAATGTCAGCTTTCATACCGCCTAGTTATTGAAAAAATTGGTGATATAAATTGAGACCGTAGTGGTGGCTACGCGTCCGCGGTTATTATAGGCCACGTCGACGGTAACTTTTTTGGTGTCGGGGTCTAAAACCCCGCCGGAAGATACGATGTTGTCTGATGCGTCGCGATTGACCGCACTAAAAACAACGCGCCGGTCGAAAATACCGTCGACTTTCGGCTGGCTAAGGGCAGTCAAGGTCCAGACTCCGCCGGCGAACTGCAAATAGTAATTGCTGTTGGAAGCCAGCGGAGCGATGTTCGCCGCCCAGCCTAGATCGCGTATTATTCTTACCGCTTCAATCCCCTCTTCGGCCAAGAAAGCCGAGCGCAGTTTAAAGTTGGCGCCGGCGACCGTGCGAAAAGAAAACTGGGCCACCTGGGCGAGACTGAACAAAACCAGGCTTATTACCGCGGCGCCGATGACGGTTTCAACCAATCCGAATCCCTCGGGTCCGGATTTGATTTTTTGCCGACTTTGAACTTTTTGCCGGTAAAACTTCATTATAGTACAAAAGGCGGTAAACCCCGCTAGAACAGGCGCTTTGCCCCGTTAGAGATGTGGCGCGAAAAGACCTTAATAGTATTATCGCAAGATGTGAGTTTTTTATTAAACGGTTTCAGTGTCATACAAATCTCTAACGGGGCGAGCGACCGGCTGATGGGAGCACTATACTCCCCTCGGCTATTTCGCACTCTGGCGCCGACCCGCTTCGCTCTTGCGAAAGCCCGCCTCGACTCGCCGTCTTCGGCGAGACGGGCGAGGCGGCGAGAGTCGGCGACGTTCTAACGGAGTAAACAAACCGGGATACTATATGCCCATCATTGTTTTAAAAATAAACCCGATGGCAAAATCTGGACTTTTCTATTAACGCTGGCTGAACCATTAATTATGTAAGTTACCGTGCCGATGGCCTTGGACTCGCCGGTAAGCCGCTCAAAGATAACATTATCCGTGGTAGTGCTTAGATCGATGACCGAGATGGAAACATTGCTTGGTAAAACCACGACGATGTTGCTCGCACTGGCTGGGTTATAGATTCCCCCCTGAAAAAGAGTCACAGCGGCCGGAGAAAAATGCACCCCGTAGACGCTGTCGTTTTCCGAGCCGAGGGTTTTCGAACGGGCTTCGCGGAGAAGTCCCAGGGTGTCGTTAACGACCCGGTCTATTTCCGACGACTGACGAAACTTTTTAAGGTTGCCAACGGCGAGAACGGCTATGAAAATAAGAATCGCAATTGAAAAGACCAGCTCGAGCAGGGTGAAACCTCGCCCTATTCTCCGCCAGCCGCGGTTTCCCAACTTGGCGCAGCCGGCGCTATGCGGAGTTAAAAACCGCGCGGCTGTCAATTTATTACATCCTAACTCTTTTGTTAACATTTTGCACAAAACGACTGGACGCCGCCGAATAGACTCTTATCTAACATCGGGGCAAAGACACCGCTAATCCTCATAAACTGCCAAGCGTGCCGTATATCGGCTGAATAATGGATAGAGCAAACACGCCAACAGCCGCGCCGATGAACAGCATAAGAACCGGCTCAACGATGCTGGAGAGGTTTTTGGTGATATTGGTCACTTCTTCTTCGTAAAACAATGCCAACCGAAGCAGCATCCTGGCGGTGGTTCCGGTTTCTTCGCCGACTTGGAGCATTTGCGTAACCATGGCCGGGAAAAGATTGGGGTGATTTTTCAAAACTCCGGAAAGAGGGCTGCCGTGCTGGATTGCAACCGAGGATTCCTCAAGCGCCTCTCTGAATTTAACGTTGCCGAGGACCGCCGAAGTTATATCAAGCGAGCGTATTATGGGCACCCCGGAGGAAATGAGCGAGGAGAGAGTGCGGGCGAATCTCGCCGAGTTCAACTTTTGAATAAGCGGCCCGAAAACCGGAACATGCAGGATAAAAGCGTCAAAGACTTTTTTGCCTTTTTTTGACTTAAGGACGCGCCTGAAGCCGTAAACAAAGGCAACCAACAGGACTAAGGCGTATAGATAATAATGCAGGATCAAATCCGATGCGCCGAGAATTATGCGCGTGGTCAGAGGCAGCTCGACGTCAAGCTCCCTGAACGTCTGGGTAAGCGTCGGGACGACGAAAATCATCATCAAAACCCCGATAGCCACGAGAGCGAAAATCACGATGGCCGGATAGATCATCGCCCCGCGCACTTTAGCCCTGATGTCATGATCTCTTTTCATCTGGCGAGCCAGTATTTTCAAAACGCGCTCGAGGTTGCCGGAGATTTCTCCGGCTTCAACCATGTTAATAAACAAAACTCCGAATATTTTTTCGTACGGCCGCAAAGCTTCAGCAAAAGTTTTGCCCTTGACTACATCGTTCCTGACCGAGGATATTATTTGCTTGAACTTGGCGTTCGACGTCTGCTCCTCCAGGGCCTCGAGAGCCCGGTTAAGCACGAGGCCCGCGCCAATCATAACCGCGAGGTTCCGGGCAAAGACCATCCGTTCAACTAAAGTTACCCGGCTGAACGGGTTAATAAACTCCCTTGAAAATAAGCTTTTGCCTTTCTTCGCGCCTTCGGGTAACCCGGCATCAAGCAAAACAAAACCTTCGTGCTTAATATAATCAGCAAGTTCGCGCTCGGAGGCGGCTTCATGACTGCCGGAAACCGATTTGCCAAGACGGTCAACGGCGCGATAGGAATACAACATAAATTCAAAATTCAAATATCAAAAGAAAAAATTTAAGCGGCTGCCTTCGGCGGCTTCCAAAATTTTGATCTTTGCATTTTGATCTTTGCATTTTACTCACTGGTTACCCTTAGCACTTCTTCGATGGAAGTAATCTTTTTTGCCGCTTTTACAAACCCGTCCTCAAGCATAATGGTCATGCCCTCGCTTTGGCCTTGCCTGGCTATGTCATCGGAAGTGGCGTTTTTCATGATCAGCTCCTTGATCGTGGAAGACACTTCAAGAACCTCATGAATGCCAATGCGGCCTTTATAACCCTCGAGGCAGTCATCGGATTTTTTGGCCCGGGCCCAGGCAATTTTTTCGGGCGTTGCACCCGGTCCTATCGCTTTCTCCTTTCTTAGAATATCGACGATGCGCTTGAGGTTAACCTGCTTGGACAAGCTTTCCACCTCGGTCGGCGTCAGAGTATATTCTTCTTTCTCCTCGCAAAGCGTTCTCACTAAACGCTGGGAGACGATCGCGTTGACCGTGGAGGCGATAAGAAAAGGCTCGACTTTCATATCGAGAAGGCGCGGCAGGGCGCCGGCCGCGGAGTTGGTGTGCAGCGTCGAGAGCACCAGGTGGCCGGTGAGGGCGGCGTTTATAGCCAAGCCGGCGGTTTCGTTGTCGCGTATCTCACCGACCATCACTATGTCGGGATCTTGTCTAAGCAACGAGCGCAAGCCGTTGGCGAAAGTCAAACCGAGCTCGGGGCGGACCTGGGTTTGGTTTATCCGCGGCATGCGGTACTCCACCGGACCCTCAATATTTGAGATGTTGACTCCGGGCTTATTTAAAATATCGAGAATGGTGTAAAGAGTAGTGGTTTTGCCCGAGCCGGTCGGCCCGGTTACGAGAATTATGCCGGTAGTTTTTCGAATATATTTATGGATGAGTTCAAGCTGGTCGGGCTGGAACCCAAGTTTTTCCAAAGTAAAGCCCTGGGATGTTTCGGGCAAAAGGCGCATAACTATCTTCTCGCCGTCAAAAACCGGCAATACCGACACGCGGAAAGAAATGCGGTATTCGGGGGTATCGATTTTAAAGCGCCCGTCTTGAGGCAAGCGGTGTTCATCGAGCTTAAGATTAGAAATAACTTTAATGCGGGCGACCACCCCGGGGGCAATCTGTTTAGGCAGAGTCATGGCGTCATGCAGTATGCCGTCAATCCTATAACGGACTATAACCTCTTTTTCGGCCGGCTCAATATGTATATCGGAAGCCAACTCAAGGATCGCGTGACGGATTAGAGTGTCAACGATCTTTATAATGGGCAGGTCTTCGGCCATTTTTTTCAGATCTTCCTCGCCTTCTGCCGCCTCCTCCGCCTCGCCGATAATTTGGATGTTTCCGGTTTCCTTTTTTATTATTTCTCCGAATTCGGCTTCAAGACTTTTCTGGTACTGTTTCAGCGCCTCTTTAATGCTCTCGGGATTGGTTAAACGCGGCAAAATCTTCAGACCGGCGGTTTTTTTGATGAATTCAACGGTCTGGATATCGTCGGGGTCAAGCATGGCCACCTGCAGCTCTTTCCCGGACTTTTTAAAAGCCACAACGTTATTTTTTCTCGCAATCGGCTCGGGAATAATCTGAAGGACCGCGGGATCAATAGTCTCTTTGGTAAGATCGATAAAAGGTATGCCGATAATATAAGCCTCGAGCTTCCTAAGGTCGGTTTCGGGCATCAGCCCCAGATTTAAAATAACCTCGTGCAAGGATTTTTTTCCTTTCTTGGCTTCGGTTTCCGCCTTAAGGAGATCTTTATCAGAGATAAGACCGCCATCGACAATAAAAGATTTCAGTTGAGAGTCGGCAATGCGCATATTAAGCTCCGGGAAAATCCGAAAGTTAATTGACTAAAGGCTGAA
>CAYNAP010000017.1:0-13992 GCA_964395285.1 uncultured Candidatus Saccharibacteria bacterium
TCACGCCGTTGGCGTCAGTGATTTTTATTTGGAATTTGTAAGTGCCGGCAGTGGTGGGCGTACCCGATAGCGTGCCCGTGGTCGGATCCAGCGCGAGACCGGGCGGCAAGGATCCGTAGTAAAGACTCCAGACGTAAGGAGCAACACCCCCGGATGCGTAGAATATAACCTTAACCGGCGTTCCTACCGTCGCGCTGGAAAAGTACGCGGAAGAGCGCACGTTATACGGCTCCCACTTGAACGCCCCATTGAGATACGTAAGCGTTTTTGACGCACAGCCGCTGGCCAACGGAATCCTTATGGCCGGAGAAAAAACATAGGTGTTCGTGGTCGGATCATATACTTTTACTTGTAAGTCGGTCTCCAACGCGAGGATTTGATACCCCCAATAGCCGGAATCGGGATACATAACGCCGGGGCTTGCGAGAGTGGATACTCCGGGGCTAAATATGCCTACGTTGGTATAGAAGTAAAGACCAGCACCCGGCCACATGGGCACATCGCCAAGATTAATATTTCCTTGATTAAATACTCCTGTCTTGTCCGGCAAAAGATCAAACACATGATCCCTCCAATACGGATACTCGGCTGTGGTGAAAATGTCATATCGCCAATTCATATAACAGTTAGGCCAAGAGCCAACGGGCATGGCCATCTTGATCCCGAAAATCGTGCTGTCAAAAAGAGAGCTGGTATTCGTTGATACGGAAAATTCACCATTGACCCCCGTATTGGCATAATCGCGGCCACCGTTAAGATACAGCCGCGTGTTGGCAAGAGCCGTGCTCAAAAAGCGGTTGATCAGCCGGCCGCTTATCGCCGCCGGGTTTGGCACGGAAATAATATTGAATACCGCGTCGCTTGCGTCATTTACGGTCCCGTCTGCAGAGTCGGAAATCACGAGCGCGTAATCGCCGCCGTCGGGAATGTCCGTTGGAACAGCCGCAGAATAATTAAACCCGGTTCCAGAAACATAAGTTTGCGTTGACCATGAGTAGAGTTTTTGAGGAACGTTTGAAGCCAGCCGCTTTAAGAACGCGCCGCCCTTATAGAGATCGATGTTCACTGCCTTGGACAAAATATTTCCCGAATTCCAGCGGACCGTCCCCTGGAAACCCTTAAACCACGTTTCGCCGCCGTTCGGCGCCGCTACGGTTATGGTGGATTTTGCCGCAATGGCAAACAAGGCATCGCTCATGTCGCGCACGTTGGGACTCTGAACGTCAACAATCTCTATGGCGTAGTTGCTCGCGGGAAGATCTGAAGCCAAAGGGACCCAAGAATAGATAAACATTCCGGTATGCTCGCTCATGGGAACATTTTCGGCAATCGTCCGATAAAACGATCCGGCCCTCCAGAGATTTATTTTCACCGCCTTGCTCACAATGCTCGTCGCCTCCCATGAAATAGTAGTGCTTGCGCTCTGCATTAATTTTTCTCCGCCGTTGGGTAAGATGACGGTTATTTTAGGAGACTGAAGTATACTGAATGGCTGATCGCTGACGTCCGCGTTAAAGAACGCCTTATCGCCGATATATGTGCTTTCAATACGGCCGAGCTCATTTTCAGAAATTGCTAAAATCTTATACTCACCCGGCTCAATCTGCCAGCAAATATTGCTGTCAAGACCGCAAAGAGTTTTTCCGTCCCAGGTGGTAGAACCATCAGGAGGTCCGGTTATGTCGCTGGAAAGCGAACCGGAAAAGTAACCAAGGTACCCAAGCCACGCATCGGCAATTTCCGCGCCGGCATATAATTTATGAATGATTTCATCGGTAAGTGCGCTTTTTACCAACACCAAATGTACTTCTCCAGTTCCACCGGACCATTTTATTAAAGGATTGGTCGCGCCCTGGACAAATTGTTCACCGCCGTTTGGCGATGTAAGAATTACGGGCGTTACATTTTTGGTAACAGTAAACCAAACCTCATTGGAAGTGCGATTTTTGTAGGTAACAGATATTACACAGGTAGTAGACCCGCTCACTCCGCAAGGTGTCGTAGGAAGCGTAAACTTAAGAGTTTTTCCGTCAGGTGAAGCAAGCCCTTTAATATATTCAGTAACAGTGGTTCCGGCGACCTCTTTGATGATTGCCGTATTATCAGTGAAGCCGAACCCTGTTCCGGCAAGCGTAATTTCAGTGCCGACAGTTCCGTAAAGGGGCGAAATGGAAAGAATAATCAGATCTTCCTTTGTTATAGGCGGCTGAGGAGGTTCCGTTTGCGGCGGCTCTGGAGGCATATCAGATTGGACGAGCTTAATTGGTTTAGCATTGGAAATGCCGTTTTGGTTTACCACTTTTACGGGGCACGCTTCATGTCCGTCCGCCGCGCAAGGAACGTCCGGGGTAATAAAAAATTTAAGAGACGCGCCATCGGCTGACGAAAGATCTTTCAGCCAAATCTTTCCCTTTATAAAGATAGCATTTTTTTCAAATGTAAAACCGGAGCCGCTTATGGTAATCTCGCTGTTGACCGCGGGATTCTCCGGTGAAATGGATGCGATGCGGGGCCTTTCCTTGCGGCCGATGGCTGTCGCCAGTTCCTCCAACGCCCCTCTCGTTTTCGGGCCAACAATTCCAACCTGCTCAAGCCCAAATTTTTCCTGCAGTTTCTTAGTCGCCTGCTCGCTTAGCGGCCCAAAAAGACCGGTAACCAATCCCTGAGGATAAATGTCCGGAAACTTCTTCAGGAAATCCTGCAGTTTGCTCACATCTTCTCCCGAAGAGCCGCGCGCCAAAGCGCGCTCAAGCCTTAATCCCGGAAGCATTGCCGGCTCCGCGTCCTCCGGCGGGGCTAAACTTACCGGCGAAGGAGCGGGCGGCGGGGGCGTTTTTGCATCATCGGAAGGCAAATCGCGAGAAGGAGTTGGGACTGCCGACGGCGTGGAAGCGCGATCCTCTGCGGCTTGCGGAGCGGCCTGCTGCGCCGGTTCGCCTCCACCGCTCCCTCCTCCGCCTCCTCCGCCTCCGCCAGTATCTGCAGGCTTCCCGGTATCCGCGGGTTTACCTGCATCTTCGGGTTTACCTGTATCTTCCGGCTTCCCGGTACTATCCGGCTTGCCCGGCGCGTGGCTTGAGGCCAGTAGAGCGTTAATAGCCGCCTGTAGTGAGGCTAATTGAGCCCGCAACTCCTCAAGCGAGTGCAGGCTGCTGTGATCGGCAGAAACCAAAAAGGGCGAGAACAATAAAGCCGCCCCGATGATCAAATGCAGTGAGTTCTTTTTCATATAATTCAATGATAGTAAAACAAAAAACGCCTGCAATCGGGGTTATACACCACTCTATCGGCTTAAAGCTAGATCGGCCAGATGGCGGTGCGCGACCAAACCCCCGCCTAGGCGGGGGTTTGGGCGCGCTAGGATTCGAACCTAGAACCACCGAGGTACCCGCCTATTAGATTTTCGGCCCGGTAGGATTCGAACCTACAACCAATCGCGTATAAGGCGACTGCTCTGCCGTTGAGCTACGGGCCGTTTTTGGTGCAGGGGGCGGGTCCAAAACTGCCGAGGTATAAGCTCGGAGCTCTGCCGTTGAGCTACACGCCCCGTTAGAAAATTTACTACAAGTCGCTTCTTGCGCCAAGTGTAGTCGGTTCTTGCCGCCGCTTAATCCGCTTGTTACGCCGGAAATTTTCTAACGGGGCAGGCCCACGTCATATTCGTAATTCGGCAAAAATTTGTAATTCGTAGGATACTTACGCCGCCTGCATCAGCGCTTCAAACTCGTCGCGCTCGATGGTTTCTTTTTCCATAAGGCGCTTGGCAATCTCGTCAAGTTTGGCGCGGCGGCTAGCCACAATTTCGCGGGCTTTTTTAAGTCCGCCGTCAATTATCCGCCTGACTTCGCTGTCTATAAGCTCGGCGATTTGCTCCGAATAATTCTTCTCCGAGCCGATTTCTTTGCCGAGAAACACCATCTCCCGCCGATCGCCAAAGACCGTGGGCCCCAATTTGTCGGACATGCCGTAGCGGGTTACGAGATCGCGGGCAAGATCGGTGGCCCGCTCAAGATCGTTATGCGGGCCGGTGGTGATTTCATTGAACGCTATCTTTTCTGCGGCGAAGCCGCCCATCGAGACGGCAATCTCGTCGAGAAAATAAGAGCGGGAAAAGAGGTGGCGATCCTCGGAGGGCAATTTCCAAGTTACTCCGCCGGCCCGGCCGCGGGCGACGATGGAAATTTTATGCACCGGATCGGTGTTCTTTAGCGACGCGGCAACCAGCGCATGTCCGGCTTCGTGGTAGGCAACAATCTCCTTCTCTTTCGGCGTTAAGATGTGACTCTTTCTTTCCGGGCCGAGCATGACTTTCTCAATGGCTGAAACAAGATCGTTTTGGGCGATGGATTTACGGCCGCCCCGCGCCGCTAAAATCGCCGCCTCATTGACCAAGTTGGCAAGATCCGCGCCGGAGAAACCGGGAGTGCGCTCGGCGATAGTGCGGATACTGACGTTTTTATCCATGACTTTGTTCGCAGCGTGGATCTTTAAAATATCCTCGCGGTCGTTGATGTCGGGGAGGTCCAGAACGACTCGGCGGTCAAAGCGGCCGGGACGCAGCAAAGCCGGATCGAGAACGTCGGGGCGGTTGGTATTGTGAAGCAAAATCGGGGTTTCTCCGCCAAAGAAGGCTTCATTTTCACAGCCGCAAAAGTCATACACGTAACCGCTATAAGGCTTTTTAGTAATGGCAATAATTTTGGGCCGTTTGATGCTTTTCTTGCCAGGGACGTATTCAAATGGATTTTGCGTTTTCCCGAACCCGAGGCGGTAAGCTACGGTCTCAGGTAGCGGTTTGCCATTGCCAATGACTCGGCCAGCGCGGGCGGTAAAGCCATTGACGTAGCTTTTGAAACCGTGCATACGCGCAAGCCAATTCAATTCAAGAATCAATTGCTTGCTGACCGATGTGATCTCGAGCCGCCCATGCTTATCCTTATAGCCGTCACCCCTGAAAAGTCCGCGGAGGAATTCCACAAAGTGTTCCCGCGGCGCTTCAAAGAGGATGGCTGGAACGTGTTTCCCTCGTGCGCCTTTGCCGCAGTGGCGGATGAAAAAATCAGCCATTGGTCTGGATGAATACACTATGTTCACCGCATTGACCGTGGTCTCTCGTTCGGCGTGGAGCGGAAGTCCGAAGACGCGATACATCAGGTCCTTTACATCCTCGATGTAAGCGATCTCATCGCGGTTAAAACAGAAATCAACTTCTTTTCGCGCGTACCCTTCCGCCGTATAGTATCCGAGAAGCCGCATTAGCTCCGGCGTTGCTGGCACTGCTACCGGAAGAGAATGAAGAAAGTAAGCATGGCTCATCTCGCGGGGGAGGCGAGAGGTTCTATGCCACTTTGAAATGGTGGTTTGAGAAACACCAATTTGCCCGGCAATCTTTGCCTGTGAAATTAGACTGCGGTTGGCTATGGCGAAAGCGTATTTTCCCTCCGCTTGCGGATAACTTTCATAAACCGGCAATAGGCGTTCAAAAGTTTGCGGGAAACGATGAGCTCGAACTTCGCGCCTTGTCTTTTGGGTACGGTTGGCAATGTGGGGGATGTCAACCAAAATTTCCCCCGGCCGGATTTGATCCACCCGCTTAGCGACAATGCCCTGCGGCGTTCGGATGAACACTGAATGGTTTCCGGTAGTTCGCACAACCCCGCCAAGGAATTTAATCTCGTAAATTTCATCCACCCAATGCCTAAATACGCTCCGAACGGATTTAAATGCGCTTGCGCCGAAATAGGTTCTCTTTTTATCGGTATACGAAGAGAGTTTCGGCTCAAGGCCGAGCACTTTGAGATCGGTAGACAATTTCTCGATGCCCTCCTCACCGGGGGCATAGTAGCGGTCGATAACTTCAGCGATGGGTCTTAATTCGTGCTCGCCGCCCTGCTTCACCAGCACCGGCGTATCGCCGGTTACACTCGCCGCGATCACGATGCATGATTCATTTGTTTCAAATCCGTCCATCTCCACCAAAATCTGATTAAGGGTTTGTTCGCGCTCGTCGTGTCCCCCGCCGAGTCCAGTGCCGCGATGGCGGCCAACGGCGTC
Organism: uncultured Candidatus Saccharibacteria bacterium; assembly: GCA_964395285.1. GTDB lineage: Bacteria > Patescibacteriota > Minisyncoccia > Sungbacterales > SURF-37 > CAYNAP01. The sequence goes on from CAYNAP010000017.1 coordinate 6,055, forward strand.
AATTTCGTCAATGAAGATAATGGCCGGCGCGGATTTTTTAGCAATTTTGAAGAGATCCCGGACCCGGCTGTTATGAAGAAGGGTTGGTTTCTCGCCGCCGAAAAAGGCTTCGTTGTCGCAACCGCAAAAATCGTAAACATAACCGTCGTAGCTATGCTTGGTGATTTCCAAAACTTCCGGTTTCTTAAATTGATTTGGGTGTCTTGACGGCTTTTGTCTATCCCAAAGATTACTGGTACGACCAATAGTCAACCGCCAAGATACCGTTTCGGGAAGCGGTTTACTATCGGCTTTAATCCTCCGGCCGCTAGGCGAAACTGACTTACCCACTCCAGCCTGAACGCCATGTATGCCGAGAATCCAAGCAAGCTCGCGGATAATTTGAGAACTTACGGAGCTTATAACGAGTTTTCCATCGCCGGTAATATAGCCATCACCTTGACTGTAACCGCTAACATACTCTTTTACGAAATCAAACGGCAAGTTCCAAATAAACTCCGGCACGTGTTTATAGTGGCTGCCGTTGCCGCAGTATCGCTCGAAAAAACGGGCCAGAGCTACAGAAGAATAGGTTATCCTGGTGGTCGAATCAGGCGTCATAGTTACGCGCGGCTCGAGGGAAAAGATCGAACGCATTAGATTTATGCAATCCTCGTGCAATTCCTGCTCATGCGATCCAAAAATAAATTCAACCGCATAGCGCGTGGTGCGTCCCTCGGCGGTATAGTAGCCCAAAAGGCGCATGAGTTCGGATGTCACAACAACTTTTTCCGGTAACCCATGCTCAATACTCGGAGCAGCCAGCATGCGCGGTTGGTGGATGCCGGAGAGCCAATGGCCAACCGTTGCTTGGCTTACTCCGATAACTGATCCGATCTCGTGCTGGGTTTTTTCCTCGGCGAAAGCAAAAGCGTATTCGCGCTGCCATCGCGCCTTATTACCCTCTTCCTCCCAGACGGAAAGAACGGGGATCTGACTTTCTCCAAAGGCATGACTGCGAATATGATGAGTTGTCCCCGCGCCCGGAATAAATGTTGAGCGCACTTTGAAAGGCAAATTAACCAGAATGTCGCCAGGTTTAAGCTGGTCGGCTCTTTTGGAACGAACGTAGTTTTTTTCGCGCACAAATATACTGTGATCGCCGGTAGTCTGGATAACGCCGCCACGGTAACGAATTTGATAAATTTCTTCAGCTTTGTGGCGATAAACGTGTTTCACGCCGACCCATTGACTTCCACCGAAAAAAAACTTTTCACCATCGCCGCGAAAACCCTGGAAGTTAGTTTCTCGCTTTTTTACTCCGAGCGTTTCAAGACCACCCGCGACCCGTAACCCTTCACCGCCGTCGGGGTAATAAGCATCGATAACTTCTTGGATGGGCGCCAGTTTAACTTGGCCGGCGTGGCGTACAAGTACCGGCGTGTTGCCGGTTACCGAAGCTCCCACACCGACGAACATCTCTACAAACTCCGATCCGGAAATGTGAAAGAACGGCACGTTAGCTTCGCCGCTGACGGCGCGCGCGAGCAAAGTGTTATGGTTAATCAATCCATTGGCAATGAAGTTGTGATAATGCGGAACAGTGAGGTCGTAGACAACTCCAGTGCTATGCGATACTTCGCTGACCTTTGTGAAGAAATACTGGCCCGAACTCAACCGCTCTAAATAAGCCAGCTCTGGCATACTTCGCACTGATGGAGCAAGTTCAGATACGCCCGAGATAAAATAGGAAATGCCGCGCAACGATGGCAGGCGCGTCCCGTCAATGTATCGCTTTGTGTTCTTATAGAGCGACTCGCCACAAAAAGCTCGATCCAGTCGGCGCGAAGTCGCCGCAACCGCTTCCTGCCAAACTTTTCTAATCGCTTCTCCCTGATGCGGAATTCTATTGATGTTCGTATTGCGCTGGCGTTCACATATTTTCTCCAGGGCCTTGGCCTTTCGCACTACGGTGAAGCCAATTTCACTTTGGAAACGTTCGATAAAGTCGCCATAGATCATTACATAGTATTGAAGCTGATTGTTGTAGAGTTTTTTCCGTTCATAAGAGCGATGGATAATTCCGAGATTCAAAAGCATAGCGCTTACTTCCCGGATAAGCGCCGGACTTGCACTCGAAAGGCAAACGCCTCCATTCCGTTCCACGCCTCCATCGGTGTCAAAGAGACCGCGCAGGTACGAGACTACAAACTCGCGCGGTGCGATGCGAACCCACTCTGGAACACGCTTCCCTCGAGCGTATGTCTCCTCCAAGCCCCATTCTAAAAGTTTTGCTTTGGCGGCGCCGTTGATCATTTCGTAATCGTAGGGGCGCGAAGCGCTTTTTGAAAAAGTCGCGCCGAGAGTCTCTTCGGCGATTCGCTGCATGCGCCCGAGTATCTCATTGTCTGCCGTCGATATGACGATACGGTTCTTTATCGTCAGGCAGCCGTCGCCGGTCAACACGCCCAAGAGGTAAGCAGCATCAGGGCTTGGAATTTTGGTATGCCGGCCAAAAACGTTGGTGTTGTAGCCAATCACCACCCATTCACCTTCGCGAATTTCGTCAAGCCGCTTGAAAAGAAAATTACCGGATATTGGGTCAACCGCGACAATGGGATGCTCGTGGGTTCCTTCTATGGTTGCCCCGACATCAGTGTTTAACCGGATCGTTTTTTGCGCGCCGAGATTATACCAATGAGAGGCGCCTACTTTTCTGAAGTCGAGTGTATTCGGATCCACAGCCACAATATCAAGCCCCTCCACAGTTGAATTGTCGCGCACTGTAAAATATTTTGGCACATCCTCTATAGGAATGTTGCCTTTATTGGTAACGAGAACAGTGTCGCCAGTTACGCATTTTCCCGTGCCCGGCGCGCCCATCAGCAAAACGCCGTGAGGAATGCGGGCACCAATGTCAAAAAACTTTTTCGGGTTTTTAAGAAAGTCAACGATTTCGCGAAGTTCTTCTTTGGCTTCCTTGGCCCCGGCGACATCCTTAAACATAATGCGCTTCCGGCTGTTTTCGGGGTTGACCAAGCGCGCCCGTGACTGACCGAAAGAAAAGGCCTGCACCGAGCCGCGCTGAACTTGGCGCGCCGTCCACCAGATGAAGAAACCAATCAGAATTAACGGCGCGAGGAAGGGAATAATAACTCCGAGCCAATAGGAAAAACCGCCCAAAGACTTGACTTCCAAGGTTACGCCCTTAAGTTTTTCCTGATCGACGCCGTAGTTTTTCAGCGTTTCCGACAAGCCGGCTTCGCTTTCCTTTCTTGAGATAAACTCATCGCCGCTGTCTTTCATCTTGATGGTCAGGACGTTTTCTTCAACGGTGATTCTCTCCACCTTGCCGGCGTTAATACCCGCGACCAGTTCGGAAAGGGAAATTTCTTTTCTTTCCTTAAATTGGCCTTGCAAAAGAGCGTAAAGTCCGGAGACCAGGATAAAAATAATCAGAGCGTAGACGAATGTTTTGGAAATATTTTTCATAGGTCAGCCAATGATAACATAGAAAAAAGTTAAAATCAACTTTTTCCGTCTAACTGTTCCTTCGTTTTGCGGCTGACTTCGATCTATGCGCGGGGATCCCACAGTTTTTCGGATAAACCGAGCTCGAGAATTTTATTGAGGTCTTCTTTAGATATTTTTGTGGGCAAAACTTCTTTGGGGTTCAGGCCGCCGTTTTGAACGGAGTTCGTGGCCGGATCATAATACCACTCCGGCACTTCGTCGAGTCGCCCGGGTTTAGTAAGATCACGCGGCGTCATTTTTAGGTCGAGGCCCGAGCGGTTAGCTTCCTCCAAGCGCAAAAGGGCAGCAAGAGAGCGTAAATCAACACGCTTGGCCGGCCGGGTGAGAATGTTAACGTGGCCCGAGGGCAACCATTGAGCAACCACGTCAAAACGCCCGCCTTGCTGGGAACGCAGGTATCCGGCAAAACTGCCATTAGCCGAAGCTAATATAACCAGCTTTAGCTTTTTGCCGCGCTGATTCACTTCCAAGAGATGGGCCTCGCCGGATTCAAGTTTGGCCGCGAACTCTTTAGGCAGTTCTTCGGTGCGGCGGACTTCTTCATCGTAATGAGCTTTGATAACCGGCAGGGCGATTTGAATGACTTTAGCCGGCTCGGTGATGTAATTTTTGTTGAGATTGGTGATGAGCGCCGAAAGACCGAAGGCGCGGTCAATCGGGTCGCTAGAGATTGTCCCTTTGCCAAAAAAATCATCACGCTTAACGTACTCAAGCAACTTAGCCAGCGCCGGCTCTTCGGCTACTCCCAAGTAGTTGGCGATCAAAAAAGAGGTTGTGGTTTTGGGTGAAGCTGAATGATGATCGAATTTTCCGCCGCCGATATCAAGAAGTATAATCCCCTTCTGGTTGAGACTTTCTTCCGTTTCGCCATCGCGCATCACTTGCCAAAAATCTATTTTAGCTTCTTTAACTCCGGGGAAGCACTCCTCACCGAATTTTTTCAAAATAAAAATAGCAACGATGGTGTCGGGCTGGGCGCGGGTCGGCAAGACAATAGTTGAATAGTGCTGTGTTTTTTCGTCTTTAATGTTTTCTTGACTACTCATATTAAATACATTCTAATATATTCTCGGGAAAAGTCAATGATTTGTTTTTTCGCGGTTAAGCGGCTGGGTTAAAACCTTTCCAGAAAAAAATTCGCCCCGGTGCAGTGCTTTGTCTCTATAGACTCTGCACCGCACCGGGGTATTTCTGCCGGCGGATCGCGCTCCTCCTCTTAGCGCTTCCGCATCGGCGGGTAGCCGCGTACGAGGCCGACGAGCTCCACCAGGCCGAACCGCGTCGGCTGGTGGTCGGTGTACTGCACCGATCCGTTTAGGAGCTGGCCGGCCTCCGGCTTGTAGTACCAGAGACCCGGCTCCATCCCCTCTTGCGCCATCTTGGCCGCAAGAGCGGACAGGTCGAACCCTTTGGCCAGCACCACCGACAGGCCGGTTTGGGGGTTGCGGGTCACCAAGATCTGGCATTCCCGCGAGACTTCGCGGACCACGAACTTGCTCGTGGTCTCGATGGCCAGCCCACGGAGCCCGCGCGCTTGGAACTCGGTCCTTGGGATGACCCGGGCCTCGGCTCGGGCATCCAGCATCGCCTTCTCGACGCTGTCCCAAGCGCGGAGCCACCAGCCGACCCATTCGCGAATCTCGCCCTCGGTATACTGCCCGGATCGCACGAGATCGCGGAGGTAGCGCCCGATGGTGAAAGGCGCGAAACTGCAGGCCTGCGTCCGCTCCCAAATCGCCGGAAAGTCTTTGGCGATCTGGGTCCCCTCGTCGGGTAGGGGCTCCACCCACCCGGCCGCCTTATCGGCGACCAGGAACATGTGGATGACGTGGGCCATCCGGCGTACGATCTGGCTGTGGTCATATCCCCAGAGCTCGTAGAGCTCGCGGATCAACCACGCCAGAGAGAGGCCGAAGCCCTTCAGGTAGCCGGTTTTATTATTCTTGTTCATCATCCCGACTACCTTCCGGATCTCGGGCTTGTCCTCCAGCCCAAGCCTGCGGGCCGCGTCCTCGGTGGCCGAACCTACCCCCGAACCCGAGCGGTTGTACTTCTCCGACCCGAGGTCAATGGGGTAAATCCCTTCGCTGCGCCACTTGGCGAGCATCTCCTCCGGGCACTCCATCGAGTCCCAGAACGTGATGATCTTGGCCACCACGTCCTCGGGCATGGTTGTTTCCACCAAGACCATGGCCGCGATCTTGTCAATCGGCGGCTTGGCCGGCAGAACCACGCCATGGAAACCCTGAACGCTATGCGTCTCACCCATTTGGTCCTCCTCCCCCGTAGGGGTGCCCGGTTAGGGCTATGGGTTAGGTAATCTGTCCAGAAATCACCAAAAGGCCAACAACCTCGACGCGCTATTTTAGTTGCGTGGCCTAACTTGTCAAACTGACTACATCTGTAAAACCTAGCATATATTATATCATTTTAAATGATTTGTCAATAGATTAAAATTGGCTTAGAAGCTGGTTATTCTCTCGGACATCTCTAGGACATCTTTCGGGTAGTTTATAGCGTTTTAGGAATGTTTCCCGACAAACGTTTAACAAAGATGTTTAACAAGATTGAGAATGTTTCCCGGGAAACAAATTCGAATGTTTAACAAGAATGTTTAACAAATGTTTGTTGTTAAACGTTTAACAAGAATGTTTAACAAGAATATGTTTAACAACAAACAAATTAATTTGTTTAACAAGAATGTTTAACAAATGTTTGTCGGGAAACATTTGCTTATTTAAGTAATGCTAATACTTGGATATAACCTAAAACCCCTCTTGATAGGGGTTTTTGATTACTTGTTGGGGGTTACACCCGTATTCAGACCGGAGATCTTTTTCTCTTTTGCCCCGTTAGAGATTAAATTTCGGGCCGCTGGGAATCCCCTTCGGGCTTGGGTTTAGCCGCGCCTTTGACGCATGGCTAAACCCTTCGATTCCCAACGTCCCGCAAGCAGTTGCGGGACTGCGTTCCTACTTCATCCCGCTAAAAGCGAGGCTTCATTCGGGCCGCTGGGAATCGAACCCAGTCTAAGCGCTCCCAAAGCGCTCGTACTACCGGTATACTACGGCCCGGTAAACCTCTAAATTGGGCGAAAAGGCGGTACGATAAACATTATGCTAGCTTAGATGGGCGAATGTTTGTCGGGAAACAAATTCGAATGTTTAACAAGAATGTTTAACAGATGTTTGTCGAGAAACATATCAATATCTTTTCTCGAAAACTGCGTTTTCTATGTGGTTTATATCTTTAGCCGCTCCGCTTTGGTCTAGGATAACAGAAATTACATCAACCTGCCATGCTTTGCTATCCGGTGTGTTGGTCTCGCGGAGATAAGCGCCGCATATTTTCTTTAAGTTAGCAATTTTTTTCCGATCTACCCTTATCTCCGGCATAAAGGCGCTATCCGGGTAGTATAGACTGGTCTTGACCTCAACAAATCGCAAAACTTGATCCCGCTCGGCCACTATGTCTATCTCGCCAAAAGTCTTGATGAAATTGCGGGCAAGGATTTTAAACCCTTTGCCGATTAAGTAATCGCAGGCTATATTCTCTCCGATATCGCCAAGCTGGCGTTTTTCGTGTTTCACAATATCAAATGTTTACCGGGAAACCCCCGTTAGAACGGTTCCCTCACCCTGTTAGAAATTTATCCATTACTGGAACCGTTTTAATAGAAACTCACATCTTGCGCTAATAGGCCGGGATCTTTTTGCGTCATACCTCTAACGGAGCGAGCTGGAGTCGGGGGCGTTCTAGCGGGGTAAACAAATTAGCTAATTCAAAGAGGGGATTGGAGCTTGCGCCGATTTTGCAATGATGCAATAACTTGCTAATTTTGTCAATTTATTGTGTGGTTCGCAATGTCTGCCGGAGAAAAAAGCCGAGCATTATCTCGCGGATCACGGCGAAACTAATCGCGATCGAGAAATAGCTGGCAGGGGTTCCAGTAATGAGCAGCGCTGGGAGGATGCTCCCCAATACCACTAGGTTTGAAAATTCGAGGCCGTATATCGCCCGACGCGAAATATGAGGGATAAGAACGAAGAAGGGGAGTAGCCACAAAATATATTGGGGGCTAAATACTTTGTTGACGGCGAGGAAAACCAGGGTCAGGGCAAAGCATTGGACGAAAAAATCTTTGCGCCGCAAAAACCATAGGCAGATAGCTATGCCGATAACAAGAAAGCCCGCGGATGCAATATTAACTAATGGCGTGGTAAATATAGATCCGAAAAAATGCTGGAGGATGCCCCATAACGAGTCGGGATTTGGCGGACGATATTGATTTAGGCGGTAAAAATATGACCAGGCATCGAAGTCGGCTAAGGCTAAAGGTAAATTGACAAAAGCTGTAACGATCGAGAATGTCCCGCCGACTGCGAACCATCCCTTTGCATTTTTTTGTTTGAAGAGAAGCGGCAG
>CAYNAP010000018.1:0-13632 GCA_964395285.1 uncultured Candidatus Saccharibacteria bacterium
CGGATAGGTTCCTGAATCAGAGATTTTAGATCGAGGATATTTTCTACGAGTTTTGCTTGGGGGTTTAGGGGCATGTTCGCTATCGCTCAAATTAAAAATTAAAAGTGAAAAGTTATTTTATCAACTTTAAAGTAGATATAACCTTGAAAAACAGCTCTAGATTGAAGTTGTCATTTTGTCTAGCATGAAAATCGAAGATGTAATCACCCGCTATCGTATATGCCTCGACAATTTTAACTTTATCCGTATCAACATATTCTAAAAGTAAAAACTCCTTTCCTAAGATATTCATTTCCTTATTTGAAGAGATTGTCTGTCTACTATTTTTCAAAATTAGCAAAAGATCATTGGGACGTTTTACAGACGCAAACTGACCAGAACGTGCTAAAAGATATACCATCAAGAAGTATCCGGCTTGTGTATCATTTGTAAACCGTGGTCCGATGGAAAAAGGAACCATATCTCCAGCTTCAGGAACGGGCCAACGTTTTTGACCATAAAGGTTACTATAACCATACCACGCTACCCAGTCATTCGGATACTTCACCTCAAACCCATATTTCTCATTACGATAGGTTTTCCAGTTGGAAGTGTCTATTTGCCCCGCGGCTGGCTGGGATTTCGGCTGGCCAATTTCGGTCAAAGGTTTCTCTCCTACTTCCTCAAGCCGAGCTTTTTGCTGCTGCATTATTTTTTCTTTCAACGCTTCGGCTTCTTTTTCTTTTTGCCGGCCGATTTCCAGTAAACTTTTCTGTTTTTGCGATTCTTGCCAATATAATCCCCCGCCGGCAAAAATACCGATGACGGCGACGGCGATAATGATGCCGATGAGGCCGAAACCGGATTTATTTTCTTGTGACTTTACTCTAGATAAAATAAATTCTTTAATCCGAAGGGCGGCTTCGTATGCTTGTTGACATTCCGAAAAAGTAAATTCGGGGATGTCGCCCGGATAACGGGTTTCGGTGTAAAATTGAGTAAGATAGACAACATCCTCCCCCAACTCTCTAAACATCGGATTAACTTCCTCGCAAAGATCTAAAAGGTAGCGCAGAAGATGCGTTTTCTCAAACTCTTTTTTAGAAAAGAACAAATAACCCTTGAGATATTTTTCGGCGATCTGCTGGGAATGAAAACAAATTTGGTTCGGCGGGCCATCGCCTTTTAGGGCGAGCTCGGCCATTTTCTTATCCTCATCGGCATACCTCGCCCATTCACCAAATCTTAATTCTGCTTTTGATAATTTCATAAAGAATAGAGAATTTTCCCGCGGCTAAGGATTTTCCCAATAAAAAAATCCTCTAGCCAAAGCCGTCGTTCAACTTCCTCTGGAGTATAAACTAATATATCAACAGGAAGGCGGCTCCCACGAAGAATTCTCTGTACTTGACGCTCACGCTCAATTCTCCGTTCTTGGCTTTCTTTTAAGATAAACAAATCTATGTCGCTCCCGCGTTTTGGCTCTCCCCACGCCCAAGAACCGAAAAGAATAATCTTTTCGGGCTGAAATTCTTTGACAATTTTTTCGGTAATTTCTTTAAGTTTTTCCTCAACAACGGCTTTATCCATATTTTTATTTTACCACGAAACAGTACGAATAGCTAATATATCAAAATTAAAATTCAAAAATCAAAAAGTAAAATGACAATTCAAAATTGAAAATTATTTGACTTGTCCCGCTGAAAATTTAAGAGTGATGCTCTCTGATTTTGTTTTACCCATCACAAGATTCAATTCCCCACAAACTGTTTGTATTATTTTTCTAACGTGATGAATTTGAAAGTGGAGAGGATATTACGATCTCCGCCTAGCCAAAACGTTAATCCGTCTCGATACAATTCATTAACATAAGTGCCCATCATAATAGACGGTTCTCTGAACTTCCCTTTGTACACGTGAATTGAGGGACCATCGCAACCTGCCGTAAACCGTAAATCGCATACTCCAATCAATAGCTGTAACGCTATATCATATTTTCTGTTGATTTCCGTTAAATCCCTGATTTCGTAGCGATCTGGATACTTCACCTCAAACCCATATTTCTCGTTGCGGTAGGTTTTCCAGTTGGAAGTGTCTATTTGCCCCGCGGCTGGCTGGGATTTCGGCTGGCCAATTTCGGTCAAAGGTTTCTCTCCTACTTCCTCAAGCCGAGCTTTTTGCTGCTGCATTATTTTTTCCCTCAACATTTCAGCTTCTTTTTCTTTCTCTCGGCCGATTTCCAGTAAATTCTTCCGGTTTTGGGATTCTTTAAAATATAAACCTACGCCGGCCAAAAGGCCGATAACGGCAAGGGCAATGATGATACCAATGAGGCCGAAGACTGATGGATTGAATTTTAAGTTTACAAACATTTTCAGGACAAACTAAATTTAACTAGCTCTTTTTTGATCGTTTTGTCGTTTTCTTCAAAGCCCGGCATAAAAATGACCTTTTCGGCGTAATCTATATCGTTGAAATAAACCAGCGCCTCGCGGAAAATTCTTTCGTTGAATTCGTTGCCGAAAATTTGTTTCCCTTTTTTTGATATTTCACCGAGAGAATAGTGATCTTTAAGAATGAAATACAAATCAACGTAATCCTTCCATTTTGATCTCTGGCCTAAGGCAAACGCCTTCATGGCCGCGAGAGTTAATAAGTCAGGCAGTCGGACTATCGCATGCAGGCGCACTGACGCCTTTATTTTGTATGGATAATCGTAAAAAGTGATCTTCACGCCGTTAACCAGGAGGGTATATTCCCCTGCTTCGCTAATATAAACTGTTTCTATTCTGGCGTAGTGCAAAATCTTCCTTCTAATTTTTCTGTTGTCAAAACTGCCGTACGAAAAAAGATCAAAGTCAATCGATCGGCGATGGCCTATATGCAAAGCTATGGCCGTGCCGCCGACCAAAATAAAATCCGTTCCGAATTCTTTAATGAGCGGAAGCAATTTCAGCTGTTCTTCAGTCAGCGTTTCTTTGTGCATAGTTGTGCCGCTTAAAATAAAGAGCGAAGAAATTACTAGATTTCTTGTGATAATTGGATCTTTTCTGCCTTGTTTGCTTATAGAAAATTTGCGCGGTTTTTTTAGTGCCGAGGATACGAATCAATTTTTGAACATCGTCCCAGTCGCCGTAATTTAATACCGCCTCCACCACCGCTCCTTCCGAGAGGTTATCAAAATCTTTGGTATACCAAATCAAATGCGGCCTCTTTTTTATAAAACTACCGATGCTCATATTTATATTTTACCATAAAATCGGACAAGATGCTACCTTCCCCGAGCTTATCAAGGGATAAATTTGAAAGTGGAGAGAAAAACCCCAAAATCAAAGTAAGTGTTATTTACCGGTTCACTAATTAATATAAACCTCTTTTCAAGGGAAATGGCGGCAACTCTGAGTCGGTCTTCTTTAACCTCACTAAACAACAGTTTGGCAGACTTTCCTCCCACAGTTATATTCGACGCGGTATTATATTCTTCCCACTCTCGAGATGTTTCTTTGACCCCAAAAAATTGCAGAAAAGAAAGCATCTGCGGATTTTCATAGACTCCGATAATCAAATTGTCGTGGGGTTCACAAACATCTTTAGTACCTCTCAAGGCGAAAGTAGCTGCATTGTTCGGGAAAGAACAATCGTTGGGTCTTTCGATGAACTGCGTTGGATACCTCACCTCAAACCCATATTTCTCGTTGCGGTAGGTTTTCCAGGTTGAAGTGTCGATAGCCGAACTTGACTGTGGCGGTGGTTTGGGTGTTGGGCTTGGGCTGCTGATTTCGCCAATGCTTTCAAGTTGTTCCTTTTGCTCGCGCATTATCTTGTCGCGAAGCTCTTTAGCCGTTTTCTCGGCTTGGAGACCTTGCTGGATTTGGGATTGACGCTGACTGGTTTCGCGCCAATATAACCCTCCGCCCATAAGAGCGGCGATGATGGCTACAACTATTATCAAGCCGATGAGGCCGAAACCCTGTCGAATTTTACTGCTTGTGTGAACTGCCATTTTTTTACGGCCTATTTTCTTCGATATCCCTTATTAAATAAATTCGCTGCTGGCTCAATCTGGTGATTTCATCAACGGCGACTTGGGCCCGGTTGAGTAAAAAAATGGTCGTGGAGAGACCGAAAATAGCCAAGACAATAAAATTCAAAATAGATCGCTTTTCACGAACAGTCATATTAGCTAGGCCTCTGCGATTTTAGTTTACCGTTCAAACGCGGATTACGCCCAGGCGGCTAGCTGTTCTTTTGGTGCCAGTGATAGTGCCAGCCCTGCATTTTAGCTCCGATGGACAGCACTCCGCCGGTAATGGCATTCAAATACCAAGTAACGTAGGAAACAGAAAAGAGTTCCCCTCCATACCATAAAGCTACAAACCCGCCAATCAAAGCCAAGAAAGATAGAGTCCAAAGAATTTTGGCCGACACCGGCATCCAACAGCAGCCCCAGTGCATTTTGTCGTGTTTCCCAGCCCAGTCAGAATCGTGCATAGTATTATGCATAATTTCAAAATGCTATTAGGATTACAAGCGCAATTGACACTGTGATCCGAAAAGTGGCCACAGCCCGACCTTTGTTTATAGCAGTTACCCGGTTCTTCTTTTAATTCTTCTTTTGCGCTCGCCCTTAATCTTCTCGCGGTCAATGATGCTAAAAGCGTCTCTAATACCCGTTTCCAAGCTTTGTACCGGCAAAAAGCTTTTGGCGTTGTCTTTCACCAGTTTGACAAGGTCTTTGGCTAGCCCGGCGGGACGCCCGAGGGCGCCAGCGAGAACTTTTTCATCAAGCACCACATAAACCGCCTTGCCGCGATATTTTTGCCGTTCGGCGAAATCGTGGAGCTGGCGATGCAGCCACTGCAGCATCATCTCGTGGCGGACCAACGAACGCAACCCCGGCAGTCTTTTCCCAACTTTGGATAGAAACTGCTGGGCAGTCTGAATAGCCCGCCTAAGGCGCGGATCGGGCTTCACGATGACGAGACCGTTTTGGACAACTTCAACGTGAGACATATTGAACCGGGGTTAAAACTAAGACTCGCGACCAGCGCCGAAAAATTTGGCGCGAACCCAGCTCGATAGCTTCCATATCGCGAACAAAGCCACCGCGGCGGTAGCCAGCCATAAAATGATAACGGGCAGAGCGAAGACAAACGCTATCATAGCGTCAACATAATCGGCGACACCGGTGAGCATGCGGCGGAGTGATTGCTTGGCGACAAAGAGCGGACGCCAGCGAATGCCAAAAACTTCGACATCGGCTTCGGCGGTGAGTGTTGCGGTAATAGTGGACATATCAACCTGCCGCGACAAGAATTGCAGTTGCCCTTGCAAACTTTCAATCCGACCGCGAACTTCGGCCAGGCGCTGGGCGACCTGAATGGTATCGGCAATCGCCCATGATTTTTTCATTATTTCCAAGTACTGCTCCTCCTCAACTCTTGCGTTTTTCAGGCGCGCCTCCAAATCAATGTATTGTTCGGTAACGTCTTGAGCGCTTATACTTTCGCTATCCACTTTGACCGCAAGCTTTTTTATACCGGCTATAGCTTCATCGAAGCGCGAAGCCGGAACGCGGATGGTGACTATCCCGGATTTAATTCCCGAGGAAACTTCGTAAATGTTGGAGCTGGTGACAAAACCACCCAAGCTTGCCGCCACCCCCTGAATTTTTTCGGCAACATCTTCGGCTTGGCCGACCAGAAGAGATAGCGAGCCGTTCTTAACAACTTTTCTTTGGGTAAGAGCGCCCTCTTGGGTCCTGCCGGCTGCGCTTTGGCTGCTTGGACTGGACGATTTTTCGCCGAGCAGGGCGCTACCAAAATCAAGCGGCGACGTTCCTCTTATTTCGCTTGAGCTCGGCGCGCCGGCATCGTAAATCGGAGATTTTCTTTGCGCGATAAAAGAATCGCTGAAAAACAGATTGGCGACGAGCAGCAAAACAGCGAGGCCGCCGACTGCGGCAAAAAGATAAACCGCAAACTTTTTAACCTTGGGCAGAGCTTGCTCCATCTTGGTTATTAGAATCATTGGACGATGCCGAACCCAACTTTGATCGCTTGATTATTTGAAGAAGCAGGAAAGCGAGGACAGCAACCACCAGCCCGAGAAATACAGGAAGAATGTATGGCGAGCGCTCGGAAAGCGGGGGTTTGGGAGGAACAACCGGCACGAACGACGGGTTCTTTTCTACCGGCCCGGCGCTAACGCGATCCAAAGACGAAGCTTCGACATACTGCGAAATTTTTTCAATATCGTACTGCGGTCTTCGGCCTTGCGGATTACCTAAGTAGACGTAGTGGTCTTTACCCGGATCAAATTGAAATAAAATTCGCCGCACTATGCCGAAGAGTGCGGCGCTAGTTGCGGTTATAGGCCGGTCGTCGCGGTTGATTACTGAAAGTTTAAGATAACGCCGATTTGACTCGGGATAGCTAAAGTCCAAGTTAGATCCGGTAAAAGCCGGCGTGCTGATGTTATATAAGTAGGCATAACCCAATAGTCGCCAGTCGGACTTATTGTCGCTATCGTAAATGGCGGCGGCGCGGCTGAAGTTTGAACTTGAAGTGGTTATATTCCCCCGCCGATGAGGGATACCGCGCGCTCCAAGGTCTAAAACTATGTCGGTGGTTCGATCCTGATCATTCTCTTGTACTTCCAGCCCGGGCGCGTAAGAAATCTCACGAGCGGCGATGGAGACGCTCCGCATCACTGTAGCACCGCTGACACTAAGCGGCGACTCGCCTTGGTTGAATATCCTGACCAAAAGGTAGCGAAAAGTAGAGTCGGGGTAATTTATTTTTGTGTCGCGAACGGCTACCGGCTTTATGTCGCGCACGGTGTAGTCAAAAATTTGCCCCTTCGGATTCAACGTTCGCCAAGAAGCTTGGTCGTCGGACCCCTGAATTTCGACAATTCTCCGAAAGTTTTCAGATGAAGTGTTTACAGTTACCGAGTTATGGAAAACTCCGAACTGCCCGACATCAACGACAAAGGAAGTTTCGTCTTTGGTTGAGGATAAATTAAACATCCGGCCGGGCACGGTGGTGAAAGTGGCGTATTCTTTTTCGGCGGCGGCGACATAAGGAACTTCACCATCTTGATTGACTATTCTTAGATCCGAGAGGTCGGGCTTGAGACTGGAAAAAAGCTCGGAGGGGATATCCATTAGAACGAAACCTGACTGCGATCCTGAACTTCCAGCAATCTTTGATCTAAACTCCCACTGCGTGGTGTCGAAATCGGCCAAAGCGCTCGCGGCAAAAAATCCCACAATGGTCATTGCCGCAAATACGTAGATGTATTTTTTCATATTATTGGGTGATGGCTTCCAATCTTTTCTGGAAGCGATAGTAGAGATAAGAAGCCAGTAAAAGGATAATGCCTAAAACAATGAAGGAAAGAACGCGATAGAGAGTTTCCAATACGGCAAGATCAACAAAAAAGACTTTTATGATCGTTATGCCGAACAGCGCCAACGCCGACCAGCGCAAAAGGGCGCTCCGATAAACTATACCAAGGGTAATAAGGATTATGGCGTATATGGTCCAGAAAACGGAGATAGCGGCATTCCTTTGGTTGGAGTAGGAATTATACTGACCGGAGCTGTGAACTTGGGAGCGGGCTTGGGATTCGTTGCGGTACTTCAGTTCTCCAGGGTACATTTCCTGGGTCAACGGCGTCTTGCGGGCAATTTCACGAATTTTTTCCTGCTCAAGCCGGTAAATGCGGGCATCAAACAATGTCGAAATTTCTACGGTAATGGCGACCAATATCAAGAAATTTACGACCGTCCATAAAACGCCTTGCATAGCTTTGGTTTCGGTGGCCGTGCCGGCTGGTTTTTTTATGGCAAAATAACCCATGATCGCTGAAGCGACTATCGTCGCAAAATAAGTGAAGAAGCGTTTGTTGAAAATTACCGTAAATTGAGCCAGATCGCCCGATCCGCTGTCGAGCCCAAAGAGGCGTACCAGGGCAAAAGCCAGCACGGCCATGCCGAAAATGCGCATGCCTAGGTTCTCGAGGAGCGAGCCGAGAATGAAAAGCACAGCCGCCTCCACCGCCCAGGCAATGGTGATGGCGTTCTGGTTGAGCTCCAAGGGGATGGCGATAGTTAAGAACAATACCGC
The DNA here is from genome assembly GCA_964395285.1 of uncultured Candidatus Saccharibacteria bacterium. Lineage (GTDB taxonomy): Bacteria > Patescibacteriota > Minisyncoccia > Sungbacterales > SURF-37 > CAYNAP01. The sequence goes on from CAYNAP010000018.1 coordinate 8,112, forward strand.
CACCGCTCCGAGAAAGAGAGTAAAACGCTTATCCTCTTTGTTGACGAGTGACGAGATATAGGCGGTGATAACGTAAAGCGCGGCAAACCCTGCGGCAATGAAACCGAGCGAGGACTTGTATTCGGGATGAACAAATTTAAGAAGGTAGTAAAGCCAGCCGAAGAACCAAGCCGGATTCACGGTAAGCAAAAACAAGTCGCCGGAATTTGAAAGTTTCTTTGCGACGATGCTGGAGACAACACTCGACAAGAAATAAATGATGAAAAAGATGGTTAGGATGTAAATGGTCAGAGCCAGCTTGTCGGGTTTGTAATAAGCGCCGTACCACGCCGCAAAGTTTAAGATGAATCCGATAAAACCAACTGTGGTTAAGAGGTGCCACTTCTTGAAAAAGGAAATGGCAAGAATAGCCAGACTCAATATGCCGAAATAGCCGAACAAAGTAAGCTCGCTTGGGGGCACGCCGGTGGAAAGGAGAGATGGGGTTACAAAACCCCCGATGATGGCTAGTGTTCCAAGCTGTACGGTATCGGCCCATAGCGAGAGTATCACTCCGAAGGCGGTGACCGCGCTCATGAAGCCGAAGGCCGTAGTCTGATCAATTTTTTTGTAGAACCAGAAGGAGCCGTAGATAGAGAGATACAAAAGCGCTAGGCCACCACCAGTAAGAAAATCAGAGTAGCGCGGATACTTCTTCCTAAGATATTCGCCGAGGACAATGAAAATCAGGCCGCTCGTGACTCCTAATATTATTCTTCCGTTTATGCCGATAATGTTATTGACAAAGGCGTAGCGTAAAAAGTAACTTACGCCGACGACAACGGCCAATATGCCAATGGCGGCAAGAACCTTGCGGCCGATGTAGGACTCAACCCCGCCGCGGGCCCGCGGGACGGGCGGAGGAGGCGGCATGGAACCGGACATCATTCCGGGCTGGGCTGGCGAGGGCATGGGGCCTGCCTGGCCAGGACCGCCAAACATTTCAGTGACATAGGGAGGAGGCGCGGGAGGAACGGCAACGCCCGGCTGGGCTTCTTGGCGAGAAGCGCCCAAACCAAGCCGATTTTCAATCGCGGTTAGCCGCTTTTCCAGATTCTCCAGCTTTTGCTGTGTTTCATCCATAGGTATTAGATTTATTGTAGCACACCGTTAAAGGAAGTATAGGCAGATTCTAACGCAGAAAGCCTACCCACATTAGGATAAATAGCACCAATATCACCAAGGCAGTTGCCAAGCCGATCAAAATACCGAGAGCTAAATGTCGGTAACGACGGCGAAGAAAAAAGAATAACGAGAGCGGAGTTACCGCTCCTGCGACCAGAATAAGGAGAAAGAATAAATGGGGACGAAACCCAAGCAGCGAGTCAAGCTGGTTACCCAAAGAAGACAGACTACCGAAAGCCAACAAAATAAAAAGGTAGAATGCAACACCGACGGTTAGCCCGCCGCCGATCAAAAATCCGACAATAAATAAAACTACCCTAAACCATAGAGGTCGCTTTGCTACAGCAACTCCGGCATAGTGCGGGGATGCGCCGTAAAGTTTGACCGCTTCCTGAATTTCACTTTCGACGTATCCGGACTTCCGCAGCTGGCCTAATAAAACCTCCAAAGGAAATAGGTTTTTGTTGGTTTCGAGATATTCGACTATGTTCTTATTGGCCATAGTTTAGATAAGTTCTCGCTTATAAGAAATAAAATAAAGAAGATAAAGCAAAACCAAGAACGAGCCAGGCGATTTGGGTAATGCCAGCAATAAGCAGGCCCAGCGCGAAATAACGCGAGCGTGTGCGGTAGTAAAAAAACAAACCGATAGGCAAAGCGGCGGCGATAACGAAAGTTATTATGTAGAATATTAAGCTGCCAAAGCGGTCCCAGAAATTATTGTAGTAACCGTAACCGCTAAAATAGACCAGCGATCTAACTAATAAACCGAGGAGGCCTCCCGCCAACTCCCCGACGATAAAGCCGAGGATGCCCTTCCAAATTTTCATGCCGGTGGAAACAGGTTGAGCCGATGGCGCGGGGTAAGCCGCGGATTGGGGTACGGCTAAGTTAAGAGAGCGCAGGGCTTCGGCGATGTCTTTCTCCCGATGGCCGGCTTTGCGCAGCTGATTAACCAAAGATTCTACCGGGAACTGACTCTGGTTGGCTTTGAGGTATTGTATTATATCTTCTACTGAAGACATTGGTGTTTAAGCACGATTTACTAGAGCCCACCTCAAAAATAAGTTACACCGGTATTGTTCGAGCTTGTCCTAAATCCGCCGGGTCGGACTGGGGTCGAGAACAAAAACGGCTTTTCATTTGGTATCTTCTCGACTCCGCTCGAAGAATAACTATTTTTAAACATTTTTGAGCTGGGCTCTAATGAGCTTAACCTTCGCAGGCTAAAATTGAAAATATATTGTCGCTGGTATCGGCAATGAGCGAGCCGCCATCAGTGCTGTTGATGATAATGTTATAGGCGCTGCCTTCTTTTATTTTAGCCCCGTTTTCTGTTTTGCCGACGGTCCAGACAAACTCCCCGCTGCCCCTTTTTCCGGTTTCGTTATAATCGGCGGGGAAAGTCCCCAGAGAATAACTGGCCGGCAAGGTGCTTGGTATGCTTAGATACACAGTGACGGTGCTCAAGCCCTGACTCTCCCACCTAATCGTAAATTCCTTATTCAGGCACAACGCTTCCCCGCCGTTCGGCGAAACGATTCTCAAGTAGCGATTGCCGGACATCGCGGTCATATAGCCGTTAATATTTTTCTGTTCATAAGTACTGCCAGCAAACGGATTTGCCGCCGGCCCGCCGCCAAAACTCTGGTTGGAGTTTTGCGGTAAGAGCGGGGATGTAGACGGCGTCGGGCAGGGAGTCCCGGGCAGAGATGCCCCTTCGCCAACTTCGTATAAAAAATTACCGGGGTTAATGTCATACTGTAGCACGGAGTTAGAGGAGTCCTCGAGTACCGCGCTTAAGTAGTAAGAACAATCGCTTCTTTTTTCGTAGTAGTACGGGGTCGAGTTTACCGGATCGTTGGGCAAGATGGACATACATGAGGTTCCGGTGCAAGCATCTTGCTTAACCAGATCATCAAGTTTGTCGGGGTATTTGTAATGGTCTGCGTCATAGTATAGCTCGAGAGCCAGCTGGATTTGCTTAATATCTGAAATGCGGCGGGCGTCGCGGGTGCGATGTGGTGTAGAGTTAATACTCAAAACTACCAGAGCCACTATAGCCACAACGACCAAGCCCACAAATGCCCCTATCCAAATAAGAACCTGTCGCCAAATTGCTTTGGAGGAACCCGGCGGGGGCGGGACGGGAACATCTTTCATGCGCAGCGCTTCCTGGATTTCATTTTCAGGGTAGCCGGCTTTTCTTAGTTCGGCAACCAGAACATCCAGACGGTACTGGCCGCCGTGGGCCTCGATGTATTTTAGGATATCCTGTACAGCCATAGTTTTAAAAAATTAATCCCGCTAGTTACAGCAGGACTCAACAAAACCGCACCCCTTGCAGAACATTTTCTGGCCGCTCGACCAAATCATAACTGACTCGCAGTTGGGGCAAAGTAGAGGCAAGACACGTTGGTCATGACTATTAAGCAAAATTGAATCCAAATCTATTGCTTTGGCGCTTTGTGAGTTGTCATCTGTCGTTGCATTTTTACTCATGCTCGCTTTTGATTTTACCGCCTAAAGTGCGAAGCTCGTCGAGGAATTTTTTGGCTTCCTCCGGTTTGGGCGGTATGCCATGCCACTTATAATCAAACTCAATTTCCGGCAGGCCCTTACCCGGAATGGTATGAGTGATAATGCAAACCGGTTTTTCGTAAATGGCTTTGGCTTCGTCAATAGCATTATTGATCTCTTCGAAGTTGTGCCCATCAATTTCCAAAACGTGCCAGTTAAAGGCCTCGTATTTGGCGCGGAGAGGTTCTAGCGGCATAATTTGCTCGGTCATGCCATCTATTTGAATGTTGTTGCGGTCAATTATGCCAGTTAAATTATCAAGCTTCAATTTTCCGGCAAGCATCGCCGCCTCCCACGTCTGGCCGCATTGTTGTTCGGCGTCGGACATGAAGCAGTAAATATTTATTTTTGCCTGTGGTGAGCCAGCCGAACCAACCATCTTGGCGGCAATGGCCATGCCGACGGCCTGCGACAGGCCGGAGCCGAGCGGGCCGGAGGTGGTTTCAATGCCGGGAAGCGCGGTGCGGTGGGGGTGACCCTGCAATCGCGTGCCGAACTTGCGCAAGGTTTTTAGCTCCTCAACCGGAAAGTAACCGGCATGGGCCATGGCCGCGTATTGGATCGGACAAATATGGCCGTTGGAAAGGACCAAGCGATCCCGCTCCGGCCAGTCGGGATTTTTAGGATCGTGATTTAAGATGTGAAAATACATCGCGGTAAAAACATCGGCCATACCCAAAGGCCCGGCGGTGTGGCCGGAGCCAGCGGCAACAAGTTCCTCAATCAAGGACTGGCGAATCTCGTTCGCCTTTTCTTCAAGAAATTTTATTTTATCGTCGTGGAGGTGGGGCATGGTTTGATAAGTTTACTATCCATTGTTATATTTAATTTTAGCTGGGCCCGGAGTAGTTCGAGATCTCATTTGTCACTGAGAATCTCAGGGGTGCAATTCCCCTCGGGTCCAGCCCGCAAGGTTATCCACAATTCAATACGCTTGACATTTTTTTTTGATTTGCTACAATGGGCATACAGTGACAAATGAGAATCATCGAATTACTTCGAGATTCCCAAAAGCCGCATTCTATGCGGTTTTTTGGTCGTAGAAAAAGCTCGTGTGGGATTTGACTTGTCATCTCTTTTAAGAACTTGATTTTGTCCTTGTGGAGGTGGGGCATATGCTTTCACCTATACTTAATTTCCCCATAAGATAGTAACCGGCGTATCAAATTTATCAATGCGGGAAAGCACAATAAAAGACCAAAGACTAAAAGTAGAAAGCCGATGAAATTAAGAGAGCCGATGTCCGGAATGAAAAACGCTATCAGTAAAGTCACGAGTCCCACGACTCCAAAGACTACCGGATAAATTGGCTTATCGGGTTGAGTTTTTTGAAAAGGAGTTGGGTTTTCTGTTTGCGTCTTTACAGCAAGTGCCAAAACAAGAAAAATAAGTCCAAGCACAATAAATCCCCACACCTTCCCACGGGGTATTAGACCCCGTGGGAAGGATTTTAAGCCGCCCTTCATCCCCGCGGCAAGACCGCGGGGTATTCGGGAAGGTGTGGGGATAAAGAACGCTACCGCTACCGGATAGATAACTATGGCCGCCCACGGCCCAAAAATTTTGGCAAATAAGACGTATCCGGACGAAAAGTCAAGAATAACCAACGTACCTAAGCCGACAAATACCGCGGCAAGGATATAGTATTTTTTATTTTTTGGATTCATCTATGTATGGGCTATTTCTTTTATCGCCATCTTCGGGCTGGGGCGATTGAAGTGTATTGAAGTGTATTGAAGTCGGACTTCAATAGGATTGGAATTCTTTCGTTGCCATC
>CAYNAP010000019.1:0-13590 GCA_964395285.1 uncultured Candidatus Saccharibacteria bacterium
TTCTTTATTGCCAAGCCTTCGTTTTTGGCCGCAAGCGCTATTTCTTCCGCAAGTTTCTTAGCCATCGGTTTGCCGGTTTTCGAGCGCGCCGCGGTTATGATCCAGCGTAGAGCCAAAGCCAAACGGCGCTTGGGACTAACCTCGCGCGGCACCTGATAAGTCGCCCCGCCTATCCGCCGGGCTTTTATTTCCAAAAGCGGCGAGGCGTTCTGGACAGCCCGTTGAAAAAAAATCAGTGAGTCTTCCCCGGTCTCGCGCGCCACAATGTCAAAAGCTTCGTAAACCGCTTTTTCTGCGGCAACTTTTTTGCCCTTTCTCATTACGTAGTTGACGAATTTGGCCACCAACGCGCTGTCGTATTTCAAGTCAGGGCTTATTTTTCTTTCCGTACTTCTTTTTCTCCGCATAACTTATGCTACTTTTCTTTAGGCCTCTTTGCCCCGTATTTGCTTCTTTGCTGCTTTCTTGCGCCTACTCCGCCGGTGTCGAGAACGCCGCGGACAACATGGTAGCGCACCCCGGGTAAATCCTTAACCCGACCGCCGCGAATCACCACCACCGAGTGCTCTTGGAGGTTATGGCCTTCGCCCGGTATGTAAGCCGTAACTTCCATGCCGTTAGTCAGCCGGACTCTCGCCACTTTGCGCAATGCCGAGTTGGGTTTTTTGGGCGTCATTGTTTTCACCTGGACGCACACCCCGCGCTTAAACGGCGAGGGATACGAAACCGGTCGGTTGCTTAGAACATTAAAACCGCGCTGGAGTGCCGGCGCTTTGGATTTTACCTTCTTGCTTTTTCGGCCGTGTTTTAAAAGTTGATGCATTGTGGGCATAGGAAGCAGTGTACAAAAAAGCGCTTGTCTCGTCAACAAACAACTTGCTAGATACGACCGGATTCAACTAAAACGGCGGGTTGGCGCCGGTGAGAAAAGCGAATATGGCGCTCGCCGCCGGCGCTATCACCCGCGAAATAAAAGTCAGGAGCGGCTGCCCGACAAAAAAGAAAGCCACTAAAAAGAACATCCAATATTGAGCGAAAATGAACTTAAACTGATGTGCCCAAAGAGCCAACAGTCTATGAATGCCCCCCGGCAGAAAAGCGTAGACTATTTTGGAGCCATCAATGGGTGGGATGGGAATCAAGTTTACCACCGCCAGCCAGACATTGATAAGAACAACCAGTTGAAGAATCGCAATGAAAGCGTAAGAAAAAGAATCGGGTAAAACGCCAAAACCAAAAATCCGGACCAGCGCGCCTAACAAGGCCGCCATAACCAAATTCGAAAACGGACCGGCTGCCGCGACTATGGCCGGGCCCCAGCGCTGGTTCTTTAAGTTGTAAGGATTGTATGGCACGGGTTTAGCCGCCCCAATAGGGAAGCCCCAAGCCAGGAATGAGATAACCGGCAAAACCACCATGCCGAAAAAACTTAAGTGTGGGACGGGGTTCAGTGTCAGGCGGCCAGCGTACTTCGCGGTAGGATCGCCAAGGTAATTGGCCGCGAGGCCGTGAGCCACCTCATGAATCACCACCGAAAACAGTAAGATTACTAACTCAAAAACAATTGCCGTTGCGTTATCCATTTTTATGTGTTAGCGTCTACTAGATCAGCTAATACCTTTCTCAATTACACTATGCGTAAATGCGCTATCTGCGGCAAGGGTTCCATCCTCGTTGGCAAAAGGAAGCTCTTACGCGGACACTACAATCTTACCAAAACTGAAAGAAAATATCCCAATCTGCAATGGGTTAAGTTGTCGACCGGCAAAAGAGTTAAGGCTTGTACTCAATGCGTCAAAAGCTTGAGCAAAGCTAAGTTAAAATCATGATCTACATTTTTCGACGGCCGTCAAGAAGTGTAGATTATACGACTTTTAACTTTTTAGAAATCGGGGTGTAGTATAATGGCGGCACGCCCCGCACCAAAATTTTCGGGGTGTAGTATAATGGCAGTACACAAGGCTGGGGGTCTTGTAGCGGGAGTCCGATTCTCCCCACCCCGACAGCCGAAAATTTGGTGCGGGGCTGGGGTTCGCGCTATTCACTTTTTAAATTTTGTGTAGTCCGTACCGAAGAGTTATCAAATGCTGCCATTAAAAAATGCCCTATGGGAACAGAATCTAACTGCATCCCCGTAGGGCCGCGGCCTATCTTCAGCCGCGCAGTCTCGGCGGGGGGGCCGAGAAAACAAACTTGCTAGAAACCCGGTCCTAGCGCGAGCCGCGCATGCTCTGGCCGCGCCTTCTCATGTTCGGGGGTGGGACCCGAACACGCCTTTCGCCGGAAGCCCTTGACTTAACGGCGGGCGGCGCGCCTCCCATCGCGCCACTGTGCCCGCCATTGGACTTCGGCTCTACAGCTGCAACCGCCGGCGCCTTCGCTTCTGCGGCGTCAGGCGACGGCGTCAAGAACTGCAAGAACTTGTCACAAATCCTGACCGGGGTCCGGCCAGTATCATCCTCGGGCACAACCAGTACCGAGGAATGACCCCTGATCAGCGCTGGCAGCCCCGAACCCTTCAAGACCCGGACTCTTTTGCCCGGCAAGTCCCGGTAGGGCATGGAGTCGATGTGCCGCTTGAGACAACTCGCCAACCCCGGTTTAACCACCGCAATTACGTAGTCGGCCGATCCTGCCATGACGTCCCCCCGCCATGCGGTTAAGTGCATCCCCCGCCGAGAGTAATAATATAAAGGTAACAAAAAAAACGATGGGTGTCAATTTTTTTTGACACGATAAAACTCCCTAGTTTCCACGGGAGTTTTTCGTGCCGCTATAGACCCAAAACTTGGACAACCTGCTTTATCAGCGATACCACCACCGCCGCCGGCAGTAAGCTGTAAGAAAGCGTACCGTCATCGTCATTGACCGACCACGGCTCCTCTATAACTTTCACTTTGCCTTCGCCATCTAGCGCATAGCGATAAGCTGGGGTGACTTCGTAGTCGTCAGTATATTCTTTCGCTAATTTAACCGGTACGGAATTTCGCAAAAATATTTTTGATACGCCTTTCAGCTCGATGAGTTTTTGTATAACTCCTGATTCCATTTCAAGGCGATTGCGTATGGATTCTATTCCAAGAGCATCCCCTTCTTTGGCGACCATTCTGGATTCCCCAAATCCTGCACATTGAGGATTGTCGCAGAGCAGAAAAAACTCTTTTTTTTCAGAGTCGTACCCGGCTTCTTTAGTACGCAGCAGCTTTATATTCCGCGGACTTTGACACACTGGGCAGGTTACGCGGTATTTCATGCGCTCGTCAATCACTGCTTCCGGAACATCAATAAATACAAAAAAATCGGGGTCGTCCCTGTATCCGATGAGTGCCCGAAAATAAAGCGAGTAAGAAATTTGGTCAAGATTCCGCGGAAAGCCGTCAATAAAAACCGCCTTTCTGCCTATTTTATCAATCTCCCGCTCAACAAGTGCCAGAATCCCTTCGGTTGGAAGATGGACATTTTGACTCTTGCCCAATATAGCTTTTATGACTTCTTCCGCGGTAAGAAATCCACGGTAGTGTTTTTCAAGATACGAAAGAAGGTCACTTTTGCCTCCCTCGGTCTCAAGCGCTTTATAAACGCTTCTTACAATGTCGCCCACCGATATATGAGCGATGCAATCCCCGCCAATCGCTTCAGAAAACAGCTTGGTGTAGGTACCTTTACCGGAGTTTTTAGGCCCCAGCAGGAAACCGACAAAAGTGCCGGTGCGAAGATATTCGCGGATTTTTTCAATCTCGGAACCAGCTTTGGTGTCAAAATATCGACGGCGGTCCACCGGATCTTCAAGGGTGAAGTGTTGAGTCAAGCCGTCAATCTTGGTTTTGAAAATAGGAAAGTTTAATCCCTTCATAAAAAGCTTGGTAATTAACTTTAAGCCACAAGCCTGAACTTATCAAAAAATCGCACCTCTGCCAAGGGCAACGTCATCGGACACTGCTAACCAAGTCGAACCGGACGCCATCGCTTACAAAATTAACGTCGCCATCCTGATCGGTGCGCAAGGTCTTTATTCCGAAACTCGCCAGTCGGTCCAAGACTCCCTGGGTTGGATGACCAAAACGGTTCTTTTGGCCCACCGAAATAATCGCCCAAGTTGGGCGAGCCGCCTTTAAAAGCTCATCACTAGTTGAGGTTTTTGAACCGTGATGGCCGATCTTTAAAATATCGGCGCGCACATCCGGTGTCGCGACAAGAATTTTATGCTCCAAAACTCTCTCAGCATCCCCCATCAGCAAAGCCGTGGTTGAAGCATAGCTAAGTCGGGTTACAACCACAGCGTCATGAATGTTTTTAGGAGACTGGCCGATAAAACTCCCAAACGGCGAGAGAATATCAAGATATGTTTCTTCCGACAAATTAATTCGCTCGCCTGCTCTGGCCGCGTAAACCTTGACTCCTTTTTCTTCTAACATCTCGTGCCACTGGCTATATTCGGGGATGGAGTGATTTACTCCCGACTCGAGCACCGCCCCGATTTTATAACGCTTGAGCACTTCTACCAGACCATCCAGGTGATCGGCGTGGGGATGGGTTAGAATAACCAGATCAATTTCACGATCCCAGAAAGGCAAAGTTGACCCGAGTTTGGCAAGTATCCTGCCATCCGGCCCGCCGTCAACCAAAACTTTATTGCCGTTCGCCGCCTCAATCAAAATCCCATCACCTTGGCCGACGTCAAAAACATGAAGCCAAACCTTGCCGTAGCGGCCCTCGAAAAAAAATACCGCATGCCACACGGATATTGTGATCGCCGCAACCGCGAGAAGAGTATACCAGTGAAAGTTTTTGCGTAGCGCGCTCATTACTCATCCAACGCCTTTTTTCTAAAAGCTTTGACCAGCCAATAACCAATTATAACGTAGAGCAGTAGAACTGCGCTTGGGGTAAGCCACGAAATTTGTAAAGACGACCAAGGCCAGTTCGAAAAAAAACCTATGGCCTTAAGTTCGTAATCAAGCAAAATCCATGCAACCCAAGCTGCTGCTCTAGTAGCTAGGACCGACACAAAACCCAGAGCCCCGGTAAGAAAACCAAAAAACATGGTTGACGGAATGAAGGCCAGAACGGCAAGATTGGCTAGCGGGCTGACCAAAGAAAGCCTCCCGAAACGGTAAACCAAAAGCGGCAGAACCAGCGCCTGCGCCGCGAGTGTGGATATAAAGATACCGGCCAGCAAAGATGTTTTATTCGCGCCTATCCGCGGCAAGCTGCGATCCTCGCGCATTAGTCCTGCCTTGCGCAGTATCGGTATAAGACCTAGCTTAACTTTCTTGTAGTAACCGTCCACAATCGGCGAAGCGTAAATCAAACCGATGGTGGCTAAAAAAGACAGCTGGAAGCCGCTATCAAAGCGTAGAATTTTGGGATTGTAAAAAAGCATCGCCGCTGCCGCGAGAGCGAGAGCGTTCCGCACGCTATAGCGGCGCCCTTCGCGTCTGGCGACTAAAACCAGTACGCCCATAACCGCCGCGCGCACCACTGAAGCCGCGGCTCCGGTGACTACTGTAAAAACAGCGATCCCAGCTACAGCCAAGATAAACACCAACGACTGGGGGATAAAAAGCATTGCAAGAGCGCTGTAAAAAGCGCTCGCCACAATAGTTATATTGTACCCGGAAAGAGCCACAAGATGGGTCGTCCCGGTATTTTTCAACTCGTCGTCGAGCTCCTGCGGCATATTCCTTTTTTCGCCGAGAATTAACCCGCCCATAAACGAAGCGTGCGGCTCGGGAATAAAACGGTTTATATTAGCCGAGAACACATTTTTCATTTTAACCAGCGCGGAAAAAGTTCGATTGCCCCGGTTCTGTTTAACAACTTCAATGGTCGGGAAAGCCGCCGCATAAAAAATGTCATCTTTGGCAAGATAAGCTATATAGTCGAAGTCATCCGAAAAATTTTGCGGCTTTTCAATCTTGCCGGATATTTTCACCAGATCGCCATAACGGTACTCCGGATACTGGCGAGCTGTAATCAGTACCTTTAAATTGCTTGCTTTTTCACGGATGACGATGCGCTGGCTTTTGGCCGTACGCACCGGTTCGTCATCAATCACGCCCCAGAGAATCAAACGCTCATCCAAAACCCGATCAAAAGCCGATGCTGTTTGACCTGATCTCGCAAACCAAAACAAACCGAATGAAAAAGCCACGAGGACAAAGCCGCTAACGACCACAACTCCTCCTCTCCCCGCTTTCAAAAGCCCGAAAGCCGCTATGGGCCCGCCTAAAATAAAAACCGCCCATACCAGCAAAATGGGCAGAGGCACAAATGAGGCAGCGGCGACACCGAGAATAAATGAAATAAGTAACCAGAAGAAGATTCGAGATTTGGTCATAAATTCCTACGAATTACGAATATCCACGAATTACGAATTCGTAATTCGTAGGATAAACAAACGTAGCGTAGATTAATACTCCAGTCCTCTCTTCGCCTTTATCCCCTTCTCGTAAGGATGTTTCACGTCGCGCATTTCGGTTACCAAATCGGCGCGGTCAATGAATTCTCGCGGAGCGTCGCGGCCAGTTAGAATCAAGTTTTCAAGTTTAGAAGTTGATGAGCTTATAAGTTCGATAACGCTTTCTTTTGAAATTAAACCTAGGCTGACCGCGTTATTTACTTCATCCAAAATCAAAATATCCCAATTGCCCGACTCGGATTCTTTTCGCGCCAGCTCCAGCCCCTTCTCCGCTGCTTCTTTATGCTCTTCAATCGGGAGTTTATCGCCGAGAATTCCGACAAAGCCTAAGCCAGTCTTCACGATCTTAAAATTTCCCAGCAAACTCGGGCTATCTGGAAAGTTTTGACTTTTGACTTGAAGTTTTGAGTTTTGAGTTTTGAGTTTTGAGCCTACCGCAAAATCCTCGCCTGACACCCACGGCCCCTTAATGAACTGCACCATCAAAACCCGCTTGCCTTCGCCAACGGCGCGAAGGGCCTGCCCCAGCGCCGCAGTTGTCTTGCCTTTCCCGTTGCCGGTGAAAAGGTAAATCATAGGATAGTCACGATTGGTAATGGTTATTGACATCAATTATTTCCACAGTATCGACGCCTCTGAAAATAAAAATCGCCCGATATTTTCGGTCAATCCTGAAACTCCAAATACGCATACTCTTGGGTTCGAGAAGTTCTGTAGCTAAGCCGGGATGGAAAGGATTGTCCTCAAAAAGATGTTTCTGTTTTTCGAATTTCTTTTTGATATTCCTTTTTTCTAAATACCCTAGAACTTCTGGATGTAATAGCAAAATTCTCACGCTTTGAAGTATGTTGAACGTTCCAACCCCCTTGCAAGGCTTTTTAAAAACTTCTTGTTGTACTTTTTTGTGCCCGAGAAAGCCTTTAATACCGACTTGCGGCTGCGCACCGGCGGCAGAGAAAAAACGTCGCTTACTATAACCTGATGAAGATAATCATAGCGGAGTTTCTTCTCAACCAACTCGCGGTACTCTCTTTTAGAAATAGTCACCATGCTCATTGCTGATATTTTACTATGCACAACGGTTTTGTCAACGAAACCCCCGCTGCAAAATCGCCACCGCCTTGCTCCTTTCATTGCCGGTAAAAATATAGAGCATATTAAGAGGTTACGCAGTAATTTGGATCGTTGCAATTGCAGCCGAGCACGTTTCCATCAATATCGCTTTTTAAAACCGAGTTGTCATTGTTCCCCAAAACCGCCCTGATAACATAAGATTTTCTATCGCCGCTCACGGCAACTTTGTAGTTATCGTGCGAAGTCGAAACCAGCGGATCGGAGGCAATGCTAGGCATTATTTGGTCGCGCAAAAGATAATCGCCAACCGCTGTTATGTCTAAACAAGCAGATGGTGGCTGTAATGGCGGATATAAGCCGGAGTTTTGTTGAGCGTAGATAGACAAAGCAAGCTGGTATTGCTTTAAATCGCTGATTCTCCGCGCGTCCCTACGTCCCCTGCTGGCATGAACCCCACTGCTTATCGAAGAAAGTAAGAGTAAAACCAAAACCATAAAACCCAAAACACCGCCAACCCACACCCAAATACTTCTCCACTTTAACCACAAATATAAAAGGAATAGCGCAGGAAATACTAAAGCGATACCATAGGACACATAGCCGTTAATTATTTCTTCAACGGCTTGTAAGCGCAGAGATACGTACGTAACCAGCAAACTAACGACAAAAAAAATTGCAACCACTCCGAGAAACGCAGTGGCGAACTCGCCGATAACTGCAAAGATTTTTTTAGTAGTCATAGAAAAGCTTTGTCGTGTTGATCACAAATGTACAGCATCCGCCATTCCTTTGCTCTGGGAAAGAGAAATCATCTAAGTTCGAAGGCCTGCGAATAGTAACTCTGGCCAACGCCACGGAAGACTACCCGGTATGTTCCTCGGACGTACGAATAGGCGACACGACCGAGTATATCCACTGAACAACCACCGACGGTATCAACCGCGAACGCATCTTTAAGCACCTCCCCTGTCTTCAACTCTCTTGGCGGCACTATTTCTTGAAAATGCGGGCCGCATTCTAAAAGGGGCGTCCATGAGCCATCCTCCTTACGTTCGAGTCCCCACCATTTAAAAGCGGGGAAGTAGCCGTACCCGACTGTGTAAGAAATGGCCTTTTCGCTTTTATTCGTCAATGTAATTTCTAGTTTCTCTCCGAGCTGAAAACTTGTTTTATTGAGCATAATCTGGATTGCATCGTCGGCACTCGCTGCCAGCTCAATGAATTTGAAAGTAGAGAGGATGTTCTTAAACAAGTCTTCATGCTGCAAGGCAAAAGCGGTCATCTCAAAAATATATTTGCCGTTCGACAGAGTCACATAGTAATAAGGGCCAACTAAGCCGCTCCAAAGTGTATAGAACGGAATTGTGCCAAGACTCGACTTAATCTCTTCCTTTGCAGTGAATATGTTTTTACGGGACGCATCGGCTATGTTTTGCTCAATACCTTTATCAAGTTTATCTTTCTTGCTAGCGGAATACCTAAAAACCCTGAAATTCAACTCCGCGAACTCGCCTTTTATTTCCAATGCTAACTTGCCGGGCGCGGGAACATACTTTGAATCGTAGATTCTGAATTCGTCAACGCGATCGGCCGAATCAAAAGTATTTAAAAACTCAATCGCAAAATCCCGGGGATACCTCACCTCAAACCCAAACTTGTCATTCCTGTAAACTTTCCAATCTTTGGCCTCCGCCGCCCCTTCGGGCGTAACCGGCTTGACTGGCGGCCTTAGCGGGATCACGTCAAAAGCCCTGATTTGCTCGTCTTCGGCTCCCGACCAAATATCAACTAAATATCTGCCGATCAAAAAAGCCACCGCCGCCAAAAACAAACCCAAGATAGCCCAGTTAATTAAAGATATCTTCCGTTGCTCGGGGTTCATGGCTTGATTCTAGCATAAAAAAGCGAGTGCCGCGAAGCACCCACTTTAAATTTTTAAATATTTAATCCTGTTTCTAGCACCCTCCATTCGACGTCCCGCATTGCAAGCACGTCTTGCATGATCCGGTCTGAATCATCATCCCGCCGCAGGCGCGGCAAACCGAGTCGGCGAAAACCGTGGCTTGGGTCGGGGCAATCTTCGGCGCGGGGTTGACCGGCGCCAATGTTTCATCCGGCGATACTGCGTAACCGTTGATGCCAAGCTCGGCCAATTCCTCTTCTTTAAGAAAACGGATAGCGAGATAGCGGAAAATGTAATCGGTGATCGAAGTGGCGATTTGAATGCGCGGGTTCTCGGTAAAGCCCGCTGGCTCGTAACGTCCGTAAATGAACTTCCGCGCCAGTTCCTTCAAAGGAACGCTGTATTGCAAAGCCATGGAAACGGTTATGGCAAAAGCGTCGAGCAAGCCGGCCAGAGTCGATCCGGTCTTGGCCATGCGGATGAAAATTTCCGCAAGCTCGCCGTCTTCATGGACACTATAAGTCAGGTAGCCCTCATGCCCGGCTATCGAGAATTTATGAGTTTCCGATCCGCGCGTTGGCGGCAGGTGGCGGCGCACCGGCCCGAGCTTCAGTGTTGTCTGCTGCTTGACTTGAGCCCCCTTGCCGCTTGAAGTTACCAGCGGCTGGGCGGCTTTCGATCCGTCGCGATACACCGCAAACGCTTTTATACCCATCCGCCAAGCCATAATATAAGCCTCCATGATTTCCTCCACCGTAGTTTCGCTTGGCATATTGAAAGTTTTAGACAGGCCGCCGGAAATAAACGGTTGAGCGGCGGCGACCATTTTCACATGGCCCTGCCACGAAATAGAACGCGCGCCGTTGGTCGGCTTCACCGCCGAGTCAAAAACCGCAAGATGTTCATTCTTCAAATGTGGCGCGCCCTCGATTGTGCCGTTCTTCTCGATATGTTCAAGCATGGCGCTTATCTCCTCATGGCTATAGCCCAAACGCTTTAAGGCTCGCGGCACCGTGCGGTTTATTATCTTCATCGTGCCGCCGCCGACCAAACTTTTTATTTTGACCAGCGCGAAATCCGGCTCAACGCCCGTGGTATCGCAATCCATCATCAGGGCTATGGTATTATGGCTAACAAAGCCACCGGCAACGTAAGTAACATTGGCTGGCACCGATAGATCATATGTTAGTTCTTCGCCGCCATCTTCATTGACGGTTACCGGATCGTAAAAAAATTGCAGCGCTCGGCTTAGATGCCCATCCCCAGTTTGGCCATAAAGCAACTCGGCTTGATGCCGAGACAGCGCTCCATGGCGCCTTAAGGAAAGTAGTACGGCGTGGCGCTCCCCGCTGCCCACCGGCACCAACTCTCGCACGTAGTCCGCGTTGACATGCACATAATCGCGCTTCCCGGACTTCACGATAGTAGCCACAGTCACTGCTGTATGCTTTCTTACGCCCAATATTCCTATTTCTTCTAAGAACCGGGAATTATAAGTACAATTCTTCAAACGCAATGTCGTGAGGTCTTTATGACCCATGCGACCAAAAACATCTCCGCGCTCAACCCTCGTGGTCGTGGGGAAGCCCAGAGCCAGAAGCAGACACTTCACTTCCCTGGCAAAATCAACATCCGCAGTTGACCACGCTGGTACTCCACCGGTAACCGTTCCGTCAGCTTCAAAAAGACCGCGAATAAATGCTCGATATACCTCACTGTTATTAGTGTAAAGAACGGCATCGGGGATATAGGGCGAATATCCCTTTCCGCTGTGGCTGATGTGCGGTCGCTTCTTAGCGAATCCGCATGCCTCCCACCATAATGCAAGGTGAACAGAATTAACCTCTACCTCCCAATAGCCAACTTTTTCAGCAAGCCGCGTTTCTAAATTGAACACTATTTTGATCAAGGCAGTAAGCTTCCGAACCACGTCAGGGTCCTCTTTGGCCACACAGAAACGAAGGCCTTTAGCATGTAAACTCCCATCGCCCATGAAATAGCCAACCAGTAAAGCTAGATCAGCCGTAACAATGGAAGGCGTCCGCACATCAAAATTACTTGTCCAATAGAGTTCACCGAGTGGCGGAAGTTTTACCGCTCTTGGCTCGCCGATAAGCTGACCCATAGCCAATGGCACTCTATCACCGGACGCCACATCAGAAAAGCGCTTCCAGACAAATGCGCCCGTTGAAGACTCAACCACGCGGATGCGATGTTCGGGCGTACCCTGAATTTCATATCCGCTAGCTGTTCTTATCTTGCGCGTATGCGCCAGACCGTTGACATAAAACTTACTTGCCGACTGCTGGCCCTCATCAGTGAAAACTCGGAAAGAGACATCTTGCCACTTTGGGCCACTTGGATTGCCAAGTGTTTCCAACCGTACCAACCCCCGATCAGTGCTCACTAAGGAATTGCCAACTAAACAGCCGGTGGGCGCGATAACCGTGACTTGGGAATTTCTAACTCCGAATTGCTCGCCCAATCGCACCGCCTCACTCCAAGAATTAAGCGCGGCGTCATACAAGCGCGGATCAAAAACCTGGGCTCGCTTGACGTTATACACCGCGTCGCGATGTTTTTTCAAAACCCGCAGCATCGGGGCGCGATTTATTTCAAAACTGGTGAATGGCCCCATTTTTCTGGCGATTTCTGCCGAGTAGCGATAAGCTTCGCCAGACATGAGCGCGGTTATTGCCGCAGCGCTCTCCCGCCCGCTATCCGAATCATAAGGAAGCCCCAACGCCATCAGTAACGCCCCCAGGTTTGCATAGCCCAAACCAAGCTCGCGAAAGGCCCTCGCGTTCGCGCCGATTTTTTCCACCGGATAACTAGACCCGCCGACAATTATCTCTTGCGCCAAAATCATTACGCGCACCGTCTGTAAAAACTCCTCGATGCGGAAGGTATCGTCATCGCTCAAAAATTTCAGAAGATTTATGGAAGCAAGATTGCAAGCCGAGTTATCTATATGGGCATACTCACCGCAAGGATTGGTGGCATTGATGCGCGCGGTGTTGGCTACGGTGTTCCAGTCGTTGACCGTTGTGTCATACTGCATGCCGGGGTCGCCGCATTCCCACGCCGCCTGCGCAATATCCTGCAAAAGGTCGCGCGCGCGAAACTCTTCAGCCACCTCACCGGTGGTAACGACCCGCGTAGCCCATGGGCCATCGGCTTCCGCCGCCCTCATAAACTCATCCGTCACCCGCACCGAGTTATTGGCGTTTTGGTACTGGATCGATTTCCAGCCCTCGTTGTTGAGATCCTGCATGTCGTAACCGGCGGCCATCAACGCCCGCACTTTTTTTTCTTCATCGGCCTTGCAGCGGATGAACTGCGTAATGTCGGGGTGATCAACGTTCAACACCACCATTTTTGCCGCTCTACGGGTCGAGCCGCCGGAGGCGATCATGCCTGCCACCGAATCGGCGCCGCGCATAAAGCTGACTGGGCCGGATGACCGGCCGCCTTTGGACAAAGTTTCTTTCGATGAGCGGAGCGGCGAAAGATTTATCCCCGAACCCGACCCGCCTTTAAAAATCATCCCTTCGGTGTTAATCCACTCAAGAATGGATGAGAGCGAATCTTCAACCGCGAGAATAAAACAGTTGTGCACAACCACATTATTGCTCAAATACTCGCCGCTGGCTGTCTGGATGTCGTAAACCGTTTCTTGGCCGACTTCATCAATCGCCGTTACTCTCTCCTCGCGAAGGTCTGGAACTTCCTTCTGCTCCAAAATAGCCAATGATTCCATGAGTTTCTGCTGTTTTTGTTCACTCAAAAAGCCGATGCGCCGAGCAAACCTTTCCCGCTCGCTTCCATAGCTGATATCAAGTTCGTAAAGATCAAAACGATTCTCTCTCTTGTCTTTCTTGATGCGCAGGCGAGAATAGATGCCCGTACCATAGAGCAGAACCTGCAAACCCTCCATCCACCTCTTGCTTATCGTATCAAGAGCCAAGTGGACCGAACGTCCGTTGACCCTAACAAACCCTTCTGATTGGAAAATACTTTTAAGATAAGCGCGAACAACATTCGGTCCTCCGCGCTGGACGGGAGTTGGAACTTGAATATCACGCCCCCGGCTCAAGAGTCCATACTCTTCGACAAACGAGCGCAATCTCTCACCGTACAAACGAATGCGCGTAACCGGAGTCCCTAACTTCGTCCTAGTCACCCGAACTTT
>CAYNAP010000020.1:0-13248 GCA_964395285.1 uncultured Candidatus Saccharibacteria bacterium
GGGTAATTTTCAAACAAGCGCAATAATAGTGCGCCCCTCGTGCTTTCCGGCAACTTGAGTCAAACTCTATAATTAGTTACCCCAAACGGGAAGGCTCGCGTTTCTTCGCTTATTCTTCAGCCAGCGAAAACATGACTTTGGCAAGTTTTATCCGCTTGGAATATAAAAACCGCACCTTTGTGGGTGCAGTCTGGGTATCGCTTCCCCAGCCCGCTAAAACTTCGCGGGTTGCCGGCCAAACCCGATACCGGCGCTAAAACCGTTGGCGAGGGAGGGTTAGATCTGGTCGTCTTTCTGATTCACTCCCGACCCCAATTCATCACTGTTGGCTTCGGGCAGTGTCCTCAATCTTTCCATCAAAACATCGCGGCGGAACAAGAAAAACTCCTCGCCTCGGTTGCTCTGGACCGCCGCCGTTAATTTCTTTATACCTAACTTCTCGAGCTCCTCAAAGGTGTGCGAAGCTATCCAAAAGACGACCACAGCCAGGTTGCGGTGCCTTACGTTAGCGCAGGTGCCTTTCCACAAACGCCCCTGACCCAACGACTCATCGCCGGGTATTCCACATCTCAACAATCCCTCGGGACGCATGGGCGGTTCTAGTATGGAAACAAGAACCTTGAACCGTCCTTCTTCGCTGACCGCCACCGGGATAAGCAAGCCAACCCTATAACTTGTTTCCCGCTGAGAAAAAACGCTGACTTGCATTCCAACTCGGTTGTTCAGTCGCAACGGGTTGAACGAAACAACCAAATCCTGGGGGCTAGGCGGCGCCTCTCCCGCCTCTGCGACGCCCAACATTGCGGCGGCAAGCATAAAAGCCAACCATGCCATCCCCATTTTCTCCCCTCCCTTTGCGCTTTAGAAGCGCGGCGAACTGCCCTGCCTCACACGACTGCACGGTGCACTTGCCCGATTATAGCATACGCCTTATGGCAAATCAAAAAACCGAAGATGTTGCCATCCAGCCGCGCCTCACGGCAGCAACCCGCTCGGGAACATGTCTACATTATTGCCGCTGAAGGTATTCCCTCCCCCGCTAGCCACCACCGCCGTGCCGTCGGAGTTGATGCCTATTTTGTTGTTGGTGAAACTGGAGTTGGATATGACCACCCGCGTGCCGCCGCTAAGATGCAAACCGGAGTTGGCTCCCGGCCCGTTATTGTCGCGCACATTCAGACGGTCAATGGTTGACGAAGCGTTATCCATAGCCAGCCCCCGGTACTTATTCAGCTCAACGACCGTATTGGTTATATCCGCCAAACCCGAATTCAAAGTTATCGCCGCGGTGGTGAAAGATCCGCCGTAACGCACGAGTGTATTATCAATGATCGAGGGCGTGGTCGTTGACAAAAATTCCAAATGACCCCAATCCCCTCTCGCCGGCTGGGTCGCCGCGCCGTCGTTATTGGTGTCGCCCCCGTAAGAATCGTCCTTCAGTGAAGTGAAAACAACCGGCTGGTCGCCGTCCCCGGCCAGGTTAAAAACGCCGTGAGCGTAAATTATCGAAGAGTCGTCTTCGCCCTTGAAAACCGCTCCGGGTTCAGCGGAAAAAATCTTGCCGCCAGCCAGAAACACGCTGCCGGAAATTACATAGGGCAAATCCTTCTTAAAAGTATAGTCGTCGGCGACCAACCCGTTGAACATCACGCCGTTCAGGCCGTTGCCCGAAGCGCTGTTTGAGGAAAAATCGGGAGAACTCTTTATAACGTCAACCGCATTTTTTGCATTTTCACTGAAGTTGTTTCCCGAAACCGCACCTTTGGCGAAATTTATAAACCGAATGCCGGTGGTGTTGCGCATAAAGGCGCTATTCTGGATTGTCGGCGAACCGCCATCGACTAAAATCCCGTAAGAAAAGCCATCAACGTTGTTGTCCTGAAAAACCGAGTCGGATATACTGCCGGAAGAGTTAACCAGCCACACTCCGGACTTAAAACTTTTCTCGAAAACCGAGTTGAATATATTTACCGAAGTCCCATCGGCTTTCAGCAAAGCCTGTCCGGAACTTTGATCGTCGAACCATCTCCCCCCGTATCTGAATCTCGAATAGGATATTGCCGATTCTTGGCTGGTCGCGTTGAAAACCACCGTTTTCCAACTGCCCCGTGAAGGAGTGGTTGAGGCGCCGTCGCCGTTGGTGTCCCCTCCGTATTCGTCATCAAGGAAAGACGTGAATACTATGCTGTCGGCGGCATTGCCGTTGGCCTTGAGCGTTCCGTTGACAATCAAATTTTCAATGCCGGGTTGGAACTTTATCACTACCCCCGGATCTATATCGAGCGTAACTCCTTCGTTAATGACTAACCCGCCAGAGCCGATGAAATACGGGCTTTTAGACTTGATCAGCTTTTTAGAAGCAGTAAGCGCAGCAGTTTGACTGATGTAATAATTCCGACTGTTTCTCGCTTTCGGCGTGCCGTTCAGCTTGCCGCCCGAAGCGCCAAGCCCATTCCGAATAACTCCGTTGTTCGTTTCCCAAGAATTGGGATCGGCCCCCGGCAAATCGGGATCAACCCGCTCCATGGTTGCTCTCGAGGCCGAATTCCCCCCGCACCAGCGGTTTGCGCCGCAGGAGTTGAGCGGCGGAGTTTGGTCAATGGTCGTGCTGCCGAAAGCGAGTGATAAAACCTCGCCCGTATCTAAAAGCCCGAATCCTGCGCCGGCGCCAAAAGAAGTCGCCAGATCCGCGGTTACGTCAGCAACAGTATTGTCATCAGTGCGTTCGATAAGATAGAAACCATTGGCCGCAATCGTGCCGGAAAGGTTTATATAGGGCTTGCCATCGGTTAGCGACTGCAAAATCCACCCCGCCAAAGAAATCGGTTGGGACGATCGGTTATAAAGCTCGATCCATTCGTCCTGCGCCGTTTCGGCCGAAGTGCCGGCCCAGGCAATTTCATTTATAACCACCGGCATGGAGTTGACCTCAACTGTTTGTTCTGAAAAGTCGCCTTGGCGGCTTTGAGCGTCAACCGCTTTTACGCGGAAAACGTATAACCCGTCCCCCGCTGTATATTGGGTTGAAGTCGCTTCGGAGTTGTAAGTGAAATCCGGGCATGGGTTGCCGCCCTTAAAACACTCCGCCACATAATGATCTACGCTGGCCGAGTCGCTTGAGAAGTTTATCGTCAGTGCTGAAGAAGTGGTAAGACAACCCTCCGCACCGAATGAAACAGCGCATTCGCTTACAGTCAGTAACGCATTCGGCGCGTTTTGCTCCTCCGACGGCGGTGCGTCTTCCGATGGCGGCGTGGAAGTGCCCGAAGACGGCGGCTGGTCCAAGTCGGGAGTTTCAACCGGGGTGGGGGTTGGAGTTGGTTCAGGACTCGATAACGCGCCCCCGGACTGGCTCACCTCTGACTGCGAGTTATTTTGGGGCTCTTGCCTCACTGCTGAAGCGCCGCCCGGTCCGGTTGCGAGCCAAAGAGAGTAACTATTACTATCTTGAGCGCCTCCTTGGCCGGTTTCTTGCACAAGGCCGCTGTTGGACGCAGATGAAGAGCCGGATGCCGGCGAAGGAGCCGCATTTTTATTTTTCTTGTCATTCGGCAAGATGACAAGTTCAAGATTTACAACCCGCGAGCCGCTCTGTACCGAATCTAAAGAAGATACAACGCTGACAAAACCAGCCGTGTTGGGCCCGGTAGAATCAGCCGGTTTGTTAGCGTTGCTGAAAGCGGCGGATATATTGGAAAGCTGCTGTTTTGTTTTATCTACCGCTTTGGCGGCAATATTATCAACTCTTTTAACCGTTGCTTTGGCCGCGCTTGCAAAAAAATCGGCCGCCTTAACAATGCCCTTTCCCGTAGCGCTTACCGCCTTGCCCAGTAAAGACTTATTTTTGTTAAACAGGATTTTGGTTTGTTTTTCCTTGTCAACTTCATCGAAAAACAGTTTCACCGCCCCCGCGCCGTTTAGCACCGCTTGCTTCGACAGGCGATCCCAGTAGTCGGAGAGGATTAAACTATCGCCATCGTCCAAAAAATATTTACAGCCTTTATCATTATTTTTAACTACTGAAAACCATTCAGAGTCTGCGGATCTAGCATACAGGCGGTATATATCACTGCCTTGAGTTTTGTAACTAAAAAAGTAGGTCTGTCCATCACTTGAAGTTTCTCTTTTTTCAAAGTTTGGAATCGGACTAGAATAATCGCTTACGCAAATCGTATCTTTGCTTGAGAAGTTAGCATTCGAGTACGCAGCCATCTTATCAAAGTAGTCGCTGATAGAATTAAGCTGGATGGGCTTTTCGTTCTTAGCAATCAATCCATCAACTAAACTTATGTTTTCAGGGTTAAATTTCGAAGTCCAACTCTCGTAAGGACTCCCTAAATCCAAAACCGGAGGGTGAGGGTCGTTTCTGGTGTGATCCGGCACTGTGGCGTCTTCAAGCAAATGCAAAACATGCCCCAGAGATTGTAACCCCTTATTTTTATCGCCCCAAGCATATTCATATATGGCTTTGTCCCATGTAAAATCGTCTTTAGAGCCAAAGTAGCTCCTAACAACACCGGCCGTAAGGCCGCTTACCCCGCCGGCTTGAGCCGAAGTATCGTTAGCCCACTCTTTGGAACTTAAGAATTTCGATTGAGCGCCGCCTATTATCGCCGCAAGTTCTCGATCCTTAAATAGCTCGTTTTTGCCAAGAGTAAGACCGCGATTATGCGCTGGGTCGTAAAAGTGCTGAAGCCAGCGCGTTCCGGCGTCTTCGTCAATACTGCCCTGGATCACTAATTTAGTATCACTTTCTGAAATACTTCTGCCGGAAAAGTGATGATTGTAAAAAGTAACGACCTCTCTAGTTAAAGCTGGATGGGTTGTTTTTTCCGAATAGGAAAGCAAAAGGTGCGGTTGTGCAAGTGCAAAAACTACCGCCAATAAAGTAGCTATAAATCTAAAATTTTCCATATGCCATTACTACTCCTAGAGATGTGAAAAACAGTAATGACTTCCTTGTCTTCGTTTACCAATTCAAACCTGGCCATATTGTCGCTAACATCATGCGTTCTCCTAACCTTCTCCAAATCCTTAACCATATCACCCAGCAACCCTTTATCCTTTATCTTCGCCAAATCCCCTTTCCACTTTTCTTGCTTATCCAACACAAAATACTTACTGGCTAAATCAGTGTCTCCTTTTTTAAGCGCCTCAATAAAAAGCTGAAGAGTTTCTTCCGGCGTATCCCCGCCGTAAGTATCTTTCGCGTATTCATTATTTAAGTTCTCAAAAAACCTGTTTATCCTGTATTCCGGGCTGGTTCGATAACGGATGTAATCAACCAAGTACAAAACGGCGACAGCCACGGCAACAATGCCTAAGCCGCCGGCAACAAACTTCCCCACGTTACGGTTCATGCTTTAATGATAACCGCACTCCGCCGCCCAGTCAAAAAACCGAAAACCGCGCATCAACATTGATACGCGGTCTTAGTCATTCCCTGCTTTGCAGCCAATCTACTGGCCTGTTTTAGCCGTCGCCACAAAACGCACCATTATCGGATTGCCTTCGGCGTCTTTTACCGGCAAGTCTTTGGTGCGGTCAAACTTGTGATCGCCATCGTCGTCATCGTGAAGCATGGCATAATACACCTTGCCCTCTTCGGTAGAACTTAAGAGATCCACTGTCCCAGTCTGGTTCTTGCCCGCGTTGAAACGCTGGGCGCCCATAATGCCGGCCGGCTTGCCGTCGCTGTCGCGATGTATGGCTACCCACCCGTCCTTAACGAGCGAAAGAGCTTTAACCGCAACAGTATTGCCCGTGGCCTGGTCTTCCACCAAAACTGTGTTGCCGCCTGTAGCTTCAGCCCCCAGCCCCGGAAGGTTTATTCCTTCAGTCATGGATTTATTTTCCCCTTCTTGACCTTCCGGCTGTCCCTCGGTTGCCGCAGTGCTTGGTTTAGGCGAAACTTTGCGTTCATATTTCCGCCCAAGCCAAAAACCAATTAACCCGCCAATAATCAGCACAATAACCACCAAAGTAAGTTTCCTCGAACCGCCCGGACCCTGATCGTTTTGATCCATATTTGCCTATTTTAAAACTAAACTTTTTCTCGCGACTTTAACCTCTATCCTAGCCAAAGAGCCAAACCAGTCAAGATGCAAAAAATGTATTTTATTGTGCGGTAAACCCGGCCCGGAGCAAACGCTTCGCCTCCGTTAGAAATCCGTCCCTCCCACGGGCCAAGAGCTTGGATTCTAGTTGGGCATGCGCTGACCAAACAAAAAAACATCGCTGGCTTGTGAAGCTGCAAAGCGATGTTCAGGCGGCCGGTCTCTGCCGCGCGGCGCGATCAGCCGCCATAACGAGCGCGGATTCGTTAACCCTGGTGCCTTCTTTGTAGACTACAGCGTCAACCCCGCATTCGGACACAAAGTGGGACAGGACGCCGTATTCTTTCAGCAAGAGCACCCGCGCGGCTTCGGGACAGTGAAGACGCAGGCAAGAAACAAGCTCTCTGAAACCAGAACGGTCCTCACCACTTACGCCATCATCGATCACGGCAAGCTCGGGGTGAAAACCCGAAGCCAGAAGCCCGCAAGCCGAAGGGACATCCCTGGCTACGGTCACTTCATGGCCATGGGATGTCAGCACGCCCTGTAACTCGCGGCTGGA
This sequence comes from uncultured Candidatus Saccharibacteria bacterium, assembly GCA_964395285.1. Lineage (GTDB taxonomy): Bacteria > Patescibacteriota > Minisyncoccia > Sungbacterales > SURF-37 > CAYNAP01. The sequence goes on from CAYNAP010000020.1 coordinate 6,619, forward strand.
AGCAGACGCCAAGAGCACCTTCATCTTTTGCTCTCACCTCCTTGCCCTTTTCCCCGGGCGAAAAAGGACAAATGTTAGCGCTGTAAGCAGTGCAACCGGTAAAAAGCTGTCAAAAACCGGCCCGACAAGAAGTATAACCAACGCCAACGCCAAAGAGCTGGTCAAGACCTGCCCTCCGGCGGCCGACAGCCCAGCCGCTTGCGAATGGTCGCCCAGAAACCATACGGCTCAAGATCCACCACCCTAGCCTCGCTAGCTCTCTCCTTCACCTTCCTCAACAGACCACGCACGTTAGGCGCCGCCGTAAGGAGAAGAACAACCACCCCTATCACCACAATAACCACTGCCACGGGGCCAATCCAGCTTGGCATATCCGCCTCCCTTGGCTAAAGTTACGAGAAACTGCAACCCGCGGTTCTCGGCTGATTCTTCCTAAACTATAACAGAGAGAATTGAAAGCGTCAATTAGAAATCCCGAAGTAAACTACTCGATAAATCACCCCGGCCTTATCGTCGGAAATATACATAACCCCGCCTGGTTGGACCAAGACATCCACCGGCCGACCGAGAGCCCCATCGGGCGCTAACCATCCGGTTATAAAATCTTCAACGCCGCCGTAACTTCCGTTCTTATCAAACCTATAGCGCACTACCTTGTAGCCAGCGGGCTCGCTTCTGTTCCACGATCCGTGATAAGCGACGATGAGATCGTGCCAATAATCCTCCGGCCAGGATGAATTTGGCGGGATGAAAGCTAAACCTAACGGTGCGGAGTGGGCAGGTATATCAATAAATGACCCCGTTTCAAATGGCTCGCTGCACGGATTGCGTATATAGGCATTCTTGTCGAAATCGGTATCATGAATGTTTTTGCCGTAGCAAATCGGCCAACCGTAGTTTTGACCATCTTTAATAATGTTGATTTCATCGGGGGGTAAATCGTCGCCCAGCCAGTCGCGGCCCATTTCAGTTGCCCACATCTGCCCGTCCGCCGGATTCCATGTGAAAAAAACCGCGTTGCGCAAACCCCGGGCAAAAACGCGCGATTGCTTTGTAGCGGGATCAAACCGGAGAATGGTCGCGCGTCTTTGATCCGACTCGCGACAAACATTGCAGCTCGAACCGACCGAAACGTAAAGGCCGCCGTCGGGGCCAAAACCCGCCGTTCTTGTGAAATGCCCGCCGCCCGACGGCAGACTCAAAACTTCTTTGCCGTTGCCAGCGCCTTCATCAACTCGGAAGCTGCGAATCCTGTTTTCCTCGGCAACGTAAAGAAAATTATTGTCTTGGGGATCAAAAGCCAGGCCATGGGGCTTTTGCATCCCGCTGAAAACATCAGACTGCTTAACCACCTGCCCATTTTTTACATCGAGGCGGGTAACCGCTCCGGCCGAAGTCCGGCTGACCCATATATTGCCAAGATGATCAAACCTCATTACTCGCGCCCCCGGCAAATCTTTGGCAAAAATAGAAACCGAAAACCCCTTAGGCAACTTTAACGGAAGATCCGAACTGTCTTCCTCACTAGGAATACCGGACCCTTGAGGCAGATACTTTGTTATATCCCGAGGCGCTGGCAAAAACGGCGCGCGGATAGCCGGGATAAGCTTTTCCACCAACAAAAAAATGGCTGTGACCGCTGCAACAGCAAGTAAAAAAATCCATCTTTCCTTAAAAAATTTCATCAGCGATTGCGCCGCGAAAGGCGAAAAAGGTAAAGATAAACTATGATAATGGCCGAATAGTTGATAGCCATAAACCACGGAGTGGCCCAAGAAAGGCCGTCGAATTTCCATCCGGAAATCGGCCACAAGACCGGCGTGGGGAAAAAACGGTAGGTGTGAGTAGGGATGTCAATCAGAATGTGTGCCAGCCAGCCAAAAAGCTCCCAAGTAGGCCGCCGATAAAGCAGATAGGCCAAGCCAAATACCGCCAAAAAAACTATAGCGCTATGGCTCAAATTATAGAGCGAATGGATCAATTTAACGATGGGTATTGCGTCCTGAACCGCCGGCTCAAACTGGTCAACCCTAGTAAGGTTTTCTATAGCCGGGCTGCCGACGAGCCATCCCCAAACCAACCAAATAAATGCTGGCGTAAGAGCAAAAAAATCCGGGAAAACGCCCCAAAAAGCCGCCCGCCAAATACTTAGCGGCTTCTTATTATTTCGTTCGAGCAACTTTTTATTCGCGGCCTGAGCCGCCGCGCCAGCCCAAAAAGCGTGGGCGAAAGTGTCCATAAGCGCCCTTGACCCCGAAGTTATTTAAACTCTTAAATTTTTAAACTCGCGCGCCATTCAGTCGGCCGACCACACGTAAGAGTTATAAACCCAATCGGCGAGAGTCTTCATATCCTGGAAGCGCTGGTCAGATTTTAAAACAATATTCACTACATAGCCAGACTTGCCTTCGGGCGGGGCCACAATCAAAAGCAATGCCTGTTTGGCTTTTGGGGTCTCGCCGGTCTTGCCGCCGAGTATCTTCCTCCCCCACTCGTTATCTCGAAGAAGCTCATTTGTAGTTTCCATCCTGTGATGGAATTCTCCGTCGGCGTTGTATAAATCCATCTCGTCTATGGAAAGAATGCGAAATATTTCCGGCTGCTTATCCGCAATATAACGGGCAAGGGTTGCCTGATCCTCGGCGGTCGAAAACCCGGTGCCGCCAAAAGTTTCGCCTTCCCTTCCCTCACTCGTAAGACCCCCGGCCGAAGAAGCAGCCTCGCGGAGTTTAACTTCGGCAAGAAAAGTCAAATCTCCTTGGTCGAGACCAGTCGCGTTAGCGTAAAAAGTGTCTTGAAGTCCGGCGCTATTGGCGATAATGTTCATCAACCCGATGAACTTTGCCCGACCCGCATCCTCGGCTAAAGCCGCCGCCGCGTCATTTGAAGACTCAATCAGCATCGGATAGAGCAGTTGAGCGACGCTGAATACTTCGCCTGGCTTAAGTTGGCCGGCTTCTTCCGGCTCTATCACCGCCGATTTGGAAATAGTTATGTTTCGGTCTTGGGGGTAGTTGCCAAGGACCGCGAACGCGGTCATAATTTTGGCAAGACTTGCGATTGGCGTTTTCATTTTGGAGTTTTTTTCGAAGAGAACTTTAGATTTTCCGGCGCCGTCAACGTAAACCGAAAAAACCGATTCCGCCGAAAGGTCTGGAACCGCAGTGCCCTCCTTTAAAACAATCGCCGCCACAGCATCGGCCTGTTTCACGCCGGGCGGATAACTTTTGGCTTCAAAAAATATTTGCTTTGCGGCCAATCCGGCCGAAATCACAAAAAAAGCCGCAACTCCGAATAATATAACTCTCCAATGGCTATCCTGCATAGAATTTTATGATTGGATGCTGATTCAGTTAGGTCGGTCAAAAACTCTTGAAAACTGTGAATCCCGTTACCACGAAACGTGGTATCCGACGAGCTGCTTCGAGTTAGACTGGCATTCCCCACGGGCTTACCGTGGTATCCTAGTGGTAATGGGATGAAAAGCTCGCCCGGGTAGAAAATAGACATGAGCTCTAATGACTGGCTACCGCAACATCTTATCAAAAATTCGCTTGAAATACACGTTACCCGCGGTCCTCGCCGCTTACTTCTTGTTTTCGGCCGTTACTTATCCTTTTGCCAAAAATCTCGAACAAACCTACCGCGAGCTGAAGTCGCCGGTGATAACCGACCGCGAAGGTAGGATTATAAGCTTAAGGCCCAACGCCAGAGGTTATTACTCTTCCCCCCTCGAACGCATCTCTCCCGCTTTCGCCAGGCTCTTGCTTAAAAAAGAGGATCGGTTTTTTTACTACCACCCCGGGCTAAACCCTTGGAGCATAGCCCGGAGCGCTGCATCGCTCGTTGTTTCGGGCAAACCACGCGGTTCGAGCACCATAACCCAACAGCTGGCCAAAGTCCTGCTTGCAAACGAGCGCGAGCGCAGTTTTAAAAACAAAATCATAGAAGCCTGGTACGCTCTAAGTCTAGAAGCCCACCTCTCCAAAGAAGAGATATTAAAAATGTATGCTGACTCAATTTACTTCGGCAACCGCGCCCAAGGACTCGGCGAAGCCAGCCGCCTGTATTTCAATACCTCGCCCGAACTCCTGGACGACGGCGAGATTATCGAACTCCTCGCCTCAATAAGCAACCCTTCTAATAGCTATCCGGGCAGTTTTCTAAACGCCAAAACCTATCCGGGCCTGGCCGCACTCTTTGGCGTGACACAAACTGCTCCGACAACCAAAGATTCTGCCGCAAACCCGCCGGACGAAAACGAAAACATCCGCCAAAACAAAACATCCTTCGAATTATCAAGCCTCGGCGTAAACTGCCCCAGCTCATGCCAGCTGACCATTGACCGCGACCTCACCGAGAACCTGCGCGAAGTTTTGAGGCGGAACCTTTCTTCAGCCAACTTTTCAAGTGTTGAAAACGGCGCCGTGGTGGTCATAAAACTGCCCGAAAACGAATTGCTGGCCGTGGTTGGTTCCCCAAATCCCTACTCCTCATCCGCGGGCAGCCAGCTAAATATGGCCATCGAGCCGCGGCCCGTCGGCTCTACTGCCAAACCATTTATTTATCTTTTCGCCTTCCAAAAAGGACTGCGTCCTTACACTTTGGTTGATGACCGCGAATACAAGTACGATATCGGCACCGGCTTTCCTTTTTACCCCAAAAACTACGACGGCCAGTACCGCGGCGTGGTAACTCTTCACCAAGCCCTGTCCAACAGTCTCAACGTGCCCACGGTAAAAGTACTGGAATATGCCGGCGCTGAAGGCTTCTATAACTTTTTGACCGAAGCTTTTGGGTTCAAAGCTCTTCAACCCTACGAAAATTACGGCTTAAGCCCGGCCTTAGGCGGGCTCGAAGTTGACCTTCTGACGCTTGCTGATTTTTTTACAACTTTCCCGAACCAAGGTTGGTTAAAGCCGCTCGCTATTTATCGCGATCCCGCCAAGCCGCCGCTGGAACCGCCCATGGCCAAACCGTTCTCCGCTGAAAAGAAAATCGTCGGTCCGGAAATAACCGAGCTCGTCAACAAAATACTTTCCGACCGCGACACCTCGATTGACCAATTTGGCATCAAGAGCAATCTCAACCTGCCGCAAAAAAACTACGCTCTCAAAACCGGGACTACTTACAACTATCATGACAGCTGGACGGTGGGCTACACTCCCGACTTCCTGGTCGGGGTGTGGATTGGCAACAGCAAGAACACGCCGATGCGCGAGCTCTCCGGACAATTGGGCGCCGGCAAAATATGGCATGAGGCTATGGAGATAATGCTGAACTCTCCCTACAACAAAAAAACCCCTTTCACCTTCAGCCGTGTAAAAGAATTCAACGAGCAGGGATCGATTGAATACGGCCTCGCCGGCGACGACTACCTAACCAAGCGCAATTTGCTAAAGGAGCCTTTGCTGATAACCGCGCCGCATAACGGCGACACATTTCTTTTGGAGAGCCAAACCGAAATACCGCTCGCGGCTGCAAGCGAGGTTAATTGGTTCGTTAACGGCGCATCTGCTGGTCAGGGCCAAAACCTGACATGGCATCCTCCGGCCAAGGGTGACTATCTGATCTCGGCCGAGGCTTCAAACGGTCAAGAAGCAGAAGTTAAAATCCACGTCCGAGCCGAGTGAGAAGCCGTCAGCTATGCTGGCGGCTTTTATCCCGCAGGCAAAGCCTGCGGCGAAGCAGGGTTTCGTCATTGCGAGGCGTTCCCGCTGCCGAGCAGGAACGCCGAAGCAATCTTTGGAGCCATGGCCTCATGCCGAGATTGCTTCGCTTCGCTCGCAATGACGCCGTGGACAACTCTGCTTATTACCGATAGAGACGCTTCCGTGCGATGCGTTAAACGCCCACACCGGCTAAAGCCGGTGGTCTTTCTTAAACGGTTTCAGTAAATAAATCTCTAACGGGGCTTACCGGTCGGCTACGGATTTTCAACCGTGAAGTAGCTTCCAGCGGTGCGCCCGAAGTTTTCCGGGAAATACATTTCGCTCGCCACCGCCGGAAGGTGGTGATAAGTCCCGGGTATAAGCACCCGCGCATAGTATTCGTATTCGTAGACACCGGCCGGCAGCCGCTCTTTGAACAGGAACAACCTATCGTCATGAAACTCGGTCGCGTCGGGGTATAAATTGCGGTACGGCCTAACCGCCTCGTAGGTTTCGTCGTCCAGTTCTCTGGCGCCCCGCCCAAACCACCGGAACGAAATAAAGCCGAGAAGATTTTCAAGACTGTTGGCAATGCCGCCGACAGACGCCACCGACGAAACTTTGGCGTTGCCTCCCGGCAAAGCCTTGCTGTAATCGCCATAATACCCCCCGCCCGGGTAGTAGTCCTTTGGCGCGAGCGATTTATCTTCGGTGGCCAAGTTGAAATTCACCAACTCGACGCCAGCCGGTATGTAGTCCTCAACCGCGACGAAATTGCGGTCTTTCGGCGTGGTTATAGTCAGGCGGCCCTTCAAAACGTCGCCAATCTTAGCCGCGTTTAAAGGATGCTCATACTTGGTGTCGTCGTTCTTATAGAAACTCCTGGTTACGGAAAAACCTTCGTCGCGCGGCGGTATGGTCTCAATCGGCAAATAATAGTTGAAAGCCATGTCGTAATAGAAAGTGCTGGTCGTGTTTC
>CAYNAP010000021.1:0-2166 GCA_964395285.1 uncultured Candidatus Saccharibacteria bacterium
AGTTCACGAGACGAAAGAGGAGGCCTTGGCCAACGATGAGCATTTTGACGGAGTGTTGTCCGAGAGTTAAAGTTTTTTGGCTTTTTAAACCTCCGATTTGCAGGCAGGTCGGTATCAAAGGAAGCTTCTCGACTTCGCCCCGCTTAGCGGGGCTTCGCTCGAAGAATGCCTGTGGTGAGCTTGTCGAACCATTGTTCAAGCTAGTTTATCCTGAGCTTGTCGAAGGAAGAACATCCCTAAGGCAACCGCAGAGCAAGCTGGTCGGAATTATCAAGTTAAAATTACTCAACGCATGCCTCAAGTTCCTATAAATTATCTGGCAGTGGTCGGCGCAGCGGTGGCGAGTATGATCATCGGCGGTCTTTGGTACGGCCCGTTATTCAGCAAGCCATGGGTGGCTCTTAGCGGCATGACCGAAGAAAAAATCAGCGCCGCGAAAGCTCGTGGCATGGGCAAGCTATACGCGATTAACTTTCTCGGCGCGCTGGTTATGAGTTACGTTCTTGGCCACGCGCTTATTTTCGCGAGCCAATATCTTGGTATAAGCGGGGTTGGCGCCGGGCTTATGGTCGGATTTTTTAACTGGCTTGGGTTTATCGCTCCGGTTACTTTGGGCGTGGTCCTGTGGGAAGGCAAATCATGGAAACTTTGGATTTTGAACAGCGGCTATTACTTGGTGTCGCTCTCAATTATGGGAGTGATACTGGCTGTTTGGAAATAGTCGCAATACTTCGTCATTCTAAAATCGCTGGATGAGATAGTCCCGGCGGTTTTTTTGGAGTGCCTTTAGATTCTCGGCGGGATGCCTTTCATCTTGGTAAAATGCGCTATACAATACACTAACCAGCATGAGACAACACGTGAAAGAAACTATTTCCGGTTTTTACGGCTTGGGCATCGCCCCGGGCTTGCTTGAAATTCTGGAGCGACTCCGCTACCGAACGCCGACGCCCATTCAGCATCAAGCCATCCCTATCGCCATTCAGGGCAAGGACGTGGTGGGTGTGGCCCAGACCGGCACCGGGAAAACTTTGGCTTTTGGCATCCCGATGATTCAGCGCCTGGCTCAATCCAAGGGGCGTGGGCTGGTCGTTCTGCCGACGCGGGAGCTTGCTTTGCAGGTGGAAGAAGTGCTGCAAAAAATCGGCGGCTCGCTTGGCTTGAGAACCGCGGTTTTAATCGGCGGCGCTTCAATGAAGCCCCAGCTTCAGGCCATCGCCAAAAATCCGCATATCATAGTGGCCACTCCCGGGCGGCTGAATGACCACTTGAATCAAGCTACCATCAAGCTTGATCGGGTCCATATTTTGGTTTTGGATGAGGCCGATCGGATGCTCGATATGGGCTTTCTGCCCCAGGTCCAGAAGATTTTTCACGCGGTGCCGAAAGACCGACAGACCATGCTTTTTTCGGCGACGATCTCGGCGGACATAATGAAAATCGCGACAGCCAACATGAAACTGCCGATTCGGGTTGAAATGGCGCCGCCGGGCACTACGGTGGAGCAGGTTACCCAGGAAATATTTATCGTCAAAAAAGATTCGAAGAACCGGCTGCTCGAAGCGATTCTCAACGAACATAAAGGAGCGGCCCTTATTTTTACCCGGACGAAATACGGAGCAAAGCGAGTTACCAAAGCAGTTCGCGCCATGGGGCATAACGCGGCGGAAATCCACTCCAACCGCTCGCTCGGCCAGCGGCGCGACGCTTTGGACGGTTTTAAATCCGGCCGCTACCGGGTGCTGGTGGCCACCGACATTGCCGCGCGGGGGATTGATGTGGTTGGGATCGAACTGGTTTTAAACTATGATCTGCCGGCTCATTCGGAAGATTACGTGCATCGCATCGGCCGGACGGCCCGCGCGGGAAGGGAGGGCCGCGCCATATCATTTGTGTTGCCGGAAGAACAGCGCGAAGTCAGGAATATAGAGAGACTCATCAGAAAAAGTCTTCGCGTATTGCCTCTGCCGGAACTGCCGCCGGAGCCGAGAGTAACCCCCGAATTAAGCGGGGAGCGTCGGAATAATTGGCCGCACGCGCGAGGAGTGAAATATCCGCCGCAGGGTCTTCGAGTCAAGCGGGTTCAGGACTGGCAGCCGCGAGCAAATTATCAACGCCGCTCGGCGACCCATGGCCGGAACTTCCCGCAGGGCTATAGGCGGCGTT
>CAYNAP010000021.1:2266-13183 GCA_964395285.1 uncultured Candidatus Saccharibacteria bacterium
CAACGCCGCTCGGCGACCCATGGCCGGAACTTCCCGCAGGGCTATAGGCGGCGTTAGGTTAAGTTTGATGCGATAGTTGAAAAGATAGGTAGGCGCGAGTTTCCAGCGCAATTTTTTTGACTGTGGCTGACCCTTCGGACTTTAGGTAATATGGAAATATGCAGAAGAAGTGGCATACAACTCCAATCGCCCAGGTTTTGACTGAAGTCAAAAGCAAGAGAGAAGGACTGTCAAGTTTGGAAGCATCGCTAAGGTTAAGGAAGTTCGGCGATAATGTTTTGCCCGCCGAGGAGCCGTATTCCCGCTTACGGCTCTATTTCAGCCAGTTCAACAGCCCGTTGATGTATATTTTGTTTGCCACGGTGGTCATTTCTTTTCTGCTCAAGCACTTTAGCGACAGCATTTTTATAATCGCCGTTTTGCTTATAAATACCACGGTCGGATTCTATCAGGAGAATAAAGCCAACCGGTCGCTTAGCGCGCTGAAAAAAATAGTCAAAATCCGGGCCAGAGTTTTTAGGGACGGTTATGAAAAGGAGTTGGATAGCGAGAAACTGGCGATTGGCGACGTCATCGCGCTAAACGCGGGGGACAAGGTGCCGGCCGATGGGCGAATTCTCGAAGCCAGAGGCCTGAAGGTTGATGAGTCGAGTTTAACCGGAGAGTGGCAGGCCGTCGAAAAAAAGCTGACTGACGCTTTGCCGGAGGAAGCTCCTCTTTCCGAACGTCATAACATGGTTTTTATGGGCACGATCGTCGAGGAAGGGCGAGCCAAGGCTGTCGTTGTGGCTACCGGCATCAAAACCCAAATCGGCGACGTAGTGTCGCTTTTGAAAGCAACCAAGGAGCGCAAGACGCCGCTACAGCGAAAGATTGCTTATCTTTCAAAAGTAACCGGCGCTTTCATACTGGCGATCATCGCGGTTATCATCGTTGTCGGTTACTTCAAGGAAAAATCTTTTGCGGATATTTTTGTGGCCTCATTGGCCCTGGCCGTTTCGGCCATTCCGGCAGGCCTGCTGCCGGCCATTACCGTCATACTGGTGTTGGGCATGCGGCGCATACTCAAGCAAAATGGCCTCGTGAGGAAGTTGGCGGCGTGCGAGACTCTCGGCGGCACCACAGTTATTTGCACCGACAAGACCGGAACACTGACCGAGGGCAAAATGAGAGTAAGCCACATTTTGACCAGCACGCGCGAACTGATCGGCAGTCGCATTGACGGTCTGGCTAGGGGTGAGAAAAGCAACGGCGTTGAGTCTCATATCGCAGCGCTCAAAATAGCGGCTTTGGTCAACGAAGCTTTTGTCGAAAATCCCGAGGTTGAACTGCAGGAGTGGGTGGTGCGCGGTCGGCCAACTGACCAGGCCCTTCTGCTCGCCGGCATGCAAGCCGGGTTGAATAAACACGAACTCGAAAGAAGTTATCCGGTAATTGACCGGATCACTTTTGAGTCTAACCTTAAATATGCGGCAACGCTCCATCGCCTAAGTCGGCTAAAGAACGTACTTTACGTCGTCGGCGCGCCGGAGGAGATTATTACTCGCGCCAATGGCTTGGATGTTGACGGCAAAAAGGCGAGGTTAGGCGGCGCGCAGTCGGAAAAGCTGATGAAAAAACTTGAGTCGCTGACCAGGAAAGGATTGCGGGTTTTGGCTTGCGCGAGAAAGGATTGCCGCGCCGGGGTTGAGTATAAACACCTGTCAGAGCTTGTTAAAGAACTTACTTTGGTCGGTTTCATCGCTCTTAAGGATCCGCTGCGTCAGGATACGGGGGAGTTGATTAGGATGACCAAGCGAGCGGGTATTCGCACGGTGATTATCACCGGCGACCACAAGAACACGGCTAGGGCCGTTGCCGAAGAGATTGGCCTGGAGGCCGAGAACAAGAATATATTAGAGGGCCAGGATCTCGATGCAATAACCGGCGAGGATTTGAGAAAAAAGGCGGCGACGGTATCAATTTACGCCCGCGTTTCCCCGCGGCATAAACTCAAGATTATCGAGGCGCTCGAAGCCAACGGCGAGGTGGTGGCCATGGTCGGCGACGGGGTTAACGACGCTCCGGCGCTCAAAGCCGCGGACATCGGGATCGCGGTTGGTTCAGGCACCGACGTGGCTAAAGAAGTGGCTGACGTGGTGCTGTTGGACAATGGTTTCAAGACGATAGTTAAAGCCATTGAGCAGGGCCGAGTCATCTTTCAGAATATACGCAAGGTTTTTGTTTATCTCGTCGCCGATGATTTTTCCGAGCTGTTCTTGTTCTTAGCCAGCATGTTAGCGGGTTTACCCCTGCCTTTACTGCCGGCCCAGATTCTTTGGGTGAACCTTGTCGAGGACGGGTTTCCGGATATCGCTTTAACCACCGAACAGGAAACAACAGGGGTTATGGAAGAAATGCCAAGAAGACTCAATGAGCCAATATTAAACAAGCCGGTAAGACTGTGGATGACCTCCATTTTTTTCGTGACCGGGCTCGCGGCTTTTGCATCCTTCGTCGTCTTGTATAAAGTTACCGGCGACCTTGGTATCACCAGAACGGCGTTGTTCGCCTTGGTTGCGCTGGACTCGCTGATTTTCGCTTTCAGCGTACGTTCGTTCAAGCAGACCATTTTCAGAAGGGATATATTCTCCAACCGTTATTTGGTCGCCGGCGCGGCTATAGGAACGGCGCTGCTCATAGCCGCCGTTTACTTTGCGCCGCTGCAGAAGCTTTTAACCACCCAGCCGCTTGGCCAAGCGGAATGGCTTTTTGTTTTGGGCGTCAGCCTGGTGGAAATTTTGGGCATTGAATACTTTAAGAAAAGAATTTTTTCAAAGGCTTAATAGAAAAGTTACCGTCCGATGCTCGCTTTGGCCTTGACTAAAATAATCCATTTAACGGTTATTGCCAACTGCGCGATAGCTGCTGATTAGGCCCCAAACTTTCTCCCCTAACCGCAGATAGATGCTAGAGTATAGAAAATGGATAAAGACCAACGGCTTATACGAAAGGCGGCGCTCGCGGTGTTTAAGGACAGAGCCGTGCTTATGGTGCGTTCCAAAAAACGCGATGAAATTTTTTACACTTTGGGCGGGACCGTAGAAGAAGGCGAATCGGATGTTGAATGCTTGAAGCGCGAGGTTAAAGAAGAAATTTGCTGTGATGTGGATGAAAGCACTTTGAAGTTTCTTAACGAGTTTGAGGAAGTGGCCGACGGCCGGGAGAATACCCGAGTCAATATCCGCCTATACATGGGCGAGGTTTTCGGCGAGCCCAAGCCGTGTTCGGAAATTGTCGAAGTGAGATACTTTGATTCAACGGTTGACCCCAAACACTTGACGGTTATGGCCATGAAGCGAATCTTTCCGTGGCTTGAAGAAAATGGCTATATTGCTTGAAGATTTTGCATTGTGCACTTGGTCAGTTGGACGCAAAGCGATTATGGGGTAAAATAAGGATATGTTGGATATAGACGGTCTAACCAAAAAATTCGGCGCCACGGTTGCGGTAAACAACGTCAGCTTCAGCGTTGCGGCGGGAGAAATTTTTTCTTTGATCGGCCCTAACGGATCGGGCAAGACCACGATCATCAAAACAGTTGCCGGCCTGCTTAAGCCGACATCCGGCGCGGTTCTGGTGGACAGTTTAGAGGTAACACGGTACCCGGTGGCGACCAAATCGAAAATCGGCTACATCCCGGACGAGCCGACGGCTTGGTCGGGCATGACCGGCGAGGAATTCTTGCATATTGTCGGAGCGCTATACGGTTTGGACGACGAAACTCGTAAAGAGAGGATAAAGGAGCTTCTTCCGCTGTTCGGTTTCGAAGGAATTGAAAAGGAATACTTCGCCGATTACTCGCGGGGCAACAAACAGAAATTCACTATCCTCGGCGCGCTTTTGCACCAGCCGAAACTGCTGTTGGTTGACGAGCCTATTGTCGGGCTTGATCCCAAGAGCGCGGCCATAGCCAAGAACGAGTTTGTGAGGTTTGCGGAAAACGGCGGGGCAGTGCTTATCGCCACCCACACCCTGCCGGTGGCCGAGGAAATATCCACGCGAATAGGGTTGCTGAAGAGCGGCCAGCTTGCCGCTTCAGGCACTTTGGCCGAGTTAAAAACCAAAGCCGGGAAAAGCAGGACCGCGTCCCTCGAAGATGTTTATATGTCGCTGGCTTAACTATGTTTGGGCTCTTTTTGCGCTACCGCCTCGCGGCGGCCCAGAGATACTTTAAAACCAATCGCGCGGCCAAGCTCGTTACCGCTTTTCTTTTTACAGCGGTGATTCTTTTTATTGCTTTCGCGATGTTTTTCTTCTTTCGTTCCGGTTTCCGTTTTGTGTCGAGCCACCAGTTTTTCCGAACGGTTTTCCCTTTATACCTTTACGAACTGTTTCTCATGGTGATTTTTGTACTGGTTCTAGCCAGCGCTCTTATCACTGGCCTATTCGCCATGTTTCGCGCGGAGGGGGACGAACTTATAATGTCTTCGCCGCGTTTCGGCATGACCACTTCCCTGGTTTTTACCCGTGTTTTCGTGTCGTCGCTGTGGCCGCTCGTCGTCGTTGCCCTGCCGGCGCTTTTGGCCATCCGATCGGTTTTCGGTTTAAGCGGACTCGGGCTCGGCATTTCTCTCGCATCGGTTTTTATACTCACGGCTTTTGCCGTTTTGCTGGCGCTCGCGCTGATTCTTTTGTCGGCGGGGATACTGCGGGCATTACAAAACTTTTTTGATGAGCCAACATTAACTCTTGGGAGTCTCGGATTGGCGGTTTCGCTGATTTTCGCAACGTTTTTAGGAATGACTTGGGCGAGACTTGGCTCGCTCCATTTAAGCGAATTTTTCCAGGCGCGGGCGCTCGATATTTCTTCGCCGGATATATCGCGTATTGTAGCGGAGTTTTATATTTTCCCTTCGCATTATTCGGCTATGACCATTTACTCGTCGCAAGTTGGCAATGTAATAGATGCTTTTATTCAGACGGTTTTGTTTGCGGCGCTTTTTCTGTTGGGCTGGGCGCTTTTTTCGCTATTGTCTAGTTATCATCTGGTTTTGTGGCAGGTTTTGCGTGAGGGCGGGGTTCGGGCCAGCGCGGGCGCGGAAGTCAGTCGCAGCCCGGCGCCGGTGTTGAAACGCGTAGCCCGGCCCTTGGGCGCAGTTTTTGCGAAAGAGCTGATAACTTTTACGCGGAATGCGCGAGGTATGATGTGGCTTGGTTTTCTTTTGCTGATGTGGTTGATTCAAACCGGCTCAAATTTCATTTTATCGCGCCAGGTCAGGGCGGAAGCGCTTAGCGGGGAGACCCTTCCGTCGGTAGTGCAAATTTTCCAATTTGCCACCATGGTTTACTTTGTGAGTATGTTTGTGCTGCGTTTTGCATTTCCCTCGTTCTCCAGCGAGCGGAAAAGCGCCTGGATAATCGCTTCAGCCCCGCTGGATTTGGCCAATGCTTTTATCGCCAAGTTTTTCTTTTATTCGGCGGTGTTTGTATTTTTGAGTTTGATTTTCAGCTTTATCAACGCTTCGGTTCTTGGCATATCTTTCGGCGGAACGGTGGTTTTTTCCGGGACGGTTATTGTTGCCGCGCTTTTTATCACCGCATTCGGGCTGGGGCTCGGCGCTGTTTTCCCCAATTTCGAGACTGATGATCCGGAGGTTCTAAGCACTTCGCTCGCGGGGCTCGGCTTTATTTTCGGCTCGTTAATTTACGGGGCTTGGGGCGCAGCGGCTTTACAGCGCTTGCTTGCTCATAACGTTTTCCTGCCTTTTGGCTTATTCCTCGCGGTTTCAGCCGCATTGACGATACTGTTTATTTTCTTGCCGCGGCGGCGTCTCCGTAACTTAGAGTTTATCTAACTCGAGAAATTTCCCGAGCGGGGAGCTGGTCCGGGTCAGAATATGTTCTTATGGCTGGCTTCACCAGGGGCGGGACCATCGCCCAGTTCCAAAAGTTTATTGATCACATTTACGGTTTGCCGGACGACCGGCTGTATTCAATTTGGGATTTGCTGATTCATCAGCAGCGTTTTGCCATGCGCGCGCTAAAAGGCATCAGGAAGGGGGATAGATCCAAACTACAGCTGAACCTCTTGATTTCTTTTTCGTGGTTGATGGCTATCGGCAACCGGATGCATATTGATGTCGAGGAAGAAATATGGCGGCGTTACCCGACGCTTTGCTCTTACTGCGGCGAGCGACCATGTGTTTGCAAAAAGACCAGGCCAGCCAAAAGAAAAAAGGTCAAAGTTGACGAGTCGCTTAGACCTCGCAAACTTGCCGACTTTCAATCAATGCTTGAAGCTATATACCCGGCCGAAAAGCGCACTTTGGCCGATGCCGGAGTTCATCTTTCGGAAGAGATGGGTGAAATTGGCGAGGCCATGCAAAATTTTCTGGGGCAACATAAAAGTGATCAATTTGATGAGATTGGGCGCGAGATGGCTGACTTTGTTTCCTGCCTTTTCGGAGTGGCTAATTCGGCGGGTATTGACGTGGCCGGGCAGCTAGCCAAGATGTTCCATCTTAACTGCCACGTTTGCCACCAAGCACCCTGCGTTTGCAGTTTTTCTTTTGTGGCTAACATTAAAACTTAGTGTCTTTAAGGGCTTTTCGGCGGTTGTTGCTCGGCTGAATTTTCTTGCAATTTTAGAAATTTTGTGCGATGAAGGGTGGAGAATCTATGCAGATGAGGAGGGCCGGAAATGCACGGAAGTTTGGTGGTAATCAGCGGACCCTCGGGTGTTGGCAAGACCTCGATCCTGGCCGGAGTGCGTGAGAAGATGCCCGATATCGGCTTTCTGGTTTCGACCACAACCCGCTCTCCGCGTCCAGGCGAGATTGAGGGCCGCGACTACTTTTTTGTCAGCCGCGAGGAATTTCTTGGGTTACTTGCCAAGGGGGCGTTTACTGAATGGGCCGAGAACTACGGACACTTCTATGGCACTTTGCGATCGCGCATCTCCGATCTCGTTTATTTATATCCGGTGGTTGCGGCTATTTTCGATCCGTGCAGCTTTCTCCGCTACAAGTTTGATTTGCTGGCGCCGGGCATGACAACTTCCATTTTTGTTATGCCTAAATCAATGGAAGAACTCCGCCGCCGCCTCGAGCCTCGGCGATTAGAGGAGAAAGATTTGACAAGACGGCTTAAAGGCGCGGAGGAGGAAATCAAGCTTGCCGGATCCTTTGACCATATTGTGGTTAACGCCGACGGCGAGCTCGATAGGGCCGGGCGAGGTTGAGAATATTATTGCTCGCGTCAGGCAAGCTCGCATGATCAACTAGATGGCGAGCTTTTTATTACCTTACTAGGCAACATAATGCAATTGCTGATTAGCTATCTAAAACAGTATAAGCGTTTGCTGTTTTTGGCTTTGGTGCTTGCGGCGATAAACCAGATATTTTCTTTGCTCGATCCGCAGATATTCAGGCTGATTGTCGACCGCTACGCGAGCCAGGCGGCCTATATTGGCCGCGGTGAATTTATCCGCGGGGTCGGCCTTTTGCTTTTGGCTTCGGTCGGCGTGGCCATGGTCTCAAGAATCGCCAAAAACTTTCAGGACTATTGCGTCAATGTAATAACCCAGCGCCTTGGCGCCAAGCTCTACGCCGACAGCATCGCCCACGCTTTGGCTTTGCCTTACGCGGTTTTCGAAGACCAGCGCTCGGGCGAGCTTTTGAAAAAGTTGGAGAAAGCCCGGACGGATTCGCAAGGACTCATTGCCGGCTTGGTCAATGTGGTCTTTTTGTCGCTGGTCGGCATAGTTTTTGTGATCAGCTATGCGTTTATCGTCCACTGGCTTATCGGGCTGATTTACGCGCTGGTCATACCGACACTGGGCCTCGTGATTTATTTGGTCAGCCGCAAGATAAAAACGGCCCAGAAGGAAATCGTACTCGAGTCGGCGGCTATGGCCGGATCAACCACCGAAACCATACGCAATGTCGAGTTGGTTAAAAGTTTAGGGCTGGAAGAGCAGGAGGTCAGCCGCCTTAACAGGGTCAACGATCGAATTCTTGAGCTGGAGCTGAAGAAAGTGCGTTTGGTTCGGATGTTGAGTTTCGTCCAAGGCACGTTGATCAACGCTTTGAGGTCGGCTCTTTTGCTCTTGATGCTGTGGCTGATTTTTAATAAGAGCATGACTCTCGGCCAGTTTTTCAGTCTGCTTTTTTATTCGTTCTTTGTTTTTGGGCCGCTCGGCGATTTGGGGGCGGTGGCAACCCAGTATCAGGAAGCTCAAGCCTCCAACGGCGAACTCGGCAAGATTCTCGCGATGCAAAAGGAGGAGAAGCTGTCGGACGCGGTTAAACTAGACCATATAAAGTCGATAACTTATGATGGAGTAAGTTTCGTCTATAATGCCTCAACCAAGGGGGCGCTCCACAACTTGTCGTTTGAAATAAAGGCCGGGCAAACGGTGGCTTTCGTCGGCCCTTCCGGATCGGGCAAGAGCACGTTAATAAAGATCCTGGTCGGTTTGTATAAGCCCACCGCGGGGCGGGTTTTGTTCAACGGCATTGGAGCGTCAAAGGCGGATCTTGAACATTTAAGAAAGCGCATCGGCTTTGTGGCTCAAGAAACCCAGCTTTTCGCCGGCACGATAAGAGAAAACCTTCTTTTTGTTAATCCACAAGCCCGGGACGAAGAGTGCCTTGAAGCGCTTCAACTTTCGTCGGCCATGGATATTTTGCGGCGCGGGGATCAGGGGCTCGATACCAAAATAGGCGAAGGCGGGATAAAAATTTCCGGCGGGGAGCGCCAGCGCTTGGCCATTGCCCGGGCATTGCTCCGCGATCCGGAAATAATAATTTTTGACGAGGCGACCAGCAGTCTTGACTCAATAACCGAGCTCGCGGTTACCGAGACGATAAGAAGTATCGCTAACTTCAAGCCGCAGCTTGTAACCGTGCTCGTTGCCCATCGCCTTTCGACCGTGGCTCATGCCGATCGCATTTACGTCCTAGAAAAAGGCGAAATCGTCGAAAAAGGGAAGCATGTGGATTTGGTAGCTAAAGGCGGGTTATATTCGGCTATGTGGCGCCAGCAAACCGCGGGCGAAGAGCGGCCGCTATACGCCGAGGCGAGCGTAGGTTGAAGTTTTGGGCATCTAGTCTATGGGCGAGTTTGTTGTGCGTTACTTAGAAGCCATCTCAAATATTGTTCGAGCTTGTCGAGAACAAAAACAACTTGTTCATCTGATATCTTCTCGACTCCGCTCGAAGAATAACGATTTTTAAACATTTTTGAGATGGCTTCTAATTAACGTTGAAGCCAGCCAGTAATTTTTTTCAAGATGCGCATCAAAATTAAGAGAGTGGATAAAACTTTGCCTTTGCCCGAATATAAAACCTCGGGCGCGGTGGCGTTTGATTTTCTGGTAAGAGCAGCGGTGACCATTGAACCGAAAAGCGTCGGCTACGCTCCGCTTAACGTATGTATCGCCACCCCCGAGGGCCATATGCTGTTACTTGCCGCGCGGAGCTCGCTCCATAAAAAAGGGCTGATGCTGGCAAATGGCATTGGCATCGGCGATCAGGATTTCCGCGGCAACGGCGACGAGTATCACGCTGCCCTTTATAACTTCAGCGAGGAGCCGGTGATAGTGTCTCGCGGTGAAAGAATAGTTCAAGGCGTTTTTAAGCCCATTGCCAAATGCAGTTGGGTCGAAGTTGACGATTTGGAAAGTGAAGACCGAGGCGGATTCGGCAGCACCGGCGTCACTTAAACAATCTTTTCGCAATAAGCGCGATTTGATAAGATTTATAGCGTAAGGCTTAAGCAGTTGATTATATAAAGATAAAATTATGAAAGATCAAAAGGGGTTTTCGACAGTTGGTGTAGTATTAATTTTTATTGTTATTTTACTTATTGGCGGCGGGGTTTGGTGGTGGCAGCAACAAAAGGAAAAAGGGGTTCGTAGTTCTGATGTTCAGCCGACAGGGCAGCAACAATTAACTCCAGATCAGTCTTCCGAGCCCGCGGCTCAAAACGACAACGATTTATTTTTGAAGAAAGGAAGAAATAATCAAAGGTTGAGCGATTTGAGAAGATTGCAACTTTCTGTGGAGCTACTAATGCAAACCGCTGGCACGCCTTTAAAGTGCGACAAGGGTAAGGTTTATAAATCTACCGATGGCAGTCAGGCCGTTGACGGGACGGGCTGGTTGCCTCTTGACTTTACAAAGATTAGCGGCGGTTCTCCGATTGAATCCTTGGATAAAGACCCTTTAAATAGCGGCCAGTATTACTATAGTTTTGCGTGTGATCCCGGGAGCCAAAAATACGAATTGGATGCCAAGTTTGAGGAAGTAGTTGCTAAAACCGAGAGCAGTAAATCGTTTGATGAACTTTTAGGAACTGATGGCGGCAATAACCCGGGCCTGTACGAAGTGGGGAGCGACTTGAATCTAATTCCTTAGCGCCGCGCGTTTCGCTACTGCGCCGACTTGCTGTGAATGCGAGCGCTTTTTCGCTGATACGGTTTGGCTGCAACCCGAAACCGCGGAAGCGACCTGCGATGTGTATATACAGCAGGATGAGTGGTAAGATTATTGCTGGCACAAATTTGGTTTGGTGAAGCGCAAAAATTAATATGGAAGAAAACAACCACCAAAAAGAAGAATTTAAGGTTTCGGGGGACGAGATCGTGGCGAAGATAAAAGAGCTTATTAAAGAGGGCAACGTCCGCTTTAGAGTTTAAGCGCGGGTTGGTTAACTCGATAATTCTTTACTGTCCGCAGTGCGGTCGCCAAAGGTATGTTTTCGACCCTAGTCCGACCGACGGGTTTAGGACCCTAGTCCGGCCGACGGGCTTAGGACAGGCTCGAACAATACTATGATTCGAGCGGGCGAGTTGAAGGGGGTTTTCTCTAATACCCCGAACTTGCGAGCGAGGCGTCATCTGGGGGTTATAAAAGCAAGGGCTCAATCCACAGC
>CAYNAP010000022.1:0-13016 GCA_964395285.1 uncultured Candidatus Saccharibacteria bacterium
CTTTCATCATTGAGTTGCCTGCAAAACCTGCCGGGCATCGGCTTTAAAAGGCGGGACGATAAAATGATCCTGCCGCGGTCAAGGGCATAGCGTTGGCGGCATAGTTTTATTTTTGCTAACATCTAATTATGATAAGGAGTGTGACATTCCATCCTTCGCGCATCGGCTGCCCGTCAATCCCCGGCACAATGAAGGGCATGGTCCATTCGATCAAGGGCGTCAAAGAGGTTAAAGTGCGCTATGAAGACCGCTCGCTTGACGTGACTTTTGATGACTCTTTGACCAGCGACCAGGAAATAATAAAAAAGATTGGCCAAGAGATGGGCCTGGCTATGGAAGTCGGCGAGCTTAATGCATCGAAGGAGGGTAAAGCGGCTGAAACTTGTCCGATGTGAGAAGTTAGATCCCCTAATAAGATACCATCGCAAAATTTTAAGAACCCTATTATGAATTTCCTAAAAAAGCATTATATAAGTATGGGGGCATTGGTTTTAATGATTTTCGGCTTAGTGGGCCTGTTTGAAGCAGGCGCTTGGCCGATCACGGCGCGGGATGCAATGGAATTTACGGCTCAAGGTTTTATCTATATTGGTCTCCTTATTGGTATCCTAGCTGGAGCATTTTATCGCAAGAAAGATTGACGGGGCGGCGCCGGTATGCAGGGGGGGCTTGACAAAAAATATTGTTTCTAATAGCATGCGGTTATTGAATTCTTAAGGTCCGGCAGCCGCCGGACCTTTAAAAAAATACAGTAAAATATGGATTTAAAAAGTTTTGGACAAGCTATACGCGAACTGGCTGAAGAAAAGGGCGTGGCCGAAGACAAGGTTATCGAGACGATTGAACTCGCGGTAGCCGCCGCTTACAAAAAAGACTACGGCAAAAAGGGCCAGATAGTTCGCGCTAAATTTAACCCAGAAAGCGGCGAACTTAAGTTTTCCCAGATAAAAATCGCGGTTGATGAAAGCATGGTCAAGAGCGAGGAAGAAG
Source organism: uncultured Candidatus Saccharibacteria bacterium (assembly GCA_964395285.1). GTDB lineage: Bacteria > Patescibacteriota > Minisyncoccia > Sungbacterales > SURF-37 > CAYNAP01. The sequence continues at coordinate 991 of CAYNAP010000022.1, forward strand.
AGGAGGAAGAGAGCAAGGGAGGAGGCCGATTGGGCGATGTTATGGGTTTTGCATCTAAACGCGGCAAGAGAGATTTTGAAGAAACAAGCGAGGAGCCGGCGGCCCGAGAAGGCGAAGAAGAAATGAAAAAAGTGCGTTTCAACCCCGAGCGGCATATCATGCTTGACGAGGCAGTAAAAATAAAGGAGGATGCTAAACCCGGGGAGGAGCTCGAGTTTAAGCTTGAAGCGCGGAGTGACTTTGGGAGGATAGCCTCGCAAACAGCCAAGCAAGTTATCATCCAGCGGATTCGCGAGGCCGAGCGCGAAGCCACTTACAACGAGTATAAGGTCAGGGAAGGCGAAATAGTGTCGGGTCTCGTCCAACGAATCGAAGGCAAAAATGTCTTCGTTGATTTGGGACGCGGAGTGGGGATTTTGCCGGGTGACGAGCAAATACCCCGCGACCGCCATGCTCTCGGCGAGAGGATAAAGGCCTTGCTGATTTTGGTCAGCAAGGAGGGCAAAGGGCCGGATATCATTCTCTCGCGGTCCCACCCCCGGTTCCTCAAAAAACTTTTTGAATTGGAGGTGCCGGAAATATCATCCGAGAGCGTTGAAATAAAAGCCGTCTCCCGCGAGCCCGGCTCGCGCTCTAAAATTGCCGTGGTTTCGCACGATCCGGCCATTGACCCGGTTGGTTCGATGGTCGGTCAAAGAGGAGTCAGAGTTTCCACGGTAATGAACGAAATTAGCGGTGAAAAGTTGGATATAATTGAGTGGTCGGACGATGCGGCTCGTTTCGTGGCTAACGCTCTTTCTCCAGCCAAGATCCTCGATGTTGAACTTAATGAGGAAAGACACGAAGCGCAAGTGATAACTCCTGATGACCAACTGTCGCTGGCTATAGGCAAGGGCGGGCAGAACGTACGGCTTGCGGCCAAGCTCACCGGCTGGAAAATAGATGTACGCTCGAGCTCGCCTCCGGGCAAAGACAAAGGAGGTACGGCAGATGAAGAGAAGGGGGCAGAGTCGGCAGATCAGGTCGGCGAAACTGTCGCTGGCGAGGTCGCAAAAGTAGAAAGCGAGAGAGAAGGAGAACAAGCCGGTTAAGCATTGCCACCAGGGCAGGGACGTTTTTGGTTCTATTGAAAACGTATGGTCTTAGAGTTAATAAATCCCCACACCTTCTCACGGGACATTAGGCCCCGTGAGAAGGATTTGAAGCCGCCCTTCATCCCCGCGGCAGAGCCGCGGGGTATGCGGGGAGGTGTGGGGATAAAGTAAATTAAAGGTTAATTTACACGCTATGCTTATTTTCCCTTTTCTTGCCGCGCTTGCGGCCATAGCCTACGCTTTGTGGCTAAGAAAGAAGACTTTAGCTTTGCCCAAAGGCAGCGGGGCTATGGTTGAAATTGCTGAGGCCATAAAGCAGGGTTCGAAAGCTTATCTTAGGCGCCAGAATAAGACCGTCCTTTTTGTGGCTATAATTGTCGCAGTGATTATCTGGCTGGCTCTCGATTTTAAAACCGCCGCCGGTTTCGCGCTTGGCGCGGCGGCGAGCGCTCTTGCTGGGTATCTTGGCATGATGACGGCGGTCGAGGCCAACGTAAGAACGGCTGAAGCCGCCAAAAAAAGCTTGGGCCACGCTTTTTCGACGGCCTACTCGGCCGGAGCAGTGACTGGTTTTCTCGTGGCGGGCCTAGCTCTATTTTCAGTAACTATATTTTTCTTTTTAACCAAGGACTTGCCGTCATTGGTCGGGCTGGCGTTCGGCAGTTCGCTCATTTCGGTATTTGCGCGGCTCGGCGGTGGAATTTACACTAAGGCGGCTGACGTCGGAGCGGACCTCGTCGGCAAAATCGAGAGCGGCATACCGGAAGACGACCCGAGGAACCCGGCGGTCATTGCCGATAATGTGGGCGATAACGTGGGCGACTGCGCTGGAATGGCCGCCGACCTTTTTGAAACTTATGTAGTAACTGCGGTTTCAACTATGCTGCTCGGCTTTTTCCTTTTTGACGCTTCGCCATCATACATACTGCTGCCGCTGATTATTGGCGCCATTGCCATAGCGGCTTCAATTGCCGGCAGTTTTTTGGTGAAGGTAAACGAGAAAAAGCAAAATATCATGGGTGGGTTATACCGAGGGCTTATTGCAAGCGCTGGATTAGCGGCTGTCGGCTTTTGGGCCCTAACCAGCTTTACCGGCGATTTTTTCACCGGCCGGCATTTAATGGCAACCCTAATCGGCCTTGTGGTAACGACCTTGATGGTTATGGTTACCGAGTACTACACTTCCAAAAAATTCCGACCGGTGAAGGAGATAGCCAAGGCTTCAACCACCGGGCACGGGACCAACGTAATAATGGGGTTGGCTTTCTCGCTTGAGTCAACGGCAATTCCGGTGCTGATTATCTCGGTCGGCTCATTACTTGCTTACGCGGCCGCTGGTTTATACGGTGTCGCGCTCGCGGCAATGAGCATGCTGTCGTTGACGGCGATAATAGTGGCCATAGATTCTTTCGGCCCGATAACCGACAATGCCGGGGGGATTGCCGAGATGGCTAACCTATCCGAAGAGGTGAGGAACGCCACCGATCCCATGGACGCGGTAGGCAACACGACCAAAGCCATCACCAAGGGTTACGCTATAGCTTCGGCGGGGCTTGCCGCTTTGGTGCTTTTTGCCTCGTACACCGAGGAGCTTAAAAGCTACGGCAAATTTCTTTTCTTCGATCTTTCCGATCCTTATGTGATCGTCGGACTTTTTATCGGCGGGATAATGACCTATCTTTTCGGATCTATCGCCATCCGCGCGGTGGGCCGGGCGGCCCAAGGAGTGGTAGAAGAAGTGCGGAGGCAGTTCCGCGAGATACCGGGCATTATGGCGGGCAAAGCCAAACCCGATTACTCAAAAGCGGTGGATATCGTGACCAAAGCGGCTATACGCCAAATGATCGTTCCGGCGCTTATACCGGTAGTCATACCCATCGCTGTGGTTTTAGTTTTAGGCGACAAAGGAGCCGTCGCTCTTGGCGGCGTTTTAGTCGGCTCGATATTGAGCGGGCTATTTATGGCGATCTCGATGACTTCGGGCGGGGCGGCCTGGGACAACGCTAAGAAATTCATTGAAGAAGGCAACTACGGCGGCAAAAAATCTCCGGCGCATCAGGCGGCGGTGACCGGTGACACGGTGGGTGATCCATATAAGGATACTGCCGGCCCGGCTATTAATCCCATGATCAAAATTGTGAATATTGTGGCGCTACTGATTGCGCGGCTCATCTGAAATAGAGCATCCGCACCACAAGCGGTGTGGCACGGTAATGACGCTCTGTTGCGAACGCACTCGCGTGCCTAGACATCACGCCTCACTTCCCAATATAGCCATATTAGCTGCAGCAAAAGGCAGAATAAAAGCTTCAGCACACATTCTTCGCTAGTGCATGATTAAAGTATCTCTACATTTATTGACGGTCGAATAATTTTGTAGGTATGATGGATCTTACTGGAACCCACCCGAAGAATTCCTCAATTTAAAGGCCGACTCCGGGCTTAGCAAATTTTGATTAGAGCGCGCATTGTCGGGTCGTTGACACTATGGCAAAGATTATTCTGCGCCAGCGAAAAAAGGATGTGGTGCTCTCGGTGGCAGAATGCATCCTTTTGGGGCTCGCTGAATTCGGTAGCGCAATGGTCGAATCCTTTCTCCCAAAAAAGTATAGCTTCACGAGGCCTGGGCGACTGCTGCTCGGATTTGACCGAGTGCGGGAGGCAACAGTGCGCCAAGAATTTTGGAGACTGCAAGAGCGCGGTCTGGTCGCAAAAACCAGCCATCGCAGGGATGCTACATACATTCTTACGCCGGCCGGTCGCAGCTTTCTCCATCGCGTCGCGATGAAAACGTCTCGGTCGGATCGGTGGGATGGGAATTGGCACGTGGTTATTTTTGACGTGCCTGAACGCCTTCGCAAAGCCAGAAACGTATTGCGCTACGAACTTTCAGCACTAGGATTTAAAAAACTTCAGAGCAGCGTCTGGGTCAGTCGCTATGCCATCTCGGAAAATTTCTACCATTTCCTAAAGGACCTAAACCTACTCCGCTATACAATCGCGCTAAAAGTTACCGACGCGAGCCAAATTGAAAAAATAAAATCGCTGTGCAGTGATAAGAAACAGTAATTGGAAATGGTTTTCGTCTTCATCTCCTTATTTTTTATTTTTCGCTTCCCTATGCTTATATATCTACATTATCTTGCGACCGCATAAAAGTGTAGATTAGTGAGCATGATACTTAAAGGCAAAAAGCAAGCCGCGGAGGTCGCGCAGAGTTGTCCATTAACCGGCGCTTGCTCATAGTCCCATGAGACTTATAGTCGAAAAAGAAGGCCCGACCCAAATTAGTATAACCGTCTCGGTGCCCTATCCGGAACTTGAGCCGCTTTTGGCTAAGGCCGCGGAAAAGTTGTCAAACGAAGTTGAGATTGAGGGCTTTCGCAAAGGCAAAGCGCCTTACGAAATAATCAAGCAAAGGGTGGGTGAGTTTAAGATTCTCGAAGAAGCGGCACGCTCTTATATTTATAAAAACTTTTCTAAAATACTCGAAGAGGTTAAAAGCAAGGAATTTAAGGATAAGTCGTTTGAAGTGATCGGCGAACCCAAAGTCGCTATAACTAAACTCGCGCTTGGAGAAGACCTTGAATACAAAATAAATTTATCCATTCTGCCGCCGGTTGAATTACCCGACTACAAAGCGGCGGCAAAAAAAATTCTATCCGGCAAAAAAGTCAGCGAAGTAACCGAGGAGGAAGTGGAATCGTCCAAAAAGTGGCTCTGCGAATCGCGCTCGAAGCTCATAACGGTAAATCGCGCGGCCCAAAAAGGCGATCGCGTGGAAATAGACTATATCGGCAAACTCGGCGGCATAAAGCTGGAAGGTCTTGAATCCAAGAATCACCCACTGATTCTGGGGCAAAGCCGTTTCGCACCCGGTTTTGATGAAATGATTATCGGTATGAAAGCCGGGGACGAAAAAACTTTTTATCTCACTATCCCCGCCGACTACAACGCCAAGGATATTGCCGGTAAAAATATAGAGTTCGATACCAAAGTCAATTTGGTGCAAGAGCGGCAGTTGCCGGAGTGGAACGATGACTTCGCAAGAATGCTCGGCAACTTCTCTTCGGCCCAAGCGGCGGAAGGGAGCATACGTGACGGTTTAAAAAGCGAAAAAGAGCATCGCGAGAAAGAAAGAATAAGAATGTCTATAATTGAAGCGGTAGCCGAAGCGACCAGGGCCGAGATACCCGAAGCGCTGGTGGATAACGAGCTCGTGAAAATGATTGCCGAGCTTGAAAATTCAATAGCCAAGATGGGCCTGAAATTCGAGGATTATCTTCAGCACATCAAAAAGACGCCCGAAGATCTGAAAAAAGAGTGGAGAAAGGACGCATCCAAACGAGTGAAAATAGCCTTGGCTCTTCGAGAGATCGCCCGGAAGGAAAATATCGTCCCGAGCGACGCAGAAATCGAAGAAGCCGCAATTAAGTCAACCAATCACCAAGGCTTGACCGAAGAAGAGATAAAGACCATTGACCGCGAGGCGTTTATAAATTACAATCGGGGGGTTGCGAGGAATGAGAAGGTGTTTAAGTTTTTGGAAAATTTGCGATAATTTCCTACGAATTACGAATGTCACCGAATTACGAATTCGTAATTCGAAAATATTCGTAATTAGTAGGAGCGCTTATGAACAATCAAATACTAATCCCAACAGTTATTGAAAAAACCCAGCTCGGCGAGCGGGCTTACGATATCTACTCGCGCCTTCTAAAGGAGCGGATAATATTTTTGGGCGGGCCGATTGTCGACCCGGTGGCGAACGTTATCATCGCGCAATTCTTGTTTCTTGAGTCGCAAGATCCAAAATCGGATATTAAGCTTTACATCAACTCGCCCGGCGGCTCGGTCACTGCGGCCCTCGCCATTTATGACGCAATACGCTACGTGAAACCCGATGTTTCGACTATTTGCGTCGGCATGGCGGCTTCAGCCGCGGCATTGCTGCTGGCTTCCGGCGCTAAGGGCAAGCGCTATGCCCTGCCGAATGCCGAAGTCCTTATTCACCAGGTGATGGGCGGCACCGAAGGGCAGGCGGTGGAAATAAAGATAGAGGCCGAGCATATCTTGCGAGTGAAACAGCGACTCAATGAAGTTCTTGCCCGCCACACCAGCCAGCCAATTTCCAAGATCGAGAATGATACCGACCGCAATTTTTACATGAACGCCGAAGAAGCAAAAAAGTACGGCATCATCGATGACGTCATCCGGAGAGGCAATGCAACACCAGACGCGACTGGCGGTCCCAAACCGAACGGCAAGGCAGTGCGCGGTCATTCAAAAAAAGAAGCCGCAATAATTGATTCTACCCGAGAAGAATAGATCATTCCCGCAATTTCTAAACCGCCCCGTTCCGGCTAGCCGGAACGGGGCGGTTTTGTTTCTCGCGCTTTAATCCTGGAGGTACTGCAGTTCACGCAACGCTTTTTCGAAAAGAAAAACTACCCGTCTTGCTTCGTCTTGGGTGAGGACGCGCTCGGTTTCGTGGGCAATGCGATTCCTCAACTTATGCGCCTCCCAAACGTCATTCAGCGAATTAAGTTTTGCGGCATCGAGCAGTTTGAGCCGCTCGCCCATGGTTTCGCCGGGCAGGCCCATGTCCTTAAGAACGCTGTCGAAAATAGAGTCGGCCTTGATGACCGCAATATTCCAATCAGAGGGATTGGCGGATTCGATTTTGGTCATGACGTCTTGCCACGGCATCTTGGCCAGCTCTTGAGACGGTTCGGGGATTTTCTCGAGCTTTTGGGCCTTAGCCGCCAAATTTGTCAAATTCATTTGCCGAAACTTCGCGACAATCACGATGATGGCCGCAATGAGAGCAGAAGTAGTTATGCCAGCTATTAAACGCAACCAATAAGTAAGGTTGGCCAGGCGCCCCTCGTATAAAAAGGAGAAAAATTGGTTGATTTGGTCGGGGGTCATATCAAATGCAAAATTCAAAAATCAAAATTCAAAGTGGAAACTCAAAGTCCAAAATTTCTCGCGCAGCGAGATACCAAAATTTTGCATTTTGCATTTTGTATTTTGCATTTCAACCAAAAGCAACTTCCAACTTCTCCGCAAAATCCAGTAAAGTATCCTCCTCAAACCACCGCCCTATAATTTGAAAACCTATCGGCAGTTTTTTGTTATCGCGCTCGGCAAACCCCGCGGGAATGGATATCGCCGGCACACCGGCCAGATTAACCGCCACAGTATAGATATCCGAGAGATACATTTCGAGTGGGTCACCGGTTTTTTCTCCGAAGCCGAAAGCCGGGCTGGGAGCAGTGGGGCCGACAATGAAGTCAACATTTTTAAAGGCCTGCTCGAAGTCATTTTTAATCAGGCGGCGAACCTTCTGGGCTTTAAGGTAATAGGCGTCATAATAGCCGTGAGAAAGAGCGTAAGTACCAAGCATGATACGCCTTTTCGGTTCGGGGCCGAAGCCCTCGGCGCGGCTTTTTTCGTAAACTTCGAGAAGGCTTTCGGCTGATTTAGTTGAATGGCCGTAACGGATGCCATCAAAGCGGGCGAGGTTAGTCGAAACTTCGGCCGGCATGACTATATAGTAAACCGGAAGAGCGTATTCGGCGTGGGGCAAGCTTATCTCTTTTATTTCCGCCCCGAGTTCTTGGCATTTCCTAATCGTCCGGCGGATAACTTTCTCGATTTCGTCATCAAGCCCTTTGGCAAAGTATTCCTTGGGCACGCCGACCTTCAAGTTTGTAAGTTTGTAAGTTTGTAAGTTTTTAAGTTCGGACTTACTAACTTGCGAACTTGTAAACTTATCAACTGTTGTGGAGTCGAGCGGGTCGCGGCCGCGGATGGCGTTAAAAATTATGCGCGCGTCGCCAACGGTCTTGGTTAACGGCCCGATTTGATCCAAAGAAGAAGCCATGGCGATCAAGCCGGAACGAGAAACGCTGCCATAAGTCGGTTTGAGGCCGACTACGCCGCAAAACGACGCCGGCTGACGGATTGAGCCGCCCGTATCCGATCCGAGCGCTGCGGGCGCGATGTTGGCCGCAACGGCCGCCGCCGACCCGCCCGAGGAACCGCCCGGGACGCGCGAGTGGTCGTGAGGATTCTTGGTCGGACCAAAAGCTGAATTTTCCGTGGACGAGCCCATGGCGAACTCATCCATATTGGTTTTGCCTAAGATCAAAGCTCCTTCCCTTTCAAGGCAGGCAACGGCTGTTGCGTCGTAAGACGCTATGTAGTTCTCCAATATTTTCGATCCAGCCGTAGCCCTGCGTCCTTTAACCAGCATATTGTCCTTAACTGCGATGGGGATGCCGGTTAGCGGGGGTTTTGGAGATCCGTCGCTTATGACTTTGTCGGTAATCCGGGCCTGCTCGAGGATATCTTCGTAAACCTCGAGGTAAGCATTAAGCTCGCCATTCTTCTCATTTATGGCTCCGAGGTAAAAACGGCAAAGCTCTTCGCAGGAAAACTCGCGCCGGCCGAGACCGCGAGCTATTAAAGAAATTGTTGCGGGGAACTTATCGCTCATCCCGGTTAAATACCGCTTTTACCTCGACAAAACCATCGTGATGCCTGGGAGCCGCTTCAACTAAACCGCCGGCCTCGCTATGCGGCATTTTATCTCCTTGATTATCTTCACGCATAACGTTTTTGAGATCAGTGCCCCCGGTGAGGGGCTCAACGCCAGAAGTATCCACCTCGCTTAATTTATTCACAAAATCCAAAATATCCGAAAGGTCCTTTTCGAATTTCTTTTCTTCGGCCGGCGTTAACTCAATGCGAGCCAAACGGGCAATATGTTGGACGTCTTTTTTTGAAATCATTATTACTTCTACGAATTACGAATGTTATCGAATTACGAATTTGCTAAATTCACGATTTACGCTCCCCCACTTTACGAGTAGGCATGCTTACTGGTCGAGCAGACGGCGGAACTCATCCTCGTAAAGGGTTTTAACTCCCAACCTTTGGGCTTTATCAAGTTTTGAACCCGGCGAGGCGCCGACCACCATATAATCGGTTTTGGCCGAAACGCTCTCTGAAATTTCCCCGCCGCGAGTTCTTACTTTCTCTTTGGCTTCATCGCGGGACATACCCGTGAGCGTTCCGGTAAGGACGAACGTCTTGCCGGAGAGTTTTGATTCTTTAGCGCCGAACTTCGCGCTTTCGGCTTCGAGACCCGCCTTTTCAAGTTTGGCTAAAAGCTTGAGATTGCGTTCGGAGCGGAACCAGTCGTAGATGCTTTTGGCCACTACTTCCCCAATATCGCGCACTCCCTGCAATTCTTCAAGGGCGGCATGTTTAATGGCATCAACTGATCCAAAGCGCGCGGCCAAGTCAACCGCTGTTTCCTCGCCAACATGATGAATGCCAAGAGCGTAGATCAACCGATGGAGAGGGATACGTTTCTTTTCGGCTATGGCTTTAATAAGATTATCGGCCGACTTTTCGCCGAAGCGTTCGAGTTCGCCTACATCTTCTTTTTTCAGAAGAAAGAAGTCGGCGGCGTCGCGAACCAAGCCGTTTTCAACCAAAGCGTCGACGTTTTTCGCGCCAAGGCCCTGGATATCCAAAGCATGTTTGGAAACAAAGTGATACAAGCCCTCGCGCTGGAGTCCAGCGCAGTTCTTGTTTGAACAGCGGTAAGCTACCTCACCCTCTTTATGCAAGGCCGGCGATCCGCAGATGGGACATTTTTTCGGCATATGAAACTCGCGAGCGCCCGATGGGCGCAATCTTTTTAAAACGCCGGTTACCGCCGGGATGACGTCGCCGGCGCGCTCAACAACCACCGTGTCCCCAATCCTTACGTCCAAGCGCCGTATCTCATCAATATTATGCAAAGTGGCCCGGCTGACCGTAACCCCGCCGATTTCAACCGGCTTCAATACTGCGACCGGGGTCAAAACGCCGGTGCGCCCGACTTGGACCATAATGCCCTCAACCACCGTAGTTGACTCCTTACCCGGGAATTTAAAAGCTATCGCGCCGCGCGGGGCTTTGCCGACAATGCCTAGTTCTTGGAAGATTTGGTTTTGGTCAATGCTGACAACGATGCCGTCAATACCGAAGCTCAAGCTCTCGCGCAAACGGGCTGCTTTATCGCGGAAGTTCAGCACATCTTGAATGTTGGCGCAACGCGCATCGGGCTCGACGGTTTTGAAACCAAGTTCCCGCAAAATAGCGTGCTCCTGGCTGTGACGCTCTTGCCCCAAATTGGTTACCAGGTCATAGGCCAGAAAATCGAGATCGCGGGAGGCGGCCACGGCCGGATCGAGCTGGCGAATGGAGCCGGCGGCTAAATTGCGAGGGTTGGCGTAAATCACGCCGCCAGCTTTTTTCTGTTCGCGGTTTACCTTAGTAAAAGCTTTTTTGGTCATATAAACCTCGCCGCGAACCTCGATTTTACCGCCTAATGCGGGGCTCTTAAACCCGTGTTCGACTATCTTATTGATGGACTTGCGAGAGTCGCGCAAGCGCAAGGGGATCGCGCGAATGGTTTTTAAGTTTTGGGTTACGTCTTCACCCGTTCGGCCGTCGCCGCGGGTTGCGCCAATATCAAAGACGCCTTTCTCGTAAATCAGCGACACGGCGAAGCCGTCCACCTTTAACTCGGCAAAATATTCAAGAACCGTTTGACCGGGAAGCAACTTCCGGTTGCGATCATCCCAGGCCTGAAACTCGGCTTGGTCAAAAGCGTCGGTAAGCGAGAGCATCGGCGCGGAATGACTTACTTTGCGGAATTTTTCGAGGGGCCTGCCGCCGACGCGTTCGGTCGGCGAATCCGGCGAGCGGAACTCCGGCCATTCTTCTTCGAGCTTTTTTAACTCGCGGGTCAGCGAATCATAAATCTCGTCGGTAACCGAAGGGTCGTCGAGAACGTGATAGCGGTAACGCAAGCCGTCAATTTCTTCCCGAAATCTTCCAATTCTTTCTTGGGCGGATTTTTTATCCATAGCTAGCTTCTATAATGCAGTCTTAATGCCGTTATTTATCTTTTTCCGCATAGAACTGTGAAGTTATGGAGGTTCAACCTCCATAACTTCCAACCTCCATAACTTCCATAACTAACTATGCGGCGCGATATACCCGTATACCCGTATACCCGTCCATCGGCAGCTGAACTCACTGCGGTTTTATGGCTGTGAGAATGGTTCCTGCTGCGCCAAATATGCCTGTACTGGCAGTCCATGAACTTACATGGATACCGGGTGTTGTCGCGGCTTGCGTGGCCATCGCGACTTCGGCTGGAACCAGCGAATCAATCCTTTCGGTGGGGTTGGGGCCAGGATCAAAGTCGATATTTGAACCGAATGTCGCTGACGAATATCCGCCCACACTCACAATCCAATCACCGACAACGGTCGTAACGAGGGATCCGCTTTGGACCGATGTGTTGCCGAATGAAGCATCCACGGGTGAAGTCGTATTCACGTTTTGAAGAGCAATGGCTGTTGCGCTCCAGCCGTTTCCGCCCGAGAAACTAGCGGTGATAGCGATTGTGTGGGGGCCGGCTGACGCGGCTACTCCCCACAGGAGTCGGAGATAACCGCTAATACCGACCGCGACCGTCTGAATCGGCGTCATAGCAACCCCGTCTAGGGTTGCTGTCGGAGGTATGCCTGCACCATTTGAGACCATAACACTAAGAAATATTACCTCGTTTGCTTGAGCGGTCGTGATATTCAAATTGGCGGATGGGACAACCTGTGTTGGGAGACTTGCCGCGGCGTCAAACCCGATTAGGACGATTGCTGAAGTTGTTCTGCTAACCACGTTGGAAAGACCAGAAGTATTGGGAACTTCGTCCGAAGTTTTTACGGCAAAGTAATAAAGGGTGCTCGGCGAGAGACCTGATACAGTCATAGATTGAGCTGAACCAGCCGTGAGCGGAGCAGGTTCTCCGGTAACTTGGGTGGCTGAACTCCAGTTGGCGTCGGTAATGGGTGAGGTTGA
>CAYNAP010000023.1:0-12711 GCA_964395285.1 uncultured Candidatus Saccharibacteria bacterium
AGAAAAACTAAGGAGTTTGGATGTTATCCGGACGTTATTGGTTACAGCAGTCTTTAAGTTATATACGAATTTTAGGTTTTTCTCTAACGGGGCAAGCTCGAGATAAACTGGCTCGAACAATACCTGTAGTGAGCAATGTCGACCCTAGTCTGACCCGCGGACGGGTTTAGAAGCTGCCGGCGCAACTGATTTTTGAGATAGGTTCTAATCATTATCGTTGACCAAATAAATGTCATCAAGTTCGCGCATTTCCTGGCCGATCATCTCTTCCGGCATTTCAAAAAGAAAACGCGACGGCATGTTGACCTGTATTTCGCCGAAAATAGTGCGGGCCAAAGCCCAAGTTAGATAAAGTTTTTTCTTGGCTCGGGTCATGGCCACATAACAAAGCCGCCTTTCTTCTTCGAGATCAGCCCCACCCGATTGTATGGATTTGGCGTGGGGCAGGATGCCTTCTTCAAGGCCGGTTACAAAAACCGTGTGGAACTCCAGCCCCTTAGCCGCGTGTATTGTCATCAGTTTCACGCGGTTGTCGTCGTTTTTTAGCTGATCCTGTTCCGAAGCCAGAGCCACTTCCTCCAAAAGTTTTGTTGCCGCTTCGTCAGCCGGGAGGGCATCATATTTCCGCGCCACGCTGACGAATTCGCGCACGTTCTCAACCCGTGATTCGCCGTCAGGCGAAAAGTCGCGGATGTAGTCTTCATAACCGACCATCTTTATCAGCGTTCGCAGAAAATCTGCAAGAGTGGCGCCCTCAAAACTTTGCCGCAGTTTAGTCATAATCGCCTCAAACTTTTCTATTTTTATGCGGTCGCGTTCGTTCAGCTCGCCGGTCTTGCCTCCAAGATAGCTTAAAAAAGTTTTGGGGCCGATGCCGCGGGCCGGCACGTTGATTATTCTTTTCTTGGCTATATGATCTCCCGGATTTTGAACCAGGCGGAGATAGGCCATGATGTCTTTCACTTCCCTCCTTTGCCAGAAGCGTATGCCGCCGATGATGACGTAAGGCACTTCGTTCTCGATCATCGCTTCTTCCAGCGCCCGCGACTGGGCGTTGGTGCGGTAGAGCACCGCGATATCGCGCCAGTCCGTTTCTCCTCCTTTGGCCGCCTTTATCTCTCCTGCCACAAACTCGGCTTCGGCCTTTTCGTTATCCCCCGTCGTTACCTGCGGTAGTCCGCCCGGATCATTTTTTGTCCACAGCGTCTTTGGCTTCTGCGCCTTGTTTTTGGCAATGAGTTGGTTCGCCGCCGAAATTATTTCCGGCGTCGAGCGGTAGTTTTCTTCAAGGAGAATAATTTTAGCTTCTGGCCAGTCGCGCTCAAAATTGGTTATATTGCGGTAGTCGGCTCGCCTCCAAGCGTAAATCGATTGCGCATCATCGCCTATTACAAAAAGATTGCGGTGCTTTGCGGCGAGTAAACGCATCAGTTCGTACTGGCCCAAGCTGGTATCTTGGTATTCATCAACATGGATAAAACGGAACCGGTTTTGCCAGCGCTCCAAAGTATCCCGGCGCTTGCCAAACAGCCGCACCGCCCAAAATATCAAATCGTCAAAGTCAAGAGCATTGGCCAGTCTAAGCCGCCGGGCATAGTCGTCGTAAACTTGGGCTATGGTTCGGCCGAAAGAATCAACCTGGCCAGCTTCGTTATATTCATCCGCAGAGATCAAGTCGTTTTTCAGATTGGATATAACTGAAGCCACCATCGGCGCCGGAAAGTTTTTGGCGCCTATATTGCGCTCTTTAAGAATCTCCTTTATCAGCCCGAGCGAATCATCTTCATCATAGATTGAAAAATTCGGACGGTAGCCGATATTGCCGGCTTCTTTTCTTAAGATATAGGCGGCAAAGCTGTGGAAGGTGCCGATGAACGGCCCCCGGTAAGTTTGTAAGTTTCTGGGTTTATAAGTTTGTAAGTTTTCTTGGTGTACGCCCGACGCCTTATCAACTTGTAAACTTAATAACTTATAAACTCTGGCTCGCATCTCCCCGGCGGCTTTATTGGTAAAAGTAACCGCAAGGATATTCGATGGGCTCATCCCCGTAGCCATAAGATAGGCTATATGGTGGGTTAATGCCTTCGTTTTTCCTGAACCCGGTCCGGCAATGACCAAAACCGGCCCGGTGGTGGCCTTTACCGCCTCAAGTTGGCGTTCATTCAAACCTGCTAAGATATTGTCTTGGATCATCTAGAAAACCCGCCAGGGCTTGCTTGTCCCATTAGATACGTATAGATACGTAACTTTAACCAAGTCAGTGGGGGTATCGTAACAAAAAGTCCTGGAACTTACAAAAAAGCCGGCTTTTTGGCCTTGCCGTCCTTGCTAAACTGTGCAAAGGGATCATTGCTTGGCTGTCGGCTATAAGGTACAATAACTAGCGGAGCCTGGGCTAGAGGCCAGATTCCCATCAATTTCTTGGAAAAGTCGCTTAAAAAGCCGAAATTATAGAAGAGCCGCAATCAGCCTATTCAAGGAGACCCAATCTATTTTTACCAACGTTTCCGCTCCTTCAGCACCCGGTCGCTATCAAATCGAGCGGTGGGATTCGAAAACAATCTGGTTTAAAGCCAAAACAACGCTTCTTTGCCTAAAGAAGCTTTCGGTTTTTAATAGCGCTATAGTGCCTTTTTTAGCTGTTTCTTTGCTCGCTAGCCTGTTTTTAACCGCTCCGGGGGCAACTCACGCCAGTATGCTTTCGGCTCTAGCCAAGTTCTTCGGTGTTTACCCGCGAGCGGTTGAAGAAAAATTGCCGCCGTTCATTTCGCAAAGTCAAGCCGCTTCCCAACCGTTATCGCAGGCTTTAGACGCCGCAAATCGTCTTCCGGACGAGTCTGAAGATGCTGATGATGCCAATCAAATAAATTTTGTCCAGGATAATTCTATTTTAGCTCCGTTGAACCCGTTAGGCACTATGCCCGCGCCCGATAGCCATTCCGGCGGGCAGATTTTTTTATACACCATACGTTCCGGCGACACTATATCCGGCATTGCCAAATCCTTCGATGTTACCGTCAATACCATTCTTTGGGCTAACGGGATAGCCGATATGCGCTCTTTGAAGATCGGTGATCAGGTTTTAATTCTTCCCGTTTCCGGGGTGAGGCATGAGGTTAAAAAAGGTGATACTATAGCTTCCATCGCGAGCAAATATCGAGCTACCTCCGAGGACATAGTCCAGTTTAACGGTCTTGCCGCCGGAGAGGAGCCTACTCCGGGCGAAACCATCATTGTGCCGAACGGCGAGTTGCCTCAATCGGCTCCTTTGTCTTCCGGCGCTGCTGGCAATACTCCGCGTTTTGCCAATCTGCCGCTTTACGAAGGGTTTTACTTGCGGCCGATTATCGGCGGACGCCGGTCGCGCGGCATACACGGCTTTAACGGAGTGGATTTAGCTAATAGTTGCGGACTGCCGATTATGGCTTCAGCCGACGGCACGGTAATCATCGCCCGTGCTTCCGGTTGGAACGGCGGTTACGGCAATTATATTGTCATCTCCCACGCCAATGGCACCCAGACGCTTTACAGTCACATGAAAGAAGTGGATGTAGTCCCCGGTCAAGTGGTGCGCCAGGGCCAAACTATCGGTCTTATTGGCTCAACCGGCAACTCGACCGGATGCCACGTGCATTTTGAAATCCGCGGCGCGAAAAACCCGTTTTAGTTATTATCCCGACCAGATCTTAGCAAGGCTAAGTTTAGTCAGGGGGCTAAGGGCACAGCCTTTCTAACCATACTATCAGATGTGGAACACACGGCTAGCGTGAAAGAAAAGTTAAATTATGATCGCTGTCTTTAGACGGCCTGCGCTCTCGTAAAAACATCTCTAAATTCTTCGGCCTTATGGTCGATCAACTCAGGTTTCCGATCTAGTGCCCAGCGAAGTTTATCGGCGCATCTAAGAAGCTGCAAACTATCGATCTCATTTTTGATTTTTTTGAAATCAGCCTGATTCATTTCGTAACCTTGTAGGAAAAGGTTAAATTCTTCAGAGTCTTCATTCAGGCTTGAATATAGAACTTCCGCAAAATCCATATGTGGGATAACGTTTACTTCTGCTGAACCCCAATCAAGCAAATAAGTATTTCTCTCTGACTTGTAGATTGTATTTTTGAGCGAGAGATCGCCATGGACAAGGCCAAATATTAGTTGAGTTGATTTAAGTTTTTGGAAAACATCCTTTATCGCTTGTGATTCTTCTTTCGTAATAAGATTTCTAGCGAGAAGCTCGTCGTTATCATTTAAACTTGAAACATTGTAATTGAGATACTCTTCCCAGCTTCCCCAAAACTTACCCGGGTCAACCATTTTCTCACCAAACCCCGTCACCTTAACGGAATGAATTTTCCGAGCAAATTCGCCTAACTGGAGCCAAATAAGCTTTTGCGATTGCTTATCAACTTCTTCTCCGTTTATCCCATCTATAAAAGTAATGAGCATATAAGGATGGCCATCTTTCATCCCCGAAGCTAGAATTTTAGGAACCATAACTCCAACCGCCTCCGCAGCTCCCATACACCACCTTTCTTTATCGAATCGATCCGAAGTATTTTCAGCTGGATCTATCCGGACAACATACTTACTGTTCGCAGTAGTTATAACAATAAAGACATCGTTTACTTGGCTACTGCCTTTGACCTGCTGCACTTGTTGGATCTGTTCATGAGAGTATCCAGCAATTATTTCAGCTAATGCGGCATCTTTCATTTTGTTAAGTTAGAACTTATCTTGATAGGTATCATCAAACCTCAACCCTAGGCCGGTACTGCAAGGCCTCGAGCACGTGGTCTTTATTTATTTCCTCCGAGCCGCCTAAGTCCGCAACGGTCCGCCCCAGCTTAATAACCCGGTAGTAAGAGCGCACCGACATCTTAAAACTGTCGTAAGCTTGGCGCAAAACGTCTTTAGTCGCATCATCTAGCCGGCAATGAGCCTTGAGATCTAGTAATGACATGGCGCTGTTGGTGGTTATAGAACCTCCGGCAAAACGCCGCTGCTGATGCAGTCTTGCTTGCCTAACCCGCCGCCGCATCTCTTCCGACTCGCTATAGTCAGGGGCTTTCTCCTCGAGTTTGCTGACGTCAACGTTGCCGACTTCAATATGAAGATCGATGCGATCCAAAAGCGGGCCGGATATTTTCCTCCGATACTTGGCGATGGTCCCCGGAGTGCAAAGACAAACCGCGTTTGGGTTTGAAAAATTACCGCACGGGCAGGGATTCATCGCCGCAACCAGAATGAAATCGGCTGGAAACGAAACGCTGCCCGAAGCGCGGGCCACCGTAATGGTTCTTTCTTCCAGCGGCTGGCGCAGAGCTTCAAGGACATGATTCTGGAATTCAGGCAGTTCATCCAAAAACAACACCCCGCGGTGGGCCAGAGTAACCTCTCCCGGGCGTATCAGCGAGCCGCCGCCGGTGATGGCAATGGCTGATGCGGTATGATGCGGACTGCGGAACGGTCTTGTTCTGATTACTGCTTTTTGGCTTCTAAGCGCGCCGGCGATACTGTATATTTTTGTAACTTCTATTATCTCATCCCTGGTCATCTCCGGGAGAATTGTGCCGAGCGCCCGGGCCAGCACCGTTTTTCCTGTCCCCGGAGGCCCCTGCATTAAGATGTTATGTCCGCCCGCCGCCGCAATTTCAAGAGCTCTTTTGGCTTGTTCCTGTCCTCGCACCAGCGCGAAATCAAAATCCCGTGCGGCCTGATTTGGCCCATTACTCGCTTCGCTCTCTTCCTTGACGACCGGCGGAATGGCGCTTTTGCCTTCCAGATCGTCAAGCAGGCTTTGCAAGCTCGAAGCTTCTTTGACGACTATACCCTCAATCAAGGCCGCCTCGCCGCCGTTGCCCCTCGGCACATAGATATTTTTAAAACCGGCCAATCTCGCGCTTATCGCCATGGGCAAAACGCCGGCTACCGGCTTAAGCGCTCCGTCAAGACCCAGTTCGCCGATGAAGAGTTTGCCTCGAGGATCGAACTTGGCTTGGCTCGAAGCCAGAAGGTAGCCAAGGGCAATGGGCAAATCAAAAGCCGGCCCTTCTTTTTTTATATCCGCTGGCGCAAGATTGATGATTACTCTTTCGCTTTTCCTGTGAGGCGGACGGGCGCCTAAGTTTCGTATCGCAACCCCGATCCGCTCTCTCGACTCCTGCACTTCTTTGTCGGCCAGGCCGACTATGGAAAAAATATGAAGGCCGGGTGATAGGTCGACCTCCACGCTTATTATCTTGGCGTCCAGCCCGATTACTTGAGCCGAAAAAAGATTGACCATTACCCTCTTGGCTGATGTTCAATATCGCACTCGGCGGCCGGATTGGCCCTAAGTCTCTCTTCGCTAATGGGTTTGCCGCAAGTCCTGCACAATCCGTAAGCAGCTTTCTCTATGCGGGACAGGGCTTGGTTCACCTCGCGCAGTCGCAGCTCCAGCGTTTGCTCTTGAGCAAGCTCCGACTCGTATTCCTCGCGGATATCAGCCTGTTCCTCTTGGGAAGAATGGCTCAAGGCCGATGCCGTGGTCGAAACAACGGGGAACTTGGCGTCCCAATCGTCGGTCATTTTTGGATCTTTTTCGGCGAAAGAAGACAACTCCTTTTCAAGGCGCGTCCGTTCCTTCTCCAGGTCTCTTTTAAGTTCCTCCAATAGATTTTTGTCCATGATTATAGTCAACTGGCCTTTAGTTCCTTTTTAGCGGCTCTCAAACAAACGGTTTATGACAAGATGCAGCGCTTCCTCGGATGTGGAAATAATGATAAGACGTCTGGACTCAAAAGACAAATAACCAAGCCCCACGTCATTATTTGGATCGATGGTTAAATAGCGAAAGTCAATGTTCTTATAAGCCAGGTCGCGGTACGGGTCAAGACTGGCTTCAAGAGATTGTCCGAGAAAAATAGCATCGAGGTCGTTTTGCATAGCCGATTCCCACGAGCGCATAGCCTGGTATGCCGACCTTGCGTCATTGGTGGGAATTATTGCGCCGAACCTCGGCCCGGAGTTTTGTTGGTATATAAAGAATTGCGGCGGACTGGAAGCTGTTTTTAAAAAGTCACGCGGCGGATTGGCGCCGATCAGTCTGAAAAATTCATCGGTTTCCATTACCGGGTTTGTGCCGCTGTCGTTGGCTATTCTTACAATTACTCTCTTGAAAGATCCAATCGGCTGATTTTCTTTGCTTACTTTTTCAAGCGCGTCAATAAAATCACTTCGCGCGCCTTTAGAAAGTATTTCTTGCGCCTCCTCAAAAAAAATAATGGAAGCCGGGGGAGCTAGAGGTCCGGGTTGCTCCGTTGGGCTCGACCTCCAAAGGTAAAAGTATGCAATGCCGCCGCCGGCCGCCAACAGTAAAATCGTCAGAATAACCCCAATAATCTTGTTTGACGACTTAGCGCCCCGGCCATAAACGAGCCCCCGGACTTGATCGGCCTGCGACTGCCGCGAAAGAACCGACACCAGTGACGGCCTGTTTTTCTTGATAAACTCGGCAACATCCGACTTCATTGTGCGGATGGCTGGCTCCTGCTTCTTTGGCTGGGGCTTTTGAGGTTCTTCGCTGTCCATATCCAGCATTATCTCAAATAAGTAGGGCGCCACCAAATGCCCGTTTCGCAGTGTCGAAACAAAGCGGCGAGATGCCTGCCGACGCAAAAGAATAATAGCCGTCTAAAATGCGCGAGACGAGCCGCGTTTCATTTGCCCCGTTATAACGGGGGTCACCGATTGCGCGACGAATGGCCGCGGCGGGAACCATAACCTTGCTCCCGGCCGCTGCTTCTTTCGGGGTAGCGCGATCTCGTTGCCTCGGCCTTCTCGATATCTTCAGCCGAGTAAAGACCCGGAACGCTTTTCAGCGATAGATTAAGCCGCCCTTGCTCGTCAATATTCCTGACCATCACTTTTATTTTATCGCCAACGTTGACAATGTCTTCGACACGGTTGACCCGCCATGGCGCCAGCTCCGAAATATGCACAAGACCATCTTGCTTCGGCCCAACCTCAACCATGGCTCCAAAGTCAAAAATTCGCGATACCGTCCCTTCAAGCATCTCGCCCGGCTTGTACTCGCGGGTTACCTGCTTAATCATGATTAACGCCTCATCCATCCCTTTCTCGCTTTCGGAAGTGATAAACACCGATCCGTCATCCTCAATGTCTATAGCCACACCGGTGGCGGCAATTATCGCGTTGATCATCTTGCCGCCCGGGCCGATCAGCGCTCCGATTTTCTCCGGATCGATCTTTAGCACTTTAATCCGCGGCGCGTAGGGGCTTAATTCCGGACGCGGCTCGCTGATGGCTTTTTTCATCACTGTCAGTATTTCAAGCCGGGCGGCTTTAGCCTGCGCTAAAGTATCCTCGAGTATTTTTACGGTAACGCCGTCAATTTTTACATCCATTTGGAGAGCGGTTATGCCCTCGGCCGTGCCCGCGGCCTTGAAATCCATATCGCCGTAGTGGTCTTCCGGCCCTTGTATATCGGTGAGAACTTTGTAGTGGCTTTCATTCTCCATCATAAGGCCCATGGCCACGCCCGCCGCCGCCTTTTTCATTGGCACTCCGGCGTCAAAAAGCGCGAGAGTGGATCCGCATACCGAGGCCATGGACGAAGAGCCGTTTGAGGAAAGTATCTCCGAAACGATGCGTATGGTGTACGGGAAATCTTCGCGCGAAGGTATTAACGGAGCCAAGGCTCTTTCCGCCAAAGCCCCATGCCCTATTTCCCGCCGTCCCGGACCGCGCATCGGCTTAACCTCGCCCGTCGAGTAGGGCGGAAAATTATAGTGATGCATAAATCGCCTCTTGCCGCGTATTTCCATGCCTTCAATCGTCTGTTCGTCGCCCGGCGAGCCGAGGGTAAGCATCGAAAGAGCTTGAGTTTCGCCCCGAATAAAAAGACCTGAACCGTGCACCCGCGGCAGGGCGCTTACTTCGGCCGATAGGCTTCTAAGCTCATCCATTTTTCGCCCATCCGGCCGAACGCCCTCGGTTATTATCCGGCGGTGGATTATTTGATCCAGCTCTTCTTCCCAAAGATAGTCAATCTCCGCTGGAGTTGATTCCGGAAACTCGCTTTTGGCATAGTTTTTCCATTCGTCCTTGAGCAGGGCCGTTCGCTCGTTGCGCAAAGTCTTTTCTTTTTCCCACATGGCCCTCGCTATCTTCGCCGAGAAGTTTTTAACCAACTTGTCGCGTAACGGGCCTTCCCGGGCCAGCAAGGGGACGCCCGACTTGGCTGCCCGATGTTTGTTTATTATTTCATTCTGAAATTCAATCAACTTCTTTATTTCCTGATGGCCGCGCTCCAAAGCCTCAATTACCAGCTCTTCGGGCAGTTCTTTTGCGCCGGCTTCAATCATGTTTATTTTCTCGCCTGTTCCCGAAACAACCAGATCAATTTCGGATTTAGCCCGTTCCTCGAATGTCGGGCCGACGAGCCACTTGTCTTCAACCCGCCCTATTCTTACTCCGGCCACTGGGCCGTCCCACGGTATGTCCGAAAGAGAAAGAGCCAGCGACGCTCCCAAAAGTGCCGCTAGATCCGCATCGTTTTCGTTATCGAGCGAGAGCACTGTGGCCACAACCTGGACCTCGTTACGCATGCGTAAATCGAAGCGGGGCCGGATCGTCCGGTCGATCAGCCGCGAAACCAAAATAGCTTCTTCCGACGGCCGCGACTCGCGTTTGATAAAGCGCGATCCCAGGATCTTGCCGGCGGCGTAGAATTTCTCTTCATAGTCAACCATCAACGGGAAATAATCCCCGCCTTCACGGGGCTTTTGCGACATAACCGCCGTTATGAGAACGGTGGTATCGCCGAGCTTAACTAAAACATGGCCATTGGCTTGTCCCGCCAACGGCGTCAGCTCCACGCCCAGTTCAGCCGAACCAAAGCGGGTATTAAATTTTTGGGAGTTCATATTCTCTTTAGTTGCATCTTCTCCCCAGACGTTAGACCATACCCGGTCGAAAACTTGCCTGAAGCTTGCGCCCGGGAACATTTTGCCAGAAACCGAAGTCCCGGAGCTTGCTTAAGATGCAAATCTTGCGACGAGGGCGAATCTAGGAGTCTGGAGACAAGAAGCCCATTACTTATAACTATTTGACTCGACTATTATGGATTTTTGGCGGCCATCCCGCCGGGTTGGCGGATAAGGCGCCGGCTGCGCATAAAAAACCTTTGCGGAGATTCTTCCAAATCAAGGAAGTCGTCCGCGCTTTCTTTGACCTTTTGCGAAGTAGTGCGGCCGAGGGCCACCACTTCCACTCTCCGCCCGCGGCTTTTCAGGTACTCAACCAGCGGCACAAAATCGCCGTCCCCGGAAACAATCACCACCGTATCAACAATGTCGGCTGTCCTTACCGCGTCAATGGCCATGCCCACGTCCCAGTCGGCCTTTTTCGCCCCGCCGTAAAATTCCTGCAAGTCTTTAACTCGCGTTTCGATTCCCTCCTTGATTAGAGCGTCAAAGAAAGCCTTCTCTTCTCCGGTTTTGGTTCGCACCACGTAAGCGAACGAACGGATGAGTTTGCGATCAGCCACCGCGGCATCAACTACTTCTTTGAAGTTAACTCGCGAGTTATAAAGGTTTCTCGCCGAGTGGTACATGTTTTGCACATCAATGAACACTGCCACCCGCTGTTCTTTGTGCTGCATCTGGGGCTGGGCCATATAGACTACTTCTTCAAACCAAGTTTTCGCGCAACGAGAGAATACCGTTTGGGATCGCTCCCTCTAAGGTAATCCAACAATCTCTTCCTTTTCACCACCATTTTCAACAAACCTCGGCGGGAATGGTTATCTTTGACGTTTTTTTTCAGATGGAGCACTAACCGCTTTATTTCTTCCGAAAGCAAAGCCACCTGAACCTCGGTTGAACCGGTATCTTTTTCATGACTGCGGAACTTTTCGATAAATTTGCCCTTTTCCTTGGCGCTAAGCATAATGTCAAAACTCTACCATAGCCGCCTAAAATTTGCAATCCAAAGCCCGTAAGACCAACCGCCCGAAACAGCCGGGGGTTGTTTTGGCTGTTTTTAACTTAGTTTCGCAACTCACCCGCTGCCATTCAGCGCTTTTAGGCCGTGGCGGCGGGATCTGTTAATCGCTTCCGCCTCGCTTTAGATATTTGACCTTGGCGATGTTATGCTCCTCGAGCGTCCGGCTGAAAATGGTTTTGCCGCTCGGCGTAGAGAGGTAATAAAGATACGGACCGGTTTTAGGGAGCACCGCCGCGCGTATGGCGTCTTCGCCCGGATTTGAAATCGGGCCAATGGGCAGGCCGGCCCGGCGGTAGGTGTTATAAGGAGAATTGATATCAAAATCGCTTCCGGTCGGGCTGCCCGACTTCCCGGTTATGTAATTTATTGTTGCGTCAACCTGCAGGGGGATGCCAAGCTCCAGCCTTTTCCATAGAATACCCGCGGCTATTTTTCTTTCTTCGTGGTCGGGGATTTCTTTTTCTATAAGCGAGGCCATGGTGATAATCTCAAAAATACTTCGCTTCCCGCGGACAATCTCTCCGCGCAGATCCGGAGCCAGTTTTTTATCAAAATTTTCAAGCATTTTTTTGGCAACATCGCCGAGCGGAGCGTCGCGGTAGATGCGATAAGTGTCCGGGAACAAAAATCCTTCCAAGCTTGCGTTCTTCGGCTTGCTCGCAAGAAATTCGAACTGGTGTTCAAACTCGCCGATAGCCGCGAGTTTATCCGCATTGCGATAGTCGGCGGCCGGGCGGCCGGTCGTCTTCCACCACTCGCTCGCTCTGGCTATCCCCGATTTTTCAAAATATTCACCCATATCCCGAAGGCTCCAGCCTTCGGGGATGGTTATAAAGCGCTCGTTAGGATAACGCTCCCCGCGAACCAGCTGCCCTAAAATATCAGCGATGCCAATCCGCCCCTCGAATTGGTATAGTCCCGGCTTGAGCGAACTCGCCTCGCCGCTTAGCGTGGCATAAGCCACGAAAGACCATTTAGAACGGACAATGCCTTTGCTCTTTAACAACTCGCCAATCACCCGCGAGCCGGATCCCTTGGGTATTTCCACCTGGACCCCCGGCGAGCCGATGCTTATCGCCGTGAATGTGGCATAGGCGCTGTATAGAAAGAAAAACGAAAAAAGAATGTATAGAATAAATAGTCCGCGTTTTAGTTTGTAAGCTCGCCCCTTTTCGTCTTCGGCTTTTTTTGCCTCTCCGCTGATCAAAGGCACGAAAGCAAAACCCGGATATTTTTCTTCTTGCCATTGCTCGGCCGATTTTCTTATGTACAGGCAAATCGCATCGTCAACCGGGGCCACTATCCGCCCGCCTATTTTTAATTGTCTTTTCCAGGCCTCCGGTATTTTGCCCTCAGCTGCCGCCGCGGCGATTATTTTATCGAAGGGCGCTTTTTCGCCGAGGCCATCCGAAGCGTCACGGCATAAAAGCTCCACCACTCCGCTTTTAACGAAGTTGTACTTTTCAACGTTAGCTATCGCGAGGCGGCAGAGTCCCGGAATTCGTTCCATTGCGATCACCTCGCCGCACTTTTGACTTTTGACTTTTTCCGCCGGAGGCGGATCCGCCTTTGGCGGAGACTTTTGACTTCCGCTCTCTTGGCTCACTATGTGAGCCAAGAGAGCGGTCTGCCATCCCGACCCCGCGCCTATATCTAAAATTTTCTCGCCCGGCTGGGGATCCAAAAGATCAAGCATAAAGGCCACGG
>CAYNAP010000024.1:0-11879 GCA_964395285.1 uncultured Candidatus Saccharibacteria bacterium
GGCTTGAATTGAGAATAGCCGACGAAAAACTGGCCGAACTTGATAAAACAGTCACCCAGTCCGATGCCAAAGATGCAGCCGTCCAAAAGGCATTAGATAACTATCTTGAAGCCCAAGAACGGCTGGCCAAACGTCTTGGGTCGCTCAAGGGTAAAAATAAAAATGTTGACTCACTTCTCGAGAAACTCGCTGACCGCGTGATAAAGCACAAAAGACTTTTCAGCGAACTCGAAGATGAATTTAAGAAAGAAGAACTCGAAAAAGCTGCAAAAGAAATCGCGACAACAGCCAAAAAGGCTCTTGAAGTTGATGAACAAAAATTCAAGGAAAAACTCAAAGCCAGAATCGAAAAAGACCGCGACGATGATGACGAAGAACTGGAAGCCATCGAGGACTTAATCGAAATTGACGAAGAGCTGAAAGAACTGGAAAAAATAATCGAATCGGATGAAGAAAACGACGATTCGCAAACCAAAAAGACCGAGGACTTAAAAAATTGCGGGCCAAAGCCGGGCGCATCCGGCAATTGGGTTTGCAAAAACCGCGGCTGGGGGATAATCAATGACGACACCTTCATAACACTTAGTGTTATCGCACCGGGTGGAGGAGAAGCATTTAATATCGGCCAGAATATAGAAATTAAGTGGAAAATATTTCGCCCAGACGCCCCGCCGGAATTCGCCAAGAATTACTATTTGGGAATTTTTTTGACCGATGGCCCTTCGGTCCCCATAGGCACGGCTTCCTCGCCAATCAGCGGAGAAATGGAAATTCTCAGCCCCATTCCACAAGACGGAAAGTACGAGTGGAAAGTACCGAAGTATATTCTCGACGGCGATGTCGGCCGAGATTTAGTGTCAGGTAAATACAAAATTGAATTAATCCTCTACGAAAAGGATCCCTGCCTCCGATTAAGACCGTGCCCATCTCCAAGGGGCCATATCATAGCAAGCGATAAGAGTGACTTTTTTAGCATAATCCTACCCGACTCAACGCCCAGTTCATCAATATATCCACCAAGAGTTTCAACCGATAAATCCGAGTATAAACGCGGAGACACAATCGTCTACACAATCCGCAATAACTCCAACTCAAGTATTTTCGTTCTAGCCGGCCAAGGCAATCTGGAAAACGTAGAAAAGAAAAATACAGATGGTGCCTGGACAAGATATGGATTTACCAAGCTGCCGCAGGCGCCGCCTCCTCCCGGCACAGATCCCTACGTTACTATTCCAGCAAAAGAGAGCAGAGTTTTCCATCGCTGGGTTGGATGGCTCATCAACATCCAAAATGATCAACGTATGGATATAACCCCGGGCATCTATAGACTCGTGATTATGTACCTGACCAGCAAGCAACTTCCGGGTTTTGATGAAACCTTATCAAATGAGTTCCAAATAAAAGCCGCGGTGCCGGAAGTGCAAGAATTCAAACTTGAAGCCGACGATAGCGGATTCTACCCCTCAAACACGCTCACTGTCGCCAAAGGCGCAAAAGTCAAAATAACCTTCGCCATCAGAACAACCAATGTCTATTACGGCGGTCTGGATTTCCGCTCTTCCAAATTCGAATCAAAATCGGCCAAACCTGGCGAAACGGCCACAGTCGAATTCGCCGCCGAGGAGTCGTTCGCCATCACTTCGTATTGGCCGCTCTCCGGAGTAAAAAAATCCGAGCTAAGAATAGAGACTAAGTGATTGAAGTCCGACTTCAATCAATTGCAACGTCCTCGATAGGATCAAAAATGGCGGCTTTCGCCCATTGCTGACTGGCTTCATAAAAGTCGGCTGGCCCACCCACGCAGACCTCTAAAAATTCTCTATCTATTACAGCGGGGAAATTCTTCTTGCCTGTATAATCTAAGAAGCTTGACCACCGATAATTCCTTAGAAAATCAAATGCCGCAGCCAAACTCCCAACCCCCCGCTCGCGCCACAAAGGTTTAAAGACATCCAAGGGATTGAGGTGAATGTAGTGAGGCAAATTTAGAAAATGTATCTCCTTCTCAATTAACACCGCTTTGAACTTTCCTTGGAAAAGGGGCCCCACCCGGCCATATCTAAGATTAAAATAATTCGTGTATCCCGTGCCGATTTTTCTCATAAATTCCGTGATGCCATTTTCAGCGCTCTGTCGAACTAAAAGGTGATAATGATTCGGCATAAGGCAGAAAGTCAAAATTTCAACAAGCTTTTCCCTTTCCTTTGATTGAAGTCCGACTTCAATCAAAGAGGAAGCGAAATTGCGGCCAGCGTTAAGGGCCGGGCGTAAATCATTAAATTCGTGAAGTGCCCCCGTGAACCTCAAAAAATCGCGAGTGTTAAGAAAAACCTTCCTTTTCTCAACCCCTCGATTATAAATATGATAGATATGACCTGTGGCAAATCGTGGCCTTATCATAGTCCCATTTTCCTATTTTACTTTGATTGAAGTCCGACTTCAATCAGATAAAAGGGCGGTTTTCACGGCGCTATGAGACTCTTCTTCCTCGCCATAATTATGGCCGCTTCCCTAGCGGCGCTCATCAACTCTCTCCCGGAAATAAAAAGCGTACTGCCCAAAGATTTTAGCGCGAAAGAATTTCGTTCCTCGGGGGAAAAAATCTCTGAATTTGCCAAAGAGCAAGTTCACGGTTTGCAGTCGTTTCTCACCACCGATCCGCTCGAAAAAGCCGAGCTCGAACTTCGCTACAGCGCCGAGCGCCTTGGGGAACTTGAAAAAACGTCTTCCAACCGCACCGCCGAAAAAGAAGTAATTGAGCGTAAATTGAAAAATTACACTGAAGCGCGAAAACGCCTTGAAAAGAGCCTGGATCGGCTGGAAAAATCCGGAAAGCTGACCATTGACAAAATACCGGCCGAAAAGCCGGCGCCGCTTCCCAAATTGAAGTCCGATAAAAAACCCATCGACCAGGAACTCCAAGACAAGATCAGAAAAGAGAAAGAAATCCAGCGCGAGGTAGAACAGAAACTCACTAAACTAAAAAAAGAAGCTGAAACCAAAGTGCAAATAACACCCCAACCGGATCACGGCCCGTCTCAAAAAGAAAAGCCAACTAACCCTAATGATGCTGAAAAACTGGAAACAGAGAAAAATAAGAAAAAGTAGTGCTACTCCAATCTCACCCAGATGCCAAAACCGTTCTTAAAGGCGATAACGTTTCCTGCTCGCCTTCGCTAAGAAAGCCCCTTTTCGCTCACTCATTTTCTCGTGCGCTTGCAATTCTTCCGGCGTCAACTTAGGTGGTCGAACGTGTTTATATTTAAGCTGTTCGATATTGGCCCTTCGTTCTTCCTCGCGCTCTTCCGGCGTCATTGCGGGGCCTTCCCGCAAGGGTTTCCGGCCTCCGGCACTCTGAAGTTCTTCTTTTTTAGTTTCAAACCCGCGCCGTCCTTCAAACATACTTCAAGTTCGCCTAATAACCACCCTATCATAGTATAAATAAGTGACGAAAGCAAAAACTTGCAAAATTGTCGTCATCGTCGGCCCGACCGCCTCGGGCAAAACCGCTTTTGCCATCCGCCTCGCCAAAAAACTTGATGGGGAGGTTATTTCCGCCGACTCGCGCCAAGTTTATCGCGGCATGGACATCGGCACCGCCAAACCCAAGCTTGTAAGGAAAAGCGGCGCACTCTTTTCCGAAAGTATTCGCCATCACCTCATGGATATCTGCGACATCAACCAGCCATTTACCGCAAAAGACTTTAAAACCCTTGCCGAGCGCGCCATCCGTGACATCAGCAAAAGAAATAAACTTCCGATGGTCGTCGGCGGCACCGGGCTTTACATAAAAGCTCTGGTCGAAAACTTAAACTTAACCGCCACACCGCCCAATGCCGGTCTGCGCCGCAAGCTCGAAAGCGAACTAAAAAAATACGGACCGCCGCGCCTATATTCAAAACTGGTTAAACTCGACCCCGAAGCGGCCTACATCGTTGATTCTAAAAACCCGCGGCGCGTTATCCGCGCGCTCGAAATAGCGCTAGCCAGCAAAAAGCCCCTGGCCGAAGTGCGTTCCAGCGGCCAATCGCCCTTTGACATTTTGGAAATCGGCATTAACCGGCCGCGCGAAGAACTGAAAAGAAAAATAGAAAAGCGTGTGATAGAAATGATAAAAACCGGCCTAATAGCCGAGGCCAAAAAACTAGTCGCGGCTTATCCCCAAAAACCGGAACCTTTCTCCGCCATTGGCTACCGCGAAATAATCGACTATCTTGAAAACAAAATCCCGCTCGACGAGGCCGTGCGTCAAATCCAATCCAGTACCTGGCGTTACGCCAAAAAGCAAATCGCCTGGTTCAAAAAAGACCCTCGCGTAATCTGGGTAAGTTCCCAAAAACAAGCCAAAGCTCTGGTTAAAAATTTTCTCAAAACCCAAAGCTGAGTCACCTTCGCAAAAAATCGAGAATATTTTTAAGCCAGCCGGATGACTGATTATCGGCTTTTTGGCCCGTACCGCGAGACGAGGAAGTAGCCAGTTTGCGCTGGGTCACAACTACCACGCTTTCCGACGGCTTCTTGAAATTCAACCTTTCCTTGGCCATTCGCTCCACTGCTTCAGCCGATTCCGCTGATTGAACCGAGGCTTCCAAGCGCTCCTTTTCGGCCTTCAACTCCTGAAGCTTTTTCTCCAATACCTGTCTCTCGCCTCTTACCTCGCTAAAACGCTCAAAAATCCTCACCGTACCGGCGGCTAGAAAAAAAGTGGCTGCACCAAGGGTTGCAAGCAACGGCGGCCAAATCAAGAAATCTTTTCCTTTGGGGAGTTTGAAAAAACCCTTCGTCATATGCTATAAACAAATTGCGGCTTTGAGCCCTACGCAAGCAATAAGTTAATTCGTCCACTCGGCGTTTTCATCTTAACACCATGAAACTTTCTAAAAAAGCTTCGCGCGTGATCTGGATAACCATCAGCATCATTGGCGTGCTAAGCATGGTTGCCTTTACTCTTCTGCCGATCATTTACTACCGTTAGCAGCGCCTTTCTATTTTTTCAAAAGTTTTAGAAACACATCCGGCGGGATCTTCACCCGACCTGCTTTTTCAAGTCTTTTCTTGCCGCGCTGCTGTTTTTTCCATAATTTCATTTTCCTGGTTCTGTCTCCGCCGTAAAGATACCCAGTCACATCCTTTTTCAGCGCGGGAATTGTCTCGCGCGCTATCACTCGGCCTGATGCCGCGGCCTGTATTGACACGGCAAAAAGCTGCTTAGGCAAAAGCTCTTTCAGCTTTTGAACTGTTTTCCTCGCTTCGTCGTAAGTCATATCCTCGGGCACAACTTGGGAAAGCGCTTCTTCGCGCTCTCCGGCTATCAATATGTCCAAGCGCCCAAGATCGCTCTTTCGGTATCCCAGCAATTCATAGCTAAAAGAGCCGTAACCCTCGGTAACGCTTTTAAGATCGTCGAAAAAATCAACCAATATATCCTTCAGCGGCATCTCGTAAGTAATCATGAGCCGATCTCGGCCAAGATAGTCTTCGGCAACGAAAGATCCGCGGCTTGAACTCAAAAGGCTCATCACCCCGCCTAAAAACTTCTGCGGAGTTATAACCTCCAGACGGACCCACGGCTCTTTAATTCCGACCGTCTCCGACCCGTCCGGCAGGCGCGAAGGCGAATAAATATATTCCTCTTTGCCGTTCTTGAACAAGATTTGGTAAGCCACTGAAGGCGTCGTGAAAATAAGTTCGAGCTTATACTCTCGCGACAATCTTTCGCCGGCGATCTCCATGTGTAATAGGCCCAAAAACCCCGCGCGGAACCCGCGGCCAAGAGCATCCGACGACTCCGGTTCAAAAAAAATTGAAGCGTCGTTAAGTTTGATTTTTCTTAACGCATCGCGGAGCTTAGTATAATCGTCGGCATCTTCCGGATAAATACTTGCGAAAACAACCGGCTTCGGTTCGCGATAACCCGGCAGCGGCTCCGCCCCATCAGTTTTGACATTTGAGCTTTGAACTTTGAGCTTTGCAATGGTGTCCCCGACTCGAATAGCTTCCGGCTCTTTCAATCCCGTGGCTATATAGCCTATCTCTCCGGCTTTCAGCGATTTTGCTTGCACCAGCGCCGGCAAAAAATAACCAAGCTCCATAATTTCAGTATCAGCCCCGGTAGCCAGCATAGTCACTTTGTCAGTGTCGAGAAAACTTCCTTCAAACACCCTTACGTGAGCCACCACTCCGCGGAACGAATCAAAATGCGAATCGAAAATAAGCGCTCGCGCCGCCCCCGAACTTTCCGTATTTAAATATTTAAATTTCATAACGTTGGGCGGCGGCACGCGCCGAACCACCTCCTCTAAAACCCCCTCAACGCCCTCCCCGCTCTTGGCCGAAATTTTCAAAATATCCTCTGCTCTGCAGCCAAGAACATTCGCCAGCTCTTCCTCGCATTCTCTTATACGCGCCCCCGGAAGATCGATTTTGTTGATGACCGGGATTATGGCCAAGCCCTCCTCGCGGGCTAAGTTCAAGTTGGCTATGGTTTGGGCCTGCATGCCTTGAGTCGCATCCACGAGCAGTATTGCGCCCTCAACCGCAGCCAGAGCTCTTGAAACCTCGTAATAAAAGTCAACGTGCCCCGGCGTATCAATCAAGTTCAGGATATATTCTGAACTTGATTGATACTGCCAGCTCCCAGCCTCCAGCTTCCGGCTTCCGGATTGCTGGTGGCTAGAAGCTGGCAGCTGGTAGCTCCCGTCCGGATGATACATCATCCGGACGGGCTGCATCTTTATAGTAATCCCTTTCTCCCGTTCCAAATCCATCTGATCCAAAAACTGCTCGCGCATTTTCCTCTTTTCCACCGTGCCCGTCAACTCCAAAAAACGGTCAGCCAAAGTGGATTTACCGTGATCAATATGAGCGACGATAACAAAGTTTCTTATTTCATCCATCGCTTTAACTCCAACTCAGCATAAGCAATAAATCCCCACACCTTCCCACGGGGTCTAATACCCCGTGGGAAGGATTTGAAGCCGCCCTTCATCCCCGCGGCAAGACCGCGGGGTATTCGGGAAGGTGTGGGGATAAACCCGCCATAAGCTAAAGTCAGCTGCCGCATCTATCTAATCAAAGAATGGCCAACGCCGATCCCGCAAACAACTTATCTGTAGCTGTCAAACTTCTCCGTCTCGTAAACCTGCGGCACCCTGCGGATGTTAACCAGGCGCTTTTTGAAACTCTCGAAAAGCCCGAGAATTTCCGGGTTCTTCTGCCACGCCAGTATCGCCCAATACACTCCGAGGCCCACCGCGCCGGCGGCAGCCCCTTGGAAAAATATCCCCCAGAAAGTGTTGGTTGCGACAATACTTGGAAAAGGCAGAAGGGCCGCGTAGGCCGCCACACCGGAAAGCACAGAAGCGCCCAGCATTGTTGCCAACGAATTCCACTCGAACGCCAAACTGACCCCCAAATTTTCCCTTACCGTGCGGTAAAGCGAGAGTGCCAACAAAACAACATTCACCAAAGACCCTATTGAGAATCCCAAAGCTATTGAAATTATTTTGGGCGCCGCAAGATCGCCGATACGCAAAGCCCGGGCGATAAAAAATAGAAAGCCCGGTCGCGCGCTGAATAAAATAGCGAAACCGACCGCAAACATTATAGTGGCGAGCGACCCCACTATGTCCCAAATCAACGGCTCGCGAGTCTTGCCAAGAGCATAAAAGGCCCGGATGACCAGGGGCAGGATACTCTCCGAAACAATGGCCACGGCCAGCACCGCAAGCACCGCGGCCACCAGCCGCGTATCTTCCCAGTCAAAAACACCGCTGCCTAAAACAACCCGCACAATGTGCGCCCTTAAAACAATAATCAAAGTTGCGAAAGGCATAACCCAAAAAAAAATATTCCTTATGCCAATGGCTACATGCTCTTTGAACTTTTCGCCGCGCTTGTCCAGCGAAGCCCCCGAAAGCTTGGGAAAAATAGCTAAGGCGTAGCTCGCTCCGAAAAGCCCCACCGGTACGTACATCAGGTTTGAAGCCAGTTTGAAAACGCTCACCGAACCGGCGACAAAAAAAGAAGCTGCCGCCGCCAAAGCCGAGATAGTCAACTGGCTCATGGCTAAAGCGGCGACTCTGGGCAAAGATGTCTTGATCACGCGCCTCAAACCCGAATCTTGCAAATCAAAACCAAACCTGAACTTGAAGCCCATCTCTTTGAGCGCAGGAATTTGAACCAAGACCTGCGCAAGACCGCCGGCCAACACGCCAAAAGCGAGCCCCTTGGGGCCGAATAAGGGAACCAAAAACACCACCCCAAAAATTATGCAGACATTGTAAAGAATGGGCGGCAGAGCAAAAACAAAAAAACGGTGACGAGCCTGCAACACCGCCGACACTATTCCGGCTATGCCGAGAAACGCCGCGCTGAATAGCATTAGCCGCGTAAGACTAACGGTCAAAGCGAGTTTCCCCGCCGCAAATCCGGGTACGACAATTGAAACGAGCCACGGGGCAAGAATGGCCGCAACTGCGGATATAATCACCGAAAAAACGGCAAAAACAGTGAGAAGATTCGCAACAAATTTCTCCGCTTCCTTTCGGCCTCGGTGCTCATACTCCATAAATAGCGGCAGCACTGCCGCCGCCGCCGCGCCAACCAAAAAAACCGTAAAGAGGATATCGGGTATTTGAAAAGCCGCGTAGTAGGCGTCGAGCACATCTCCGGCTCCGAACCGCGCGGCCAGCAGTCGATCGCGGAAAAGCCCCAATATCCGGCTTAAAAAGGCCGCGCCTCCCAAAATAAGAGCCGCGGCGTGGAGGGACAATACCTCTCTGTTAAAAAAGGGAATTTTCATCGGTCATGTCAATATCGTCAGAGTCTGCTTAAAAGAGAACCGGAAACAGCAAAATGAAACGATAAATCAATCTTAACAAAAATCAGACGATCGTTCAACATCTTGTAAGATAGAAAATGAGGCTAAAATGCGCTATAAGTTTTAGCCATCGAATTTGGCGCGGCTTCGAAGCCGCGCCAAAGCCGGATTGCCAAAAAAGAACCCGTATATCCGACCCCGAACATTGACGATGGCTATTTCTTCGTGCTGTTGCTACCGACCTCCCTTTGGCGCCGACGGTAGATTCTCCCCTGCCCTGCCTGTAGTGCCGTTTCTGTCCTCCTCTTTAATCGGCGCTTCTTTCCTGTTTTCAGGAGCCGGGGCGGGAGGAACGATATCGGTCAGCGCCGGCTTGCCGGCTTCAAGGTTAGCCACAATGCGCTTAACTTCTTCACTGCCGGGGTTTAAGGCCAAAATCTTAACAAACTGGCTTAGCGCCGCATCCCGATCGCCTTTCCGATCCCATATCAAGCCGAGAAAGTAGCGGGCGTTGGAATAGTTATCGTTTAAGAGCACGGCCCGATCAAACGCCGTCTTGGCTTTATCGAGGTCGCCCGCGCGATAGTAAAGCACGCCGAGCTGGAACGCGACGCCGATGTCCCCCGGCGCAAGGAGAGCCGTATTTTCGGTATTGCGTATGGCCTCGCTTAAATTATTCTCCCGAATTGAAACTTGAGCAAGAAGAAAGTGCGCCTGGGCAAAATCGGTTTTAAGTTTTACCGCCTCTCCAAGCGCCTCGCGCGACTTGCCCCACGCATCATGGCGAATCTGCTCCAGCCGGCTGCGGTCATCTCCATTCGAGGTTTGATTTATCTGCAAGGTCAGAATGTCAGCCAGAGTCAAATAGACCCGCCCCATCGCCAAGGGATACAAGGGGTTGGTCGGATCGTTGTCGCGCGCTTTCTGATAGGAATCCAATGCCGATTTATCGGCCCCGGGCAAATAAGGCGCCACCGACTCATATAACTGCCCGAGGGTAAACCAGTTCTGGGGATTGGTCGGCGAAATGTCGCGGGCTTTCTGGGCGGCGGTAACGCCTTGGGTCAGCGTGTCGCGGAATTGCCCGGCCAAATCTTCCTGCGAGCCGGCGGCAACCTTGCCAATAATCTGATTCAAGCTCACCAGCGCCACCTGGGCCTTGCCGAGATAATAGTTATCGTCAACCGGATTATAGCCGATGGCTTTATCCAGGAATATGCTCGCGGTATTGGTATTGCCGTAAAGGTTCATCACTTGGCTTGCGCGGTTGAAGTAAACTTCGGCCACGTCTTGGGTTACGAGTGAGTAAAGAGCTACCAGCGAAAAAGCCGCCATAAAAACTGCGGCAAGAGAGGTAACGAAATTCACCGCCGGCGAATTAATCTGCACCGCTTTTCGCGTTATCCTAAACCAGGACTTCGGCCTAAAACTGAATGCTCCGGCCGCACCCGGCGCAACTGCGCGTTCGGCTTGAGGCAATGGCTCTTGCAGCATCGCCCCCAACAGGCCGAGAAACACAAAAAGAACAAACGAAGCAGTAAAGTTCGAAGCATAGAGAAACCACATCGCCACCACTAACACCGACCCCGCCCAAAAAGCCCACATATGAGCGGCGTTTTCCTCCATTTTCCATATGGCCCGCGCCGCGACACCTAGAACCGCGAGAGCAAAAAGAGTAAAAACCGCCACGCCGAGAATGCCCATGGTCGAAAGCATGGTAGCCATGAAGGAGTAACCGTGGTTGAAACGCGCCGCCCAGAAGTTAGTGTTGTTAAGCGCGCTGTCTCGAAACATATTGTAAGCGATACGGAAATTAGCCGGGCCGTAGCCGGTAAGCGGATGGTCTTTGAGCGCGCTGAAACCTATGCTCAAAGTCGCGCCGAGCGAAGGCGAAATCTCCGGCGGCGGCTGGAAAGATCGGGTTATAAATGTCAGCGGCTTGAACGCGATAAAAATCGCGAGCACCATCATCGCAAAAGCGACCCCGGTTGAGAAATTGCTTATCGCAAATTCGCGCGTCCCGTCCTCAAGCGTCCACGGTCGGACAAAACTCAACGCCACGACAAAAGCCAGGGCCAAAGCCACGCTTAGCCACGTCATCTTAAAGCCGATAAAAATCATTGCCGCAAATAACACCGCGCTCGCCGTCCACGCAAGTCCACTGGTCAGTTGTGAAATCATCGTCCGGCCGCGGCTGGTCTTTGCGGCTAGCACGAGAACAAAAGCAAACAAGAACCCGGCGGCAAGAACGTAAGCCAGTGAAAACACCGTGCCCACCGGATTGATATTCATCCACTCCGGCACCTTGCGCCCAAAACTCATTGCCGCCGCCGATATCAAACTAAACAGGCCAAGCAGGATGAAAGAAGTTAGTATTAGGTTCGCGGCGCGCATAACATCTTTTCGCGTAAACACCGATGCGGTAATGAAAGATATAGCCATCAAGGCCAGGATCGATGCCGTCTTCTCGCCGGTTATGTCCGAGCCCCAGAAGCTAAACCACGGTGCCCGTGAGAATATAGTGCCCGCGATCATAACCAAAGCGACAGCGAGAAAAACCAGGTTGAGCGGGTTGCGCTTGTACTCAATCTTCTTAGCCACCAAAATATCAAGCAGCCACGCCGCGCCGACAATCACCGCCGCAACTTCGGCAAGAATTATTTTTATAAACAAAGCATCTTGCGTAGCCGGAAGGTAGGCCAGCGGCACTAGAAATATCACCGCTAAAATCGTGTACTTTATAATCCCCATCAACCACCGCGAGTGCTCGCGCACTACCGGCGTTGCTTCGTCTTGAGCCATAACGACGTTTCCCATCACTTCCCCGCCGGTTCCGGCGGCGCGAAAACTCGCGATTCTCTTGAATATATTTGCCATAATTTTAAACCAGTTTATTTATAACGTAACGACCATTTTAAACGAATAAATCAACAAATCAATTGCTTTTTTGGGATTTTTGGGTCATAACTCCTCCCCGCCAAACCCCGTCCCTGCGGGCCCAAGCCCATGAGTTCATAAAGAGTAAGTTTTAGGGGAAAAGTCTTCATCAAATTTCTAA
>CAYNAP010000025.1:0-4789 GCA_964395285.1 uncultured Candidatus Saccharibacteria bacterium
GTAGAGTAGCTGTTTCGTAAACAGCAAGTCGCGAGTTCGAATCTCGCCTCCGGCTTTCAGAATTTTTGAGCCATCGGGACGGCACTTTCGTAAAGTGATTTTTATCTACATTAGGATAAAGAATAACCGCCGTGCTGGATGGAATGCATATGTTTACAACTTACAACGTATGCGAAACTGCAACAAAAAAAACCGGCGAGGTTATCACCGATCGTGCTCTTGACATGATTTTTCTCGGCCAGCCAATCCCTCCAGCGCTTCCGGACTAGTAAACCTGATCTGAACGTCGGTAAGGGTTCTTCCTGTCGGGACCTGGTAAGCGCGACGCAGCTGCTCCACGCAGGCGCCATCCAGTTCAAACGGCCCAGCGTAATTGTTATCCTCCAGGCCGCCGCCCTCTATCCACTTGCAAAGGGTGATGGCAATCCACTCACCCCTCTCCACAATCCAAAGCAACAAACACATCCTGCTCTCCCAACTACCAACTGAAGACTCCTCCCACTCCATCATAACTGCTGGGCGAGTGGGGACTTTCTCGTTTTCCCAATGCCACCATTCCCATGTCTCCTCCACGAGGTCTTTCCTCGGCTCGGCAGTAGTGATTTGCCGGCCAGGAGCTATGAGTGGCAATTCTCCTCTGTGGGGGATTGAAATCACAGGATCTGGATGCTCCGCTGGTGGCGTTCCAAGGTTCACTCGATGTTGGGCCCAGCGGCTTCTCTGGAATGTGATGGTTACGTATTGCCGGTTCCCGGCATATGGCCCATCGACTTCCTCCTCATTGCACATCAATGGGCCGGAAGTTTCCTGCCACCGTCTATAGACGAACAATACGCTCTGGCCTTGTATATCAACACTTACAAAGCTTACTTCGATCGTCCATTCGTGTGGAACTAGCTTGGGGGCTTCGGCAAGGTTATCGACTTCCCCATATCTTATCTCGAACACCCTTTCCTCATCGGGTATCCCCATGGGCTTCTTAAGCTGAAAGGAAACGCGCGCCATATCCGCAAGCCACTCAATATGCAGCCGTCCGCTTCCTAACATCCTACTCCTCCTTGCCCGCCGCGCATAGCTCCGCATCGCTGTGGTCCTCGGCCTTGACGTGGTAGCCGAGGGTGTCACTAAACATTTCTTTCCTCGGTAAGTCGTATTTCTGCTCTTTACTTCTCCTTTCTAGCGCAAGCTCTCGGGGGCTCATGAAAATGATGCGGTCGCCCGGGAACTCGTCGGCCCACGACTCAAGCCCAAAATGTTCGAGTAGCCCTGCGCGAGTTTCCTCGTCGAACTTGGTCTGACACCACGGCCCGAAGGTCCACTCCTTGTTGGAACCAGTCCACTCACCTCGAACTTTCCAGCCCCAATCTACTGCGTTCGCCTCCCGGTCGTCCTGGCAACTTCTCGTATAGATAACACTATACGTGCCCATCGCTTTCTCCTCTACATTGTAGGGAACTGCCGTCTTCTCTAAATTGAAGTGTACTGTAAGACTCCGAAAGAGTCAAGGAATGGAGTCGGGATTTGAAGAGAGGTAGATAAAAATCCAGCAAAATGTCTTGCTGGACTAAACTTAATTTCCGGCCTTGTAAAACTTACTTAACCGGCACCATACTTACGACGCAAGCATGGCGGCCTTCGGGTTCGCCGGTGGCTTTGGAGCGGCGGTGGGAGAAAAACTTCGGCTGATCGTCTTTAGCCGCAAAGGTGTCAATGCCGCAATCCATAATCATCTCCGGCCGGACACCTTTTTTGATGAGGAGATGCCGGTTATAACCGAAGAGGTCAACTTTCAGGCCGCCGGGTGTTGCTTCAACAAAGTCGCGCCATGGCGATTTGACCTCGGCTGCCGGCCAAGGCGGGAAAGTTTCGAGAAGATAATTTTCCCGGCGTATGCCCGGGCCCATGCCGACAACGAATTTATTCGGGTTTACGCTAAACGAGTTTTGAATGAAATCAACGGTAGCGGATACAATGCCCCGGACAGTTGACTCGCGCCCGGCGTGAATAAGCGCTAAGATCTGGGGCCGTTCGGTGTAGATTATAATCGGAATGCAGTCGGCGGCGGTAAGATAAAGACCTAGGTTAGGAGAGATGGTGACTAAGGCTTCGCACAAAGGTCCCGCATCGGGCTCGGCTATGCCGCGACCGACAAGGTTGGGTTCAACCAGCTTAACGCCGTCATTATCCGGGTGCCGCGGCACCATACTGACGCAAGAGTTGGAATTTACAAACCCCGAAGCCTTAATGAAGCGTCTTCTATTGCCAACTACTTCATCCTTAGGGCCGAAGCTAAAGCCCTGATTACCATCCTCGATCGTAGAGAAAGCGTGCTTGAGGCCAGCCACCCTAAGAAGTCTTTTTATTTCGTACATGGGTTCTCCTCACGGGCGCATCCCGCCGAAACTGTTTAACAATCCGACTTGCAAAATTTAGCATATATGGGCGCTTTGTAAATATTATTTTTCATGTTAAACTGGTGGCGGTGGACGAGCTAAACGATAAAATTTTGGAGTTAGGCAATAAAATCCGCGAGCTCGCGGACCGTCTTTGATATTAAATCTAAAAAAGAGCAGGCCACACGCATAGAAAATGAAATGGCGGAAGCAGGTTTTTGGCAAAATCGCGATGAAGCCAGAAACAAAAGCGGGGAGCTCGCCCAGCTTAAAAAAGAGATATCCCGCATAGAAGATTTATCTCTCGAATTGGAAATTTTGCAGGAAACTGCGGCGGGCAGCTCTAAAAGCGGCAAACCGCTTAGTGATCTCGAAAAACAGTATCGCGAGCTCGAAAAAAACTTTTTAGCCATTGAGGCCGAAGACAAATTCCCCGGAAAGTACGACCGCGGCAACGCCGTAGTGTCCATTTATTCCGGGGCGGGTGGCAAAGATTCGGAAGATTGGGCGGCCATGCTGAAGCGGATGTACGAACGCTGGGCGGAGAAAAGGAACTTCAAGACGCGGGCTTTGCACGAGCATTACGGCGAAATGCAAGGGCCGTCGGGATGGGGGGTAAAGAATATTACTTTAGAGATAAAAGGACTTTTTGCTTACGGCCTGCTGAAAAGAGAAAATGGCGTCCATCGCCTGGTGCGCATATCGCCTTTCTCGGCCAAATCATTGAGACACACTTCCTTCTCTTTGGTTGAAGTAATGCCGGAATTCGTGGCGCCGGAAGAAGTGACCATAAAACCGGAGGAAATTCAGATTGATTTTTTCAGGTCATCCGGCCCCGGCGGACAAAACGTCAACAAGCGCGAAACTGCGGTGCGGATTACCCACTTGCCGACCAAGATTCAGGTCGCAGTGCAGGCCGAGCGCTCGCAGGATAGAAACCGCGATACGGCGATGAAGATGCTTGCCGCCAAACTTTATCAGGAAAAAATCAAAGAACAAGAACGCGAAACGGCGCGAATGAGAGGAGAAACGGTGGCTATAGAGTGGGGGAGCCAGATCAGGTCCTACGTATTACATCCTTATCAGTTGGTGAAAGATCACCGCACCGAGTTTGAGACGTCAAACATCGAAGCGGTATTGGACGGGGAACTGGATGGGTTTATCGAGGCGGAACTGAAAATGTAGAAGCAGAAGTAAACGCAAGCGGCAACGCAAATGAAAACGCAAAGCGACCCCGCGTATTTTCTTTACAAAGAAGAAAGCTTTAAAATCGGAGTTGCTTGCAAAACAGTTTGGGGGCAGTTTGGTAATTCATTCAAAGAATCTATCGTGGATAATGCGCTTACCATTGCTTTAAGAAATCTCGGCTTGGGCGTGGAGAACCAGAAACGAATCGAGATAAAGTTTGGAGAAGAGAAAGTCGGCACGTACTTGCTTGATAAGGTAATAAACGGCATTATTCTTTTGGAAGTAAAGTGTAAACCGTTCCTGACTAAGGAAGACGAAAAACAATTTTGGAGATACATGAAGGCAACGCCGTATAAAGTCGGATTTCTGATAAACTTTGGGAATAGATTAGAGATAAGGCGCAGAGTTTACGATTCGGCTCGAGAAAAGTTGCGTCTATAATTTGCGCGCTATCTTGCGTTCACTCTTGCCTCTACACCAATGATCCGTTTTGAAAAAGTTTCGAAAATTTACTCGCCGACCGCGATCGCCCTGAAAGACGTGACTTTTCGGGTGGAGCCGAGTGAGTTTGTGTCGCTGGTCGGGCCGTCGGGAGCGGGAAAGTCAACCGTTCTCAAACTGATGATCGCCGAAGAGAAGCCGACCGAGGGCCAAATTTTTTTTGACGGCATAGAAGTCACTTCCTTGCCCATGAGACGCCTGCCGAAACTGCGCCGGCGGGTGGGCATGGTTTTCCAGGATTACAAACTGCTTTCGGGCAAAACGGCCTATGAGAACGTGGCTTTCGCCATGGAGGCGGCCGGGCGCACCGAAAAAGAGATTGCAGATAATGTTTCTGAAGCGCTTGAACTTGTGGATCTCACCAATAAGCGGGATAATTTCCCGCATGAGCTCTCGGGCGGAGAAAAACAGAGAGTAGCCGTCGCCCGAGCGATAATCAATCAGCCGGATGTTCTCTTGGCCGACGAGCCGACCGGCAATCTCGATCCGGTAAACACTTGGGAGATTGTTCGCCTTTTGGAGAAAGTCAACGAACTAAAAACTACAGTCATATTGGCCACTCATGACAAGCAAATTGTTGATCATTTGGGACGAAGGGTTGTCTCGATGGAAAACGGCGAGATTATACGGGATGAGGAGAAAGGGAAATACATACTATGAAGGCCAAAAAGTCTCCGCCAAAGGCGGATCCGCCTCCGGCGGAAAAA
>CAYNAP010000025.1:4889-11782 GCA_964395285.1 uncultured Candidatus Saccharibacteria bacterium
TCAAAAGTTGCTAATATGACTGCGGGAGTAACTTTCAAAAGAGTTATATTTCAAGCGTGGGTTTCGTTCCGGCGCAACGGCTGGCTATCAACCGCGACGATATTGGTAATGATGCTGACCCTTTTTGTTATTGGCGGCCTCATACTGATGAGCGTTGTGGCGAACACCGTGCTGACCGATCTCGAAAATAAGATCGACATTTCAATTTATTTCCAAAAAGACACGCCGGAAACAACGATATCCCAAGTTAGAAAAGAGATAGAGGCGCTGGGCGAGGTCGAGCAAGTTGACTATATCTCGGCGGATGAGGCGCTCGTCGCTTTCAAAGAAAAGCATAAAGACGATCCGACTTTATTGACATCGCTTGAAGAATTCGGGGACGAGAACCCGCTTTCGGCGGCTTTAAACATCAAAGCGTATAACACCCCCGACTTGCCTAAAGTCGCCAAGTTTATCCAAGATAAAAACTATGCAAGCGTCGAGAAGGTCAACTACTTTGAAAACCAGAAAGTGATTGACCGGCTAACCGAAGTCATCAATGGCGTCCGGGCAACCGGCGTTACCGCGGTATTGATACTGGCTTTTATTGCCGTACTGGTTGCGTTTAACACCGTGCGTCTGGCTATTTACACCGCCCGCGAGGAGATAAACATAATGAAGCTGGTCGGAGCCACCAATTGGTACGTTCGAGGCCCTTTTATGATCGAGGGGCTTATTCAAGGGACAATCGCCGCCATATTGACCGCCCTCGCCTTCTGGCCGCTAATCAGATTCGCTTCGCCAAGGATTTCTTTTCTTACCAATGTGAATATATATGAATATTTTTTTCAAAACTTTTTGGAATTTTTCGTAATTCTCTTTGTGGTGGCGATAGTACTCGGCGTAAGCTCGAGCTTAATCGCCATAAGGCGGTACTTGAAGATTTAAGTTACTTTCAAACGACCGGCGGCAAAATTGCTGCCGGCTTTTTAACGTTCAACAGGCGCCGGCAATTCAACCGCGGCGCTCAAGTTTGAAGTGAAGCGGCGTAACTGTTAAAATGGGCAGAGCAATATATAATACAGAAAGGAGGTCGAGGAAGATGTCGGAATTGCTAATAGTTCCTATTATCATTGCAAATTTGTTTTCCAGATGGATTATATCTGATGATTCGGAAGGCAGGTTTATTACCTGGACATTGGTTTCCACGGCTGGCGCTTGGCTGACGCTTCTTGTGGCGATGCAGTCGTGGGCCTACTTGAGGTACCCCTTAAACGGCGATCAGCTCATGGTATATCTGGCGAACACTGTTAGCGGCCTAGGTTGGATGACTGTTGCGGTGATCAGGGCCATTAAATCGGTCGGGCAAAGCAGACATCACTAAACAGATGTCTGGTTTTTTATACTTCTACCGTTATCCCAACGCCGCCGGGCAAATGTCTTTCAGCGG
Source organism: uncultured Candidatus Saccharibacteria bacterium (assembly GCA_964395285.1). Taxonomy (GTDB): domain Bacteria; phylum Patescibacteriota; class Minisyncoccia; order Sungbacterales; family SURF-37; genus CAYNAP01. Next base: position 6,319 of record CAYNAP010000025.1, read on the forward strand.
GCAGAGCGAGCATTTGCGGCCGCGCGCAGCACAAATGGCGCGGCCGTGGTCAGCGGCCGACAGAGATTTCTCGCCGCAGGAGCGATGAGCGGAAGGACGAAGTCAGTTTTTTCGAAGCGTCGAGAATCTCGATGCCGATTATTTTCCCTCTTTTGTCGTAATCAAAAATTATTCCTTCTTCCGGTTCATCGCTTTCGGCGTAGGGAACTTCTGAAAACCTTATATAAAAGGCATCTTTGCTCTTGTCGTAATGCAATCTCATAAATATTTTTTAAACTTTGTCGTTAAAAAAGATGTAACTACCTCCTTGTTTCCACCGAGATCGATACTATCATATATCACTACCATCAAATATCGTTTCTTTTTTGATTTAATAGCCCTGACTGCCCGGTAGCGCATAGATGTTTGCTGGACGATCTTTTGTGGTTTGATTATAGTGCGTTCAACCTCGGCTTTGCTGATGTTTCTTGCGGTGATCTGCAAAAGAGCATGGCTGCTGAAAGTAACTTTCATTGTTTATGTTAGCGATAATTTAATCCATCGTCAACCGTTTTCCTTTTTACTCTCCCGCTTATACCAACGATGCCGGGCAAATATTCTTTAGCGGACAGATTGAACATTTGCGGCCGCGCGCAGTACAAATGGCGCGGCCGTGATCAATCAAAACATAAGTCAGTTTGAACCAATCTTTTTTTGCGAACAACCGCATCAGGTCCTGTTCAATTTTCACCGGATCGTCGTGGGCTGAAAATCCAAGGCGCTGTGAAAGCCGCCGCACGTGGGTATCAACAGCAATGCCTTCAACCACGCCGTAAGCGTTGCCGAGAACGACGTTGGCCGTTTTTCGCGCGACACCGCGAAGCAAAAGCATTTCTTTCATCGTCCGCGGAAGCTTGCCGCCGAATTGGTCGCGGACTATGCGCGCCGAAGTTACAACGGCGAGGGCCTTGGCGCGATAAAACCCTATTTCGCGAATTTCCTCGGCGAACTTTAGAGGGTCGGCGGCGGCAAAATCGCCAACGGTTTTGTATTTCTTGAAGAGCTGTGCCGTAACCTCATTGACTTTTTTATCGGTGGCTTGCGCCGACATAATCACCGCGCAAAGCAGTTGGATTTTATTCCCATACCTAAGAGCAATTCTGGCCACGGGATATTTCTTTTTGAGACGCCGCAATATAATCTCGGCCCGTCTCTTTTTCTTTCCCGGGCTTTCGCTTCTTAGCCACGGTCTAGTGATGTCTTTTGAAAATAGCATGGGGGTGGGATAAAGATTCTGCCGAGTATGCCTGACAGATCTCGCATTTATTATATAGCACCTCGCGCCTGCTAAAAACCCCTTAATTGATGGGGTTTTGGCAGGAGTCAAAAACACTGCTCGGCCCGGTCAGTTTTCCCCAGTAGCTATGAAGAACGAACCGGTTATATGTTATACTCCAGACAATGGAAGACAAAAAGCCGAAAGTCCTGCTGGTTGAGGACGACCCTTTTATGAGCACGCTTCTTTCCCAAGAGTTGATAAAGACCGGCTACGAGGTCATATCGGCTCCGGATGGCGAAGCGGCGATAGTCAAGTTCAAAGAATCGCAGCCCGATGCGATGATATTTGATATTCTGCTGCCTAAAAAGAACGGCATTGAGGCCTTGCGGGAAATCCGCGCTTTGCCGGGCGGTAACGTGCCGACGGTAGTGCTTTCCAACCTGGAGGAGTCGGGTTACGTAAGCGAGGCCCAGAAACTGGGAGTCAAGGCCTACCTGATCAAGGCCAATGTCCAGTTGCCCGAGATTGTGGCCAAGGTAAAGCAAGCATTACAGGGCGAGGGGGAACATCAATAACCGCAGTGAGTTTTTATAAGCGGGGCTGGCTACGCGTGGCCAGTCTTGCTGTTTAGTTGTTTGGCACAAAGTTCTACTTTCTCCCAGAAAAGCGCGGGGGTTTTTATCGTTTGTCCAGCCTGCCCTCGGCTTCGCCTTGGCGAGGCCAGCGGATATACGGGGTTTGCTTCCTTACTTTTCATCAGCTATAGTGGGCTAGCCAGATCGCCTAAATGCAGTTAATGGCTAAACCATGTACGCACCGGAATTTCCACAGAACTTAAAATGGATAAATTCCGAACCGCTCACCATTGCCGAGTTAAGGGGCAAAGCGGTGCTGATTGACTTCTGGACTTACTCCTGCGTCAATTGCATTCGCACCCTGCCCTTTCTCAACGCCTGGCACAAAAAATACTCGCCGAGCGGATTAGTAATAGTCGGCGTGCACACGCCGGAATTTGATTTCGAAAAAAACTATAACAACGTTGAACGCGCCGTAAACGGTTTCAAGATTAATTATCCGGTGGCGCTCGACCCCGACTATAAAGTTTGGAATCTTTACGATAATCACTGGTGGCCGCGAAAGTTTCTGATTGATGCCGAAGGGCGCATAGTCTACGACCATGTTGGCGAGGGAGGCTACCAGGAAACCGAGAAGAAAATTCAAGAGGTTCTCTCCGGTATCGACCGCGGTTTTAAACCCCCGGATTTGGAAAAAGAAAGCGGCGGCCGCAATATGGTTTGCCATCCGACCACTCCGGAATATTATCTCGGTTACGAGCGCGGGTCTTACGGCAACGCCGAGGATATCCACGATGGCGAATCTTTTCTCTATAGCGACTCCACGCCGCACAAAGTCAACCGCGCCTATTTGAAGGGCCAGTGGCTGGTGGCCAGCCAATACGCCGAACACGCCAGCGAATCCCCCGACTTTTCCGATTGCATATCTTTAAATTTCGAAGCGGCCGAAGTGAATGTCGTCGCCCAATCGCGCGACGGCGATGAAATACCGGCCAAGATTTATTTTAACGGCGAGGCTATATCCAAGGAGTATGCCGGAGAAGATGTTAAGCTCGAGAACGGCGAAACAACAGTTGTCTTCAGTGCGCCCCGCATGTATCGTTTGTTTGACTCCAAACTTCACGCCACCGGCGAGATAAAAATCGCCGTCGAGAAACCCGGCCTACAGCTTTTCGCGTTTACTTTCGGCGGCTGCATCGAGTCGCTTTAAGCCCGCAACGTCGAATTGCCCAAGGGGAAACCCGTGCTAAATATCGGAAGTCCCACTTCCGAGAGATTGCCGGAAGCGGGACTTCCAAAAGTTAAAATTTTACCGCAGTTGCTGAAACTTATTTTTAGGGTTAGTTTATTTGATAGTGGCTAGTGGCGATTGGCGGCGTTTGTTTACAGGAGGCGGCGATGAACACTCTCTTGGTTATAGCCGTCCATGCCCTGATTACCGCCTATTTTCTCGTACTTTTCTTCTGGAATAATTTGGCGGCTTGGCTGAATATACTCAAAATGGCAAGTTTCGTACTCTTCGTACCCGTCGGAATGTATTGGATGGGGCATATCTTTTCTAACTTGAGCAGCTTTAGCCCATTCTATATCGCCATCTACTCGGTGTGGTTCCCGATAATCACTTGGTATAGTTTCTTCCACGCTGCGGCTGCGACCTTTGCCATCTGCTCTGGCGATAGAGGAACTCCAGATTCGTGGAGAAACGTAATCGGACGACAACACCGAGGACGCCATTTTCGACGATAGGGTGTTAGACAGTTCCACATTGTGCGGAAAAACGGCGGCCCGCAGGCCACCGCTTTTTTTATCATTTATCGAGCCGGGGATTGGATTCGCCTACCCAGGACAGCTGGAAGTCATCTAAAAATTACCAAAAACCTTCTTACTCTTCGAGCGAAGTCGAGAAGTACCGTATAGATACGCAAGTAATGTTCTTCTCTCGACAAGCCCCGTTAGAAAACGCAGGGAAGATGATCTACGGGAATGCCCAGGTGGAAATCCGTTTCCAACAGTTAAATTCTATCTGCCGAAGAGTTTTCTAACGGGGCAAGCTCGAGATAAACTGGCTCGAACAATACCTGTGGTGAGCCGTGTCGACCCTAGTCCGACCCGCGGACGGGTTTAGGAACTAACGTTGTAATTGAATTTTGAGATGGCTTCCAGATAATAGGAAGTCATCTTAAAACTGTCAAAAATTATTTTATTCTTCGAGCCGGGTCGAGAAGTGCCGCATAGTTACGTCGCTATTGTTCTCGACCCTAGTCCGACTGACGGGTCTAGGACCCTAGTCCGACCCGCGGACGGGTTTAGGACAAGCTCGAACAGTAATAATGCGATTTAGTTTTCAAATGACCTCAAGAAACTTTATCGCCTTATCCGATTATCTAACCTCGTGCCGCTCGCCGAGGGCAAGATCGAACTTTTTCTCTTTCGTGCCGCGCAGGACTTTAAGCCGGAGCTTCTCGCCGATGGAGCATTTTTCGAGAATATCCTCGAGGGAATTTTTTTCGTTTATGACCGCGCCGTTTATCTCAAGGATTATGTCGCGATCGACTAGGCCGGCTTTATCCGCGGCACTGCCCTTGACTACCGCATGCCCTCCGCCGCCCTCGGCCATAACCAAGGCGCCGTAGTCCACCGGAGCATTGAGTTTTTTCACCAAATCTTTGGAAAGTAAAATGTAGCGAACGCCAAGAAACGGTTTTTTTATAAGCCCGTATTTTTGGACATCCTCCAGATCTTTTTTGGCTTTGTTGACCGGTATGGCAAAACCGATATTCTGCGCGCCGAAGACAATGGCCGAGTTAATGCCGATGACCTCGGAGTTTAAGTTCACCAACGGGCCGCCGGAGTTGCCGGGATTTATCGCCGCATCGGTTTGAATGAGGCCCCTTAACCGTTCGGCGTGGCCTTCCATGTCGGTCATCGCGGTGATAAAGCGCGAAAGACCGGAAACAATGCCGGTTGATACGGTGTTCTTGAACTCGCCCAAAGCGTTGCCGATAGCCACGACGCTTTGCCCCAGAAGAATTCTATTGGAATCGCCGAGATTAATGATCGGCAGGCGCGACGCGTTAATTTTCAAAATAGCCACGTCGTTTATCGGATCGCGGGCCATAACTTTGGCGATGTATTTTTCCTCGTCGGGGGTGAACACGGTGTATTCGGCATGCGGGTCGGACACTACGTGCTTGTTGGTCAGAATAAAGCCATCTGGATCAACGATAAAGCCCGATCCGCCGCCGGCGCGTATTTTGCCCGAATCGGTTTTTGGCAGGCGGTCAACTATTTCTTCTTCGGTCTCGTTGGTCAAAGGAAGCTCGCCGAAGAACGGGAACCCTTCGGCCTCGAGCGCTTTAAGATCCTTGCCGACCACAATTGATACCACCGCCGGCAGGGTTTTTTGGACTACGGATATGATTTGCTGTTCGTGGGTCATTGGTCAGTTAATAAGTTTTTAAGTTGATAAGTTTATAAGTACCGGACTTATGGTTACAATACATCAAAAACCGAGATGACGGAAGAGGGTTTTTGTGCTAACATAATTGACGCAAAGCCCCCATAGTTCAATGGATAGAATAGTCCCGTCCTAAGGGATCGATCTCCGTTCGACTCGGAGTGGGGGCGTACC
>CAYNAP010000026.1:0-11120 GCA_964395285.1 uncultured Candidatus Saccharibacteria bacterium
CGGACGGTTAGCTCAGCGGCAGAGCACTGCTTTTACACAGCAGGGGTCGCAGGTTCAAATCCTGCACCGTCCATTTGATGCAATAGTGATAGGTTAGACTAATAATCGAGGTTTGTTCAGCCAAAGTAATACGCTGGTTTTTTGATTGCCAAAATCAGAAAAAAATGATATTCTTGGCGTTGTGCTTGGAGGTGAGGCGCGAGAGCGGTTTAATAAGGAAGTCTCGTCTCGCAGAAGAGCGGCGGGATGCCAGAGCGGTTGAATGGGGCGGTCTCGAAAACCGTTATACCCGCAAGGGTATCGGAGGTTCGAATCCTCCTCCCGCCGTAACGAGGCCAAAATTTAGTGCGGGGTTAAGAAAAACCAGTTGGGGAGCAATCCCCTCAGAGGTTCAAATCCTCTCGCCTCCGCTTTCTTACGGGATCGAGAAAAACCGTTGTACTCGCAAGGGTATCGCAAGATTTGAATCTTTCTCCTCGCCGTTTTTATAGAAATCTTCTACCGCATCCAAGAAAATTTATGAGTTATATCACTAGCTACCCTTTCATCTCGATCACAGTTATTTTCTCGCTGATTACTTTTGTTTTGTACTGGCTGGTATTTGATCTACGGAAAAAGTGGAAGCGGGTATTCGGGCGGCGGGCGCCGGGAAGCGATGATCTGGTAAGGGAAGCGGTCGAACGACTGCTGAAAGTGGAAGAAGAAATGGGAGCGTTGGAGCCGCGCGTAAAACTGCTTGAAAGAATCGCGAGGGTGTCGGTACAGAAAGTCGGGTTTTTACGCTTCAACCCGTTTGAAGACACGGGCGGGGACCAGAGTTTTGCCGTGGCCCTGCTCGACTGGGACAATAACGGCGTTATAATCTCGAGCCTCTACACTCGCGAAGGGGTGAGGACTTACGCCAAGGAGGTCAGCAATGGAGTTGCCAAGAATCCGTTGTCAGAAGAAGAAAAAGAAGTGCTGGGGCAAGCGATGAGATAAAATGCAAAAATCAAAAGGCAAAAATCAAAATGACCCCGAACAAATTGCTTCGCAATTTAGCGGGGCAGGCAATTCAAAAATTAAAAATATCCGCGAAGCGAGCTTCCTGAATTTTACATTTTGAATTTTGAATTAAGATTTACTAAATGGAAACGAAAGCCGGAAACATAATAGAGAAGAAGTTGGAAAGCAGACCTCCCATTGTCGTAGTTATGGGCCATATTGATCATGGCAAGACGACGCTGCTCGATTACATAAGGAAATCTAAGGTTGCCGAAAAAGAAGCCGGGGGAATAACCCAAGCCATGGGTGCCTATCAAATCGAACACCGCGGGAAAAAAATTACTTTTATTGACACTCCCGGGCATGAAGCGTTTTCCTCGATGCGCTTGAGAGGCACTCACGTGGCGGACGTGGCCGTACTTGTGGTCGCGGCTGATGAAAGCGTTAAACCTCAAACCGAGGAAGCTATGCGCATAATCAGCGAAAGTAAAATACCGTTTGTCGTGGCCATAAATAAAATGGACCGTAACAATGCCGATCCGAGTCGCGTCAAGAAGGATCTTGCCGATAAATCGGTGCTGGTTGAGGGCTACGGCGGCAGCGTGCCGGTCGCAGAGGTTTCGGCGAAAACCGGAGAAGGCGTTGATAATCTGCTTGAAACCATACTGTTGCTGGCCGAGCTTGAAGAGCTTAAAAGCGATCCCGGCCAAAACGGGGAAGGAGTGGTAATCGAGTCGCATCTTGACCCGCGCCGAGGAGCTGCGGCAACGCTGTTAATTGAAAACGGCACCGTGACCAAGGGCGACTTTATCGCTGCAGGCAATCAGATTGCCCCGGTAAGAATTTTTGAAAACTTCCTCGGGCAACCCATTGAGTCAGCCGGAGCGTCAGAGCCCATCAAAGTAACCGGATTTCAGAAAGCGCCGGAACTCGGCGAAAAGTTCCAAGTTTTCAAAACGAAGGACGAGGCCGAAAAGCATAAAGCTCTTAACATAGCGATGCCCGAGGCAGGCAAAGCGCCAACAGCAGAAGAAGCAAAAACGGTAGTCAACATTATTCTGAAAACCGATGTGCTGGGCTCGAAGGAAGCTTTGGAAAAAGTGATTACCGAAATATATTCGCCCGAACTTTCAAACCGCATACTGAAAAGCGAAGTCGGGGACGTAAACGAATCTGATGTAAAAACGGCCGCGTCATCCAACAGTACTTTTATTGTCGGGTTTAAGGTAAAAACTCCGCCAGCCATCAAGGAACTGGCTGACCGCAACAAAGTTAAAATCATCAGCCGTGAAGTAATTTATGATTTGATTGACGAGATTAAAAGCACAATGCTTGAAATGGCGCCAACAGAAATGAAAAGAGTTGATGTGGGGCAAGCAAAGATACTGGCGCTGTTCAAGGAGGAAAAAAACAAGCAGATAGTGGGCGGTCGAGTGGAGAAAGGCAAAATACAGCAAGGAGGACGCTTTGACGTCATCCGCAATAACATGAAAATAGGGGCGGGGCGGATATTGAGTTTGCAATCGCAAAAACGCGAGGCCGGAGAAGTTGCCGAAGGCCAAGAATTTGGATTACTGTCCGAAGTTAACATTTCGATCGCGGTTGGCGACTTCCTTGATGTATTTACAGAAGAAAAGCTGATACCCCAGTTATAGAGATCCGCGGCCTTCCCCGCTTCGCCAAAGTTCCCGCTTCGCCCGCGCTCGCCTCGACGGCGAAACTTGGCGGGAAGCGGGGCGAGCAGCCGCAGCGCTCTCTAAGAGAATGTAAATTATAGAACTTGTGGCTAATCCGCGACGCATAGAAAAGATAAACGTTTTAACGCGCGAGGTGATTGCGGACATAGTTCTCCGCGAGATGCAGTTCCCGGCGGGGGTTTTGGTAACAGTTACCCGAGTTGAAACATCCGAGGATCTGCAGTACGCCGATGTTTTCGTTTCTATTCTTGGCGGCAGTGAGAGCAGTGAAAAAGAAATTCTTGATCAGCTTTCAAAAGCCGCGGGATTCATCCAAGGCAAGCTAAATCGCAAATTGCGCATGCGCCCGGTGCCGCGGATAACTTTTGCCGTTGACGAAGAGGAGAAAAAACGAGAGAGGGTGGAAAAGTTGTTGGCTGAAGATGAAAACAGAGTTTGAGTTTAAGTAAATTTTGTGATACTTTTGTTTTACAGCCGTCGGCCCGCGCAAAAACTGGTGCTGTGGTGAAGCAGCTAACACGGCGGTCTGCAAAACCGCTATTCGCGGGTGCAAATCCCGCCAGCACCTTGGGTACGTTATCATGAGAAAAATTATTGGTCTCACTAAATATAGAATAGACGAGGAGTTTTTTGACACTTGGTCGCCAAAGATGGCGTATATACTTGGCTTTTGGTTCGCAGACGGATACATGCGGCACGAAAAGTCCTACAGAATCGTATTTGTTTCTCGTGATAAAGATTCTATATACAATATACGAAAAGTACTTTCGTCAACACATCCAATTTGGCAAAGAAAGGATGATAAGACTTGGAATATAGTTATCTTCTCAAAATATATCTACATAAGCTTGCTGGGCCTTGGTTGTTTTCGCCGAAAGAGCCGAACGGTAAAATTTCCCGATGTACCACCGCGATATTTGTCTGATTTTATACGTGGCTATTTTGATGGTGATGGCAGCGTCTTTAATGTAGAGTACATTTCAACTAAAAATCATAAGGCGCGAAGGGAGTTGAGAAGCAATTTTACCTCAGGAAGTAGGGGGTTTTTGGATACCTTGATGCGCATCCTTAATAAGGAAATCGGACTACCCCGAAAGCAGTTGGGTGTTTATAACGCAGGTTCCTCTCTGAAGTTGGGCTACGGAACATACGATACTCACAAACTTTTAAGGTTTATGTATTATCCCAATCACTCGTTAGGTCTGAAGAGAAAATCTCGCTTTGCACAAACCCTGCCAGCTGTATCTTTACCACAATGGAGAAATCAATATACTGTAAGAGCTTTTTGAGAGGCTCGCCCCGTTAGATAATTGGGGTGTAGCGCGCAGTAAATTTTTAAGTGTACTGTACAAATTTTGACAGAAAAAACACTTTAAAAGTTATCTAACGGGGCGAGTGGCGGAATCGGCATACGCGGTTGGCTCCCGCCTGCACGCCGAGGTGGTGAAACTGGCAGACACAGGGGACTTAAAATCCCCAGAGCGAAAGCTCGTGTGGGTTCGACTCCCACCCTCGGCATTTCGGCGGACAGGTAAAACCAACTGGTTGCAAGACCTTGAGAGTTCGAGTCTCTCCTCGCCCATCGCATCTTGTAGGCTTACCGCCGGAGCAGATAGAATTCTGGCTCCAGCATTTGCCTCCGGTAATTACTGCGCTAAACTGGAGGTAGCTAAGCGTAAAGTGGATGCACGCTCTGGCCCATGCTATACTAAAACATATGGAAAACAAATCTTCTAATCCGATAGGCTCGTGGCTGACTTTTTTGATATTTCTGGCGGCAGGCGCTTTTACTCTTTACAGCTCCGGTTTGGCGAGCGCGGTTACCATTATTTATATTTTCCTTGGAGTAATCGCTTTTATTTTACTGATCGGCGGATTGAGGGTTATAGACCAATTTGAGCGAGGAGTGATTCTTACCCTCGGCAAATATAGCGGGACGAGACAGCCCGGTCTTAACTGGATATTCCCGGGTATTCAGCGGCTGATAAGAGTGGATCTACGCATCGTAACCGCGACCATACCCCAACAGGAAGCCATCACCAAAGACAACGTACCGGTGGGTATCAACGCCGTGGTCTATTTCCGCGTAGATAACGCCGAGCAAGCGGTGCTTGAAATTGAGAGTTTTTCGCGGGCAGTGAAGGAGTATGCCCAAGGAGCGCTTCGCGACGTGATCGGCGGAATTGAACTCGATGCTGTTTTAGCCGAGCGGGAAAAAATCGCCGAGGAGATCAAGAAAATCGTTGATGCCGCAACCAAAGCGTGGGGTGTCAACGTAACCGATATTAAAATCCAAGACATTGAATTGCCGGCAGACATGAAAAGGGTGATGGCCAAACAGGCCGAGTCGGAGCGCGAAAGACGGTCAGTCATCATCAAGGCCGAGGGGGAGTACGCCGCGGCCGAACGACTGGCCCAAGCGGCTGAACGTTTGACTTCGGTTCCGGGCGGATTGTCGTTGCGCACGCTTTCAACCATTGAGAAAATAAACCCAGACCCTTCAAAAACAGTTATCTTCGCCTTGCCGATTGAGTTTATAGAGGGCGTTAAATCGCTTTCGCAGTTTTTCAAGGAAAAGTCAAAGTAGCTTGATTGAAATTGACAGCGATAACCGCCGCGGCCTACGGCCGAGGCGGTTATTTAATTTCCTTCAAAAAGGCCTCAATTAGATTAACCGTCTGATCGGTGCTGTGGTAGACCGACTTCCAAATGATGACGATATCGGCGTCGTTGAAAATAGAACGCTGAACTTCGCGGATGGTGTCGCCGCCGGCTATAGAGATCATAATATTGTAGTTACCCTTGATGCGGCGTATTTCGTGTAGGGGGATCTGTTTTTCTTTGTTAAATTTTTCCTCGTCAACGCCGCGGTGAAGAATGACCACCGGCGGCACTTTTTTCAGGGCGCGCAGAACCGAGAGCGGGAACTCCACGTTCATCATGTCAATCATTGCGTCGAGGCCCCTAGCCTCGCAGGTTTCGATAAAGGAATTGAGCGTTTCCGTCGGCGCCGTGCCGAGGGCAATGGCCGCACTCGCCCCGCCTCTTCTCGCAATTTCCACTTCGGTTTCGCCGCGATCCATGGCCTTAAGGTCGGCAACGACGTAAGGTCTGAATGTGCCGTTCTCGTCCTTGAGCGCTGCCGACGAAACGTGGTTTTGGTACCAAGCGTGTATTTTTCTTATACCTTCTTCGCCGTAGCGCTTGATCAGCGGCGTTCCGGCCTCAACGATAATCCGGTCGCTTATCGGCAGTTGCTCTATAATCCTATGCGCCTCGGCGAGCGTGCTATTCAACGCTACCTGCAGGTAGCGTTTTTTGGGATTGAGAATTGATTTGGGTTTATGGCTCATGGCTACAATCACAGCATACCTTGACTCTCGAAAGTTGCAATCGCTCTGGAAATTCTAGGGATTTTTGGTAAAATAACGGCGCGGCTAACTTAGCCCCCCATAGCTCAACTGGGCTAGAAAGCAAGAATTCTTGCTTTCTAGCGGGATTATGAATTTTTTGCACCCATAGCTCAACGGTAGAGCAGCTGCCTCTTAAGCAGACGGTTGTAGGTTCGAATCCTGCTGGGTGCAAAAAATTCATCTAATCCCTGGGACGAGCAGCTCGCTCTTAACGAGAAGGTTTCAGGTTCGACTCCTGATGGGGGGACACTTCAGAAAAGCGCAAGCCGGAGGAAGCCGCCTCGCCTATTGTGGTTTGGCATAGGTATGCTATAGTATCCTTGCAATGAAAAAAACAGAAAATAAAAAGTTATACCCATTTAGTATTGAACTGGATCGTGAAGAAGATGGGCGGTGGATTGCCGAAGTTCCAAAAATTCCCGGCGCTATGGCTTATGGAAATACTAAAGAAAAAGCAATGCGAAAAGCATATGCTATTGCTCTGCGAACACTTGCAGACAATATAGAACAAGGAAGCACGTCTGCAGCTGTCTCTCGCTTGTTGGAACATGCAATGGAGCACCGTTAAAGCGCAGGAAGTTCTTAAGGCGTTGCTGAACCTCGGCTGGCAGATCAAAAGGCAAAAAGGATCGCATCGAATTCTATGGAAAGTGGGTTATCCTAATTTCACCTTTGCTTTTCACGATCGGGAAGAAATCGGTTCCCGAATGCTTGCTCGAATTGCAAAACATACTAATCTCACACCGGATGCGTTTTGACCCCCAGCGTCAAAACCGCAAAAGAACCCTAGTAGTAAAACGCTTTGCGTTCACTACGGGGCAGGCCCGGAGAAAAACACTTGCCCTGTTAAATTTCTGAAAGAAATTTTTCGGGGTTGGCTCGCCGCTCAACGATATGGAGCGAACCTCGCCCAAAATTTGGGCGAGAACCATATTTTGAATTTGAGGAACGGAAAAATTTTTAATCATATGAATCAGAAAAAAATAATTGTTTTTATCTTCACAATTCTTGCTATTGGTGCGATTGGATATTTTATTTTGGTAAAAAATCAAAAACCGATTTCTCCAATTAACAATAACCTCCCGCCGTCTACTTCTAATCAACCAGCCGTACAAAATCCATCCGAGGAGGAAAAAGTTCTCGAAATTACTCTTGAGGTTAAGGCGCCATTCTCGACAGCGAAACTTGCGATTTATCAAGATGGCTCCGCGCTTTACTCTGAAAAAAAAGATGGACAAGCAGAGAAACAAGGAATCTATGAAGTGGATACAGTTACTAGTGCTCGTCAAATGAATAAATTTAGGGAACTTGTACGGGAAAATAATTTTTTCTCTATGAAGGATAAACCAAAAAGATCGAGTGATCCCGAAGATGGCTCCACTTATTCTATTGTGGTCAAAATTCGCCCCGCTGGCCCCCCTGAACTTGTTGATGCTGCTGTCCATACAGTAAGCTGTTATCAGTTTAGTTGCGAGCCGAGATTCTTGGAAATCCAAAATGAAATGAGGGCATATTTTAAGTCGTACTGGAGTAAAGAAGTTTTGGAAGTTGGTGTTTGATTTCATAATTTTGAATTTGCCGCCAAAGAAAAACTTGCTTGTCCGCCATAACTTTAGTGAAGGCGGGAAATTGTCAGCGCTGCGGCTCCCCGGTACCATCCGCCTTCGGCGGAGCTACGGGGCAGGCCGCCGCCTTTCGGATTTTTCGCGGGGGGCTCTCCTCGCCGCCGTAGGCGGCGAAAACGGTTCGCACTATTTCAAGAATACTGGACTTTAAAAAACGACTAGAGCTTAGGGTTTGATGAGTTTATACAACTGATCCTCGAGGCGATAGAATTCTTCGGAACGTTTTTCGCGCGGGCGAGTGAGGCGGTTATTAACTATCTTCTCAACGCGCCCGGGCCTTTGGGTCAAAACGCCAATCCGGTCGGCCAACTCTATTGCGTCTTCAACGATGTGAGTGACCATAACTATGGTCAGTCTGCGCTCCTGCCATATTTTTAAAATTTCTTTCCTTAACTCCTCGGCGGTGAAAGAGTCTAATTCGGAAAAGGGCTCGTCCATAAAAATGATCTTCGGCTGGGTGGCGAGCGCGCGGGCGACACCGACGCGCTGGCGCATTCCGCCAGAAAGGTCGTGGGGCCGGGAATGAGCAAATTTTTCAAGACCCAATATTTTTAGTTCTTTGGCGACCAGACGAGAAATTTCGTGTTCCGGCGTGTGCCGCGCGACTAAGCCGAGTCCTATATTCTCGGCAACGCTCAACCAAGGCAAGAGGGCGAATTGCTGAAAAACAAAACTCACGTCGGCTTTAGTAAAGCCGCTGCCGCATTTCATTTCGCCTTCAAACTCTTTCTCTAGACCGCTCAATATTCTTAAAACGGTGGACTTGCCCGAACCCGAAGGGCCAACCAGAACAAAAAATTCGCCTTCTTGTATATCCAAACTTATGTCCTTCAGCGCGGTGAGCGGCTCTTTGGGGTTGTCGTAGAAAACCTTGGTAACTTTTTTTAGCTCGATCAAGTTGGTCATAGTCAGGCAACAGTTACTCGCCCATCTGATGATGACTCCATTCGAGGAGGGGCAGCCAGATAAGTTTGTTAATCACAAAAATCAAAATAAGAAAGCCCAATACGCCAAAGGCGGTCACGGCAGGATTTTTGGCGAAGGACTGAAAAAAGCTGCCCAAGCCATCTTTGATGTTGACGATAATCTCGGTCGCAATCATCGCCTCCCAACCCTCGCCAAGCCCGATAATCGTGCCGGTAATAAGGCCGGTGATGCTTACCGGGAACAAAAAGTGGCGCACGCGATCGACCCCCTTTAGGCCGGCGATCTCGGCGGCTTCTTCCCAGTCGCGGCGTATGAGTTTAAGCGAGCTGATGATGGAGAAAAATATCGGCCAAATAACGGTGATGACTAAGAAAAAAATTATCACCGAGTTGGTTGGCCCCCAAAGGGAAACGGCAAGCGGCAGAAGGGCAAAGGTCGGGAAGCTTTGCAAAACATCGAAAACCGGCAAAGCGATTATGGCGCGACGTCCGCGGTAGAAAGACACAGCAAGCGCCCAGCCCAAGATAGCGGCGATAATATAAGCGACAGCAAGACGGTAGGTCGAAGTAAAAACATCCAGAAAAAGTTTGGCAGTAGGCAGCTGATAAGCCTGCGAAAATAAAAGCAGGAATAAAAATGGCACGGCCACAAGAAGAATGGTAAATATGATGTGCCGTTTGGACTGATATATTTTGGTGTTCTTTTTCAGCATCTGACATTCATTGCCTTTGTTTTTTACATTTTACACCTTTGGCTGCAACAAAGAAGCTTGGCTTGGATGGGCAGGGGATTACAGTTATTTTCTTTGGCGGCCATGGAATTTTTTATGGATTTCGCCCAAAGTTTTGTCGGTAAAGTGGGTGTAGATTTGAGTGGTGGTTATTTGGGCGTGGCCCAAAAGCATCTGCACCGAACGCAAATCCGCGCCGCCTTCAAGGAGATCAGTGGCAAAGGCGTGGCGTAAACCATGCGGTGTAACTTTTTTGGTGATGCCAGCGGCGGTGGCGTACTTTTTCACCAAACGCTCAACCGAGCGCGCGGTCAGGCGGAGGTTGCTGTCTATTGTAGATTTAAGCTTTGTTAAGCGGATAAAAAGAGCTTGGTCAACATCACCCCGCTTATCCAAGTATTTTTTGACGGACTGCTTGGCTGTCGGCGAAAGGAAAACCACGCGGATCTTATCGCCCTTGCCGCGCACCGAGAATTCGTCTTTTTTAAAATCTATGGAGTCGCGGTTCAACGCGACGAGTTCTGACACCCTAAGACCGGTTGAAAAAAGAAGCTCGAGAATGGCCTTGTCGCGGAGCTTTTCTAATAAGTCTCCCTTAGGAGTATCGAGAAGCCGCGATAGCTCATCAGTTTCCATAAACTCAATGGAGCGCGCCGGCATTTTGCCAAGTTCCACCTTTTCAGGGGCGAGTGATTTTATATCGCGCTTGGCCAAGTATTTCAGGAAGCTCCGCAGGGCTATAAGATGGTAAAACTGGGTTTGCCTTTTTAACTCTTTGTCGTTCTGATCTTTGATGCGGTTAAGTTTCAGCCGATAATTTCTAATCAAATCATCAGTGATGTCGGCCGGTTTTTGGGCGCCGGAAAGCTTAAGGAAACGCTTTAAATAGCGATCATAGTTTTCGATGGTTTTTAACGCGCGATTTTTTTCGACTTCGAGATATTCGAGAAACTGCTTTTGCAATTGGTCCAAATTCATAGCCTTGTAATACCTTTCGACTTAAATCCAGAAATAGCTACGATCGTAGCTATTTCCGGAATTGCAATGAATGCAATGAATTACTACCAAGATTTTTTAAATTAGCCCCCGGCGCCGCGGAATAGCAGAAAGTTAGTAAGCCGGATGCGCCCGGTTTATACTTCCAAGTGTACTAATTACGCGTCGCAAAATGAAGCCCCGCCCTTTTGGTTCTGCCAAAAGGGCGGGATGGATCAGCTTTAATCCGAGCAAATCGCTTACTGTAAAGCACTCTTGGTCTTTTGCCAGGCGATCAAGTAAGTCATGAAAAGTCCGGCGATGACCACAGTATCGAGCAGAGTAAGCCAGAAGTGACGACCCTGCGCGAACCAAACCACATCATGGTATAGATTGAAGGTCGTCTGGACAAGAACGGCAGTAATGACAAAGCGCGGCAATTGAACCTGAAATGAGGCAAGAAACAACATAGTACCTATAGTGAGCAGCCCGCCGGCCGAAACGCCGGCGGCCACCCAGCCCACCGCCGTTTTCGGCAGTTCCAATCCGAAAAGTCCAATTATCAGGGGTTTAGGCAAAAACTCGAAAACAACCGCCCAAAGATAAAAGTAAGCGGCGTGAATGCGCCAAGCCAAACGCAGAAACTTGGGAGTAGGCATGGGTGATACAGTCGTTTTAAATCTTGAACTGCGGGCTTAAACTTCTTGCGCCCGTTCGGCCTTAAACCAAGCCGTAAGGTAGATAATGAAAGCTATGCTTATGACAACCG
>CAYNAP010000027.1:0-1246 GCA_964395285.1 uncultured Candidatus Saccharibacteria bacterium
GCTTGAAGGCGCATTTTGCCTTTTTCGGTGAGCCCATGCCTGCCGGCAGGCAGGGAGCGCGCAGGATAAAGAAAATAAGCGTAAGCCGGTTTATCGCCGCGGCCGATGCGACCGCGTATTTGGTAGGCCTGGGCCAGGCCCAGGCGCGAGGCGTTGGCCACGATGAGCGTGTTCACACTCGGCAGGTCAAGCCCGTTTTCAATGATGGTGGTGGCGAGAAGGATATCTATTTGGCCCGAGCGAAAATCGTGCATCACTCTTGCAATAGCGTTCTCACGCATGCGGCCGTGGAGCACGGCGATGCGGCTTTTTGGCGAAAGGCGGCGAAGTTCCCGCCCCACAGCCTCAATGTTTTCAATGCGGTTCCAGAGGTAAAATATTTGGCCCTTTCGCTTTCCTTCGGCAAGAATAGCTTCGGCAACGGTTTTCTTGGAAAAAGGAAGAACGAAAGTTCGGATGGGCAAGCGTCCGTGCGGCGGATTCTGGATCAGCGAGAGATCGCGGAATTTGGATAAAGCGAGCGACAAGGTTCGGGGTATTGGCGTCGCCGACAGGGACAGGATGTCAATTGAGGCGCGGAGTTCCTTGAATTTTTCTTTATGCTTTACGCCGAAGCGCTGCTCCTCGTCGATTATCACCAGGCCGAGATTTTTCCAGACGATGTCTTTGGAAAGGAGGCGATGAGTGCCGATGACGATATCAACCTGACCGGATCCGATTCTTTGAACAGCTTCGCGGATTTCTTTTTTGGGCGCGAGGCGCGACAAAGCGGCCACTTCAACCGGCAGGCCCCCAAGTCGTCCGCGGAAAGTTGAATAGTGCTGATCGGCGAGGATGGTGGTGGGCACGAGTACGGCAACCTGTTTTCCGGAGTAAGCGACCCGGGCAGCGACTCTTATAGCCACTTCGGTTTTGCCGAAACTGACGTCGCCCAAGAGAAGCCGGTCCATCGGCTTTTCCCCGGAGAGATCATCGTGGATCTCGGCTAAGGCTTTTTCCTGATCTTCGGTTTCTTCAAAATCAAAAGTTTCCGCAAGGTGCTTTTCTATTTCCGCGAAGCGTTGATAGGGCTCGCGCGCGGAACCGGCGCGTTTCCGGAAGAGTTCGAGGAGCTCCTTGGCGAGTTTCACCGCGTCTTCCCGAGCTTTCCTTTTCGCGCTCTCCCACACCGTCCCGCCGAGGCGGTGAACAGTCGGCGTTTCAAAACCGACGTAGCGCGAAATTTTTTTGGCCTGGTCGCGCGGGA
>CAYNAP010000027.1:1346-11071 GCA_964395285.1 uncultured Candidatus Saccharibacteria bacterium
TTTAGTGCTTAGGATTTCATCTTTCGCGGCGAAGCCGCGAAAGATGCCGATGCCGTGATCAATGTGGACGAGATAATCGCCTTCTTTGAGGTTAGCGAGCCACAAATGTTCATACTCGTCCGGAGATTTTGGCTGAAAAATTTTTGGCGCCTTGGCTGATTCGGCCAAAGGCAGAAGAGTTATCGTTTCGACGTTGTTTCCAAAAAACTCGAGGCGGGTTGGTTGCTCGCGGTTTATCGGAAAAATGTCAATTATTCCTCCCCGGGCCGCGAATTCGCCGTGGTTTCCCACCCGGCTGACTTTCGCGTAGCCCATGTCGGCGAGCTTGCGGAGAAACGGTGAATACGGCATTTCGGCGTGTTCTTCGATGAAAATGGTGTGATTGCGCCACCATTCATCTTCGCGCGCTTTTTTCTTGATCGATTCGAAATTTTCTTCAAACCACAAAGCACCCCGCTCTAGAAAGTAGGGGGTGATGCCGGCGATAAGCAGGGTGTTCGACTTATGTTTTTCGTCAGGCATTCACATGTTTATCATGCGCCGCTTTTATATATAAGGTTCATTGAACGATCGTTCAATAGACCTTATGACGTTCTTTGATTTGGGCTGTTGGATTAGGCGTTATATTCGTTCATTGCCCGCTCGGGGCCAACGGCGGCAATACTTTCGATGGCCTGCAAACTTTTTTTGGCGACCTTTTTGACCAACGCTTCTTCGTCGCTGCGGAATTTTTGCAGCACGAGGTCTTCTCCGGCCACACGCTTTTTTTTCTGGATGCCGACGCGCATCCGCCAGAATTTTTTGGTTCCGAGCGCGCGCTTGACCGATTCAACGCCTTTATGCCCGCCGGAATTTTTGCCGAACGACAGTTTGCATGAACCGAGAAGCAAATCGGCGTCATCATGGATTACGATTGTTCTTTCCGGCTTGATTTTGAAAAAGCGCGTGGCCGAACCGAGGGCCAGGCCAGATTTATTCATAAATGTCTCCGGCAGTATAAAGACCAGTTTTTCTTTGCCGATTTTCCCTACGGCGACCAGCGAATGAAGTTTGGGGTCAGAGCGAAAATCCTCCCAACTAAGTTTGCGGCGGGCGAGAGAAAGGGTTTCGCGCCCTATATTATGCCGGGTGTTTATGAATTTTTCCCCGGGATTGCCGAGGCCAGCCATTAGATACATAAGTTTAGGTTGCGGTTAATGACTCTTTAAGTTTCTCTATAATATACTCTTAGCCCCGATTTGCCAAAGCCTCAAAAATAAGATACAATCGCCCTATGTCTGACGAAATTTCACTGTCGCCCCCGACTCCTCGCCATTCAAAATTCCGAGTTGTCTGGGAGTTTTTGCGTTTGGTTGCCGTAGCTGCGGC
This sequence comes from uncultured Candidatus Saccharibacteria bacterium, assembly GCA_964395285.1. Lineage (GTDB taxonomy): Bacteria > Patescibacteriota > Minisyncoccia > Sungbacterales > SURF-37 > CAYNAP01. The sequence continues at coordinate 2,715 of CAYNAP010000027.1, forward strand.
CATAGCTTTACCCATTCGCTACTTTGTCGCCCAGCCGTTTATAGTCCGCGGGGCGTCAATGGAACCCAATTTCCACGAGCGGGAGTATTTGGTTATTGACGAGCTGTCTTACTACTTTCGGTCTCCAGAAAGAGGCGAGGTTGTAGTCTTTCACTATCCTTTCGACCCAAGTCAGTACTTTATTAAAAGGATTATCGGTTTGCCGGGCGAGACGGTAGAGATTAAGGATAACAGCGTTTTTGTAACCAATAGCGGGCATCCTGAAGGCATGCGCCTTACGGAATCTTATCTGCCGGATAATCTCGAAACGAGGGGCAACACCCGCTTTATACTGGGGCCGAAAGAATACGTTGTTTTGGGAGACAACCGCCCGTTCAGTTCCGATTCACGCAGTTGGGGCACGCTTGATGGGGAATATATAACCGGTCGGGTAATGTTACGCCTTCTGCCTCCGCAGAAGTTCGGCGTCATAAAAACCCCTTAGCCTAATTAGTTTTAATAAAGTTGGTTAAGCGCTATGCCAAAAATGCAGGAAAAATCCAAATCTTTCCAGAGTCCGCGGGGCACTCATGACATTTTACCCGAGGACCAGCTGTTATGGGAAAAGGTCCGCAACAGTATCTACTCGGTTTCTACTTTTTACGGCTTTAGCCGGATTGATACTCCGCACTTTGAAGATACCGATCTTTTTTGTGTTGGCACGGGAAAAACCACTGATATTGTTTCAAAGCAAATGTACAGTTTTAAAACTCGAGGCGGCGATCAATTAACTTTGCGCCCCGAGGGTACGCCGCCAGTCGCCCGCGCTTACATTGAGCACGGCATGGCTTCTTGGCCCCAGCCGGTAAAACTTTATTACGCAGGTTCTTTCTTTCGCCATGAGTCGCCGCAACGCGGGCGATATCGCGAGCTGCATCAGTGGGGTCTCGAGCTGATTGGCGAAGATAGCGCGGTGGCTGATGCCGAAGTTATTCAGGGCTTCTATGCTTTTTTGAAAGATTGGGACATTACTGACGTGCTGATTGAGATAAACAGCGTGGGCTGTCCGGCTTGCCGCCCGGCTTATCGTTCCCAGCTGATCCAGTACTATCGTTCAAAAATCCGCGGACTTTGCCGGGATTGCAAAGACCGTTTCAAAGAAAATCCGTTCAGGCTTCTTGACTGCACCCAAGAGAAATGCATGATCGTCAAAAAATCGGCGCCGCAGATTTTAGATCGCCTGTGCGAAGCTTGCCGCGGCCATTTTAAAAGCATCCTCGAATTTTTGGAGGAAGCCGAGATACCCTATGTTTTAAATCCTCATCTGGTCCGCGGTTTGGATTATTACACGCGGACCGTCTTTGAGTTTTTCGTTGATGACACTGCCAAGAAAATCGAACCAACCGGCGAGGCGGTAAAGACCGAGGGGCCGCAGGATAATGCCGATCCCGCCGAGGCTAAGGACGAGCCGTACGAAGCCGCCAAAAAACTGGCGGTGGTCGGCGGGGGTCGTTATGATGGGCTGATTGAATTGATTGGCGGGCGGCCGACACCGGCGGTGGGCGGCGCAATGGGGTTGGAGAGATTGGTCGGCTTAATCAAAGCGCGGAAGACCATGGTGCCTTCGAGCCCCAAGCCGGAAGTTTTTTTGGTGCAGCTTGGCGACCTTGCCAAAAGGAAAAGTTTCCGCATAATGGAAGAGCTGCGCAGGGCGGGGATAACCGTGGCGGAGTCGTTGGGGCGCGATTCAATAAGGTCGCAGCTAAAAATGGCTGATCGTATGGGTGCTCAATACTCTTTGATTTTCGGCCAAAAAGAGGCTCTGGACGGCATGGTTATACTCCGGGAGATGGCTGGCGGCATTCAGGAAAGCATCCCCCAGAGCAAATTTATCGATACTTTAAGACGGAAGCTAAGAAAGCAGGAAGCCAAATGAACGATTGCATTTTTTGCAAAATAGCCAGAGGGGAGATTAAGCCCGCGGGCACGCTTCTAGAAAACGAAAAAGCGATGGCTTTTCTCGATGTAAAGCCGCGCTCGCCCGGACATACGCTGGTCATACCCAAGATCCATGCCGGCACTTTGACCGATCTCGAAGATTCTTTTGTAGGCCCGGTTTTTGAGGCCGTACGGGAAATTACGGCAAGAATTAAGCGGACCTTGGATGCCGAAAGTTTTTCGATTGGGATCAACGACGGTCCGGCGGCGGGTCAGGAAGTAGCTCACCTTCACGTTCATATTATGCCGAGGTTTGCGGGCGATGGCGGCAGGCCTATACAGTCGTTGGTGGACAATTCTCCGCGTGAGACGCTCGAGGTTATAGCACAAAAAATCCTAACTAACGCATAGCAGGGCAAGGTTATATTATGGTTTACATTAAACGCAAAGATCGCGAAACAACTGCCGCAATGCTGCGCCGTTTTACCAGGAGAGTTCAGCAGTCCGGTATTTTACTGCGCGCGAGGCGAGCCCGATTTTATGAGACTAAGCCGACCAAACGCGCTCAACGCGGGAGAGCGTTAAAACGCATTCAGCTTCTTAAAGAACGAGAGCGCCTGCTGAAGTTAGGCAAGTTGAAACTTTTTGAGAGGCGGTAGCTGAATTAGTTTGGACGGGATGATGGTTATTGGCCGCAAACAATAGTTTAATTTCTTGCTTATGTCACTTAAAGAGGAAATCAAGGCCGAAATGGAACGCGCACTGCGCTCGAAAGACAGTCTCAAGCTCTCGGTTTTCAGAATGCTTTCGTCGGCAATTCATAATAAGGAGATTGAAAAGAGAGGTAAATCAGGCGATAGTAAAGATGAGGCGCTAACCGAGGAAGAGGTAACACAGGTGATCCGCTCCGAATTGAAAAAAAGAAAGGATGCCGCTTTGGCCTACGAACAGGGCGGGAGAGCGGAGAGCGCGGTCAAGGAAAAGACCGAAGGCCAAATTTTGTTTCGACTGCTGCCCGCGGAGCTGGCCGACGGCGAAATAATTAGGATTATCGGCGAAGGAATCAAGGAGCTCGGGGTTGGCTCGCCCAAAGAATTAGGCAAGCTCATGGCTTGGGTTATGCCCCGGCTTAAAGGCCAGGCTTCGGGCGAGCGCGTAGCCAAATTGATCAAAGAAAGGATGATCGGTTAAGAAAGCGGCCCAATAATCGGTTTGTTGCAGGCTAGCGCGTTTTCGAGCGTATGAAGGTTAATATTATCAACAGGGCAAAGATGAGCTTGCCCGAGAAGAGTATCGCCAAAACGGCAAGAAGGGCGGTTAAGGAGTTGGCCGGGTTAGCCGGTGAATGGCCGCGAAACTACACAGTTAACGTTGTTTTTGTCGGCAGAGGAGAGAGCAAGGTTTTAAACGCCAGATTCCTAAAAAAGCCAAAACCAGCCAACGTTCTTTCATTTGAATACGGAACGTTCGGCGAGATAGTCCTGACTCCGGTTACAATAAGGAGGGAAGCGCGGGTTTTAGGCACTTCGTTTGCGGGTCACTTAACTCGCATGGTTGCTCACGGGGCAATGCATCTTTGGGGCTTGCATCACGAAAAATCATCCGGGGCGTCAAAAAAGTTTTCAAATGTAGAGAAGAAACTACTCGAGCGCTTAAGCGTTGATCGATAGGAAAGCCGGGCTTATCCTAATAGGTTAACGCTTGGCGGTGAATCTTTGCGCGGAGTTGCTTGCGGCATAAACATAGGGACAACAGCTGTGACCACGGTGGTTGTTCGGCGCGAGAAGAACGACAAGATACGTATTTTAGGAGTCGGCTCTAGTCCGAGTGATGGAATCCGGAGGGGCGCTATCGCCGATGTCGAAGCCGCCGCTCATGCGCTAAAAGTTTCGTTGCACGAAGCTTCGCGCACAAGCGGGCTTGCGGTAAAGAACGCTTACGTTGCGGTTAACGGAGCGCATATAAATTCTTTTCCGGTAAGAGGAGCTATTGCCATAGCCCGGGCTGACGGAGAGATAACCGAGGACGATGTCCAGCGGGTTATTCGTGCCGCCGAGGGGCTTATCCCCAAAAATGCCAATCGCGAAGTGGTGCATTTTATACCAAGAGAGTTCAAGGTTGACGGTCAAGACGCCATAACCGATCCGGTGGGCATGGTTGGCATGAAGCTTGAGGTTGAGGCGTTGGTCATTGATGGCTCTAGGCCCGTGCTGCAGAGCTTGGTTCGATGCTGTGAACTTGCCGGGGTTGACATCGAGGATTGGACTTCGAGCATGCTGGCTGCATCCGAGGTACTGCTGACCAAAAAGCAAAAAGAGCTCGGGGTAATTTTGCTGGACCTGGGGGCCGGCACCTCCGACTTTATTGTTTTCGAGGAAGGCAAGGTTGTCGACGCGGGTTCTTTCCCCATCGGCGGCAGCCACATAACTTCGGATATAGCCATTGGCTTCCGCACGCCGGTTGATGCGGCCGAAGAAATTAAAATTCGTTACGCCCAAGCCACTTTCCCCGAACGCCTTAACCGGCGCGAGAATATAGTAATTGCCGACTTTGTTCATGGCGACGATTCGGTATATGCGGTGCGCGATTTAGTTGATATCATTTCAGCGCGCTTAACTGACGTATTTGAGCTGGCCACCAAAGCTTTGCGCCGCGTTGGGCGAGCGGGGCTTCTGCCGGGCGGGGTGGTTTTAACCGGCGGCGTTGCCGATATACCTGGCATCCAGGATTTAGCCCGACGCGAACTTAAACTGCCGGTAGAAGTTTCTAAAGCGACGGCTATCGACGAACTTGAAGATGTTATCCCTCCTCGCCTGGCTATACCGGTTGGGCTTGTTCTTTGGCAGAGCCGCAAGCAAGGGATAACTTTCGGCAATAGGAGCAAAAACCTGGGCGGTTTTGTTGAAATGTTAAAGCGCATTCTTCGTTCTTTTGTTCCGTGAGCGCACACCGGACTTATAGGTCTGACTATACGGGGGCCGCATGGTGAGTTGCGGGCGTTTGTAAATTCACCCCCACGCCAACACTTTTGGTGCGGGGATGAAGGGCGGCTTCAAATCCTTCCCACGGGGTTTAATACCCCGTGGGAAGGTGTGGGGATTTATCTCGGCGCTCCTATAAAGGTTTGACCTAGACCCGACTTTAGGAGCCGGGGCACGGCGTAAATTGAAGGTTTAGGCGGGATTATACGGCTTTGGGCTTTATTTTCTAACACAATTTTTCCTTTTATCAAGTTTACGCCAACGCTCTTTTTTGCTACCTCCAAGGTAAGAAACAAGCAAGTTTTAGGGGGGAGGGGGGAGGGGCGCTGTATTCTTTATCCGCGCAGAGAAAGCCATGGGTTTGCCCGTGGATGGGAATGATCTTCGGCTTGCCCCGCACCTTTTCTCCTGACAAGCCATGTGAGTATAAAGGGTATACATTTGAATTACCCTGGTCGCATTTCTTGCATCTAATTTGTATAAAAGGTGCGGGGCAAAGATTCCGCGCCACGGGCAAGCCCGCGGAGCTTCATAAGCGGCAGAGTTGGGCGGTTAGACGGCGCTCAATCAAGCTTGATCTTTTCGCATCGCAGGAGATGCGACCTATAAACAGTTTAAGACCAATGTGAATTTTTGTGCCTCATATAAAACCTGAACTCGAAACTTTTGCCCGGATTAAAGTTGTGGGCGTCGGAGGGTCCGGCTCGCATGCGGTGACTCGCATGGTCGAGAAAAAAATCCACGGCGTTGATTTTATTGCTGTCAACTGCGATGCGCAGGATCTGCATCAAGCCAAAGCTCAAGCCAAGATCCATATAGGCAAAAACCTGACTAAAGGACTGGGAGCGGGTATGAACCCCGAGATTGGCCGGCAGGCGGCCGAAGAAAATCGCGATGAGATTCAGGAGTCAATAAAAGGAGCCGACATGGTTTTTGTGACTTGCGGCATGGGCGGCGGGACTGGGACGGGAGCCGCGCCCATTGTGGCTGAAGCGGCTAAAGAGTCCGGGGCTTTAACGGTGGGTGTTGTGACCAAGCCTTTTTCTTTTGAGGGCAACCAGCGCGCCCATATTGCCGAAGAAGGTTGGATTAAACTCCGCGACCGGGTTGATGCGCTGATCACCATTCCCAACGATCGCCTTTTAAACTTGGTTGATAAGACCACGTCGCTTCTTTCGGCGTTTCAAGTTTGCGATGATGTTTTGAGACAAGCGGTGCAAGGCATCTCGGATTTGATAACCTTGCCCGGTTTGATCAATGTTGACTTTGCCGATGTCCGCGCGGTTATGCAAAACGCCGGGTCGGCGTTGATGGGCGTAGGTATAGCCTCGGGCGAGGACAGGGCTCAACAAGCGGCCCGCCTGGCCATCAACTCTCCGCTACTTGATATTTCCGTTGACGGAGCCAGAGGCGTTTTGTTTAACGTGTCGGGAGGTATGGATATGACTATGTGGGAGATCAATGAGGCGGCTAAGGTGATTACCGAGTCGATCGACAAAGACGCCAAACTTATTTTCGGCGCCGTTCACGATGAGCGACTTAAGAAAGGCGATTTAAAGATTACCGTAATCGCCACCGGCTTCAGCGGGTTGGCCCCCAAGCCCAGCGAAACTCAAAAAAAAGTTGCGACCAACGGCGTTATGGCCGCTATCTCCAAGCCGCTGGCGCAGCCAACTCCAGTAGCACCCATAGCCAAGCCCGAAGTGGAAGAAGAGTGGGGCGCGGTGCCGGCTTTCCTCCGCCGCAAGAAGTAGACAGTTCGGCTGCTGGCAAGAGGCGGCCCCGGCGCGCGCGTATTGCAAATGTGGCGCTGTGGTCAAGCTGCAAAAGTTCCGATTAAAATTCCTTGCCGGTATACGATTTGTTTCGCCGCCGGTTCTGATTCCGGGAAGCACGGTTTTTTAACGGCTGGGTTTGCCGATAAGGCCGGAACCGGGCGTTGCAGCGCTTTGCGGTTTCCAGGCAAGATGGATACATTCTCTCATTCGTCCGGCCGAACTCTCCCGCAGGCTAAAAATCAAAACTTCTATTAAGTTGCCAAGCGCTCAGTCTTTTCTATGGCTCGGGAGCGTTTTCTGTTTTTGCCAGTCTGGCTAAAGAGGGTCTTGCCAAGCAAGCTACCTGCTCTCATGCTTGTCAAAATAGATTTTTATTACCTTGTGGTGCCGGATGCCGGTTTATCCACAGAAATTTTTTTTGAGGGAGCGGCGCTAAGCTATAAAATGACCATACGAAACTTTTCTTAGACTCTTAACTTTAAAGTTAAAACTCTTTTTGAGGCGGCGAGCCAGGGGGGTGGCCTTTATCTCCGACTGCTTAAAAAGAGAAAAGAGCTCCAACTAAATATGCCCGACACCGCACTTACAGCCGAAAGAGATTTGGAACTAGTCGGCTCTGAAAAAAGAGTTGGCTCCATACCTTTAACCCGTATTTTCACCGTCCCGGGGCGTGATGTTTTTTCTGAAGTGGAGTGGGATAAGCGCATAGTCATCACTAAGGGGATGAACGGGACGACTCACGAGGAAAAGGACTGCGAGTTTCCGGTGTTTTGGTCGGCCAACGCCTCTAATATTGCCGGATCCAAGTACTTTAGAGGGCGTCTCGGTTCCTCTACGCGCGAGCGTTCAGTGCGGCAAATGATCGGACGGGTGGCGAGAGTCATACGCGGCTGGGGTTTGACTTTCGGATACTTCGCGAGCGAGGCCGAAGCCGATGTTTTCGGTGACGAATTGACGCATATTCTTCTTTATCAGAAAGCGGCGTTCAACTCGCCAGTTTGGTTTAATGTTGGCGTTGAGGACAGTCCGCAGTGTTCGGCCTGCCAGCCGTATCGGGCTCTGGTTAGCGCGCCCGCCGGTTTTTTCCCTATTGGCGAAATCGTAGAGAAGAATATGGTTGGGTTGCCGGTATATGACTCGCGCGGCATTACTCATGTTGTTGCGGTTAAAAATAATGGAGTGAAGATGGTGTATCGTGTGGCGCTAGGCAACGGTTCATTCATTGAAGCGACGGGCGACCACCTGGTGCGGGCGGTGAACGAGCGAAGGACTTTGCCCGAGTGGCTTCGCGTCGATCAGCTTAGGCGAGGCATGAGGTTGCACCTTTACCCCCATCGCGAAATTCTGTCGCCGAGCACGATGGAGCAAGATTTAGCACTTCATAATGTAGCAGTTGCCGGTTCGGGGAATATTCTTACTCGCCGGATTGTTACAACTGGCGTTTTACCCATGGAACTAGAAGTTAGCAAGGCCGCTCTTGCCGGCTGGCTCCAGGCTAACGGCTTCGTTGGGCAATATCGCAAAGGAACTAATCGTTCGCTAACCGCCGAGCTCATTGCGATGACCGAAGAAGAGCGGCAATGGATTGAGCTTCATCTGAACGAAGTGTTCCCGAACGTTCACAGAAAAGTTCGGGTGACTAGGACGAAGTTAGGGACTCCGGTTACGCGCATTCGTTTGT
>CAYNAP010000028.1:0-10649 GCA_964395285.1 uncultured Candidatus Saccharibacteria bacterium
GGCGGCTTCAAATCCTTCCCACGGGGTCTAATACCCCGTGGGAAGGTGTGGGGATTTATTATGGTGATAAACCCCGTTACAACCCGGTCCCGGCCCCGTTAGGTAGACTACCTAACGGGGTAAAGGCATAGGGCGCGGTTGTAATGGGGTGAATTAGACAATCCAATTATGCTATCAACCTTGAATTGCGGCAAATTTGCGCGCCGATATGTTAATTTCTTGGCGGTCACGCGTCAGTCGACCCTAAAAATCCTGAATATACTAGGTTTTTTAGGCATTCTAAAGTCAGCGAATTTTTAAGTGGATATGGTGAGTTTATGATATACTTAATATTGTCGCTATAGCAGTTTCCTTTTAAGTTTTTGCAAATTTGACCGACGAGTCGAAACTATGTCTATTTTTTATACATCTGTTTTCGCGCCGAAGGAAAAAAGGGGCAGACGTCCCGCTAAAAAGCCGGACAATTTAATTTACATTGCCGTGGCTTCGGCCGCGCTGTTGTTGGTTTTAGCGGTTCTCGTCGCGATGTTGTTTCGCGGTCCGTCGCAATCTCCGCCACCAGCATTGAGCCAGGATCAAACCAGCGGCGGATACTCGGCACAGGTTTTCAATTTGGTCGGGCAGATAGTCAAGATTGAAGACAGTTCGGTGATTTTAAAAAGTACCCAGCAAGGAGAGGAAAGCGATAAGAAAGTGGCGATTGTTTCCGGCACAACTATCACCAGACTTGATTTTGTTCCGGTGATAACCGGCAACCAAAAAAGATTTGCGCCGCAGGAAACCGTTATAAGCTTCAGCGCGCTTAAGGTTGGCTGGACGGTTGAGGCTATGGCTTCGCGCGATATCGCCAACGCCGAGCAGTTTAACGCCGTACAGATACGTGTCCTGCCTTAACAACAATGGAGCAAAGTTTTATAAACAAGCGTAATATCGCGAGACCCATCGCGCTTTTGACCGTAGGCTTGTTTTTTTTGCTGGGCGCCGGTTTTAGTCAGGCGGTCGTTGATGCGCCGGTACTTCAAGACCCAACTGCGTCGTGCAGCGGCTCAAATCCGTTTGTAACGCTTAACTGGTCGGGGGTTACAGGAGCTCATTCCTACGACATTTTTAGGGACGCAGGCTCGTCGCCTATCGACAACGTTGGTGTAACGACTTACGACGATATCGCGGTCGGCGCCCCGGAAACACACACATATTATATAGTGGCTAAAAAAGCCAGCGGCGAGGCTAGTTTGCCGTCGAACTCCAAAACCATAACTGTGCCGAGATGCGGGCCGGTTTTGCAGTTGGTCAACAAGAGCTGTCTTGTTGACGGACCGAGAATTGATCTCGGGTGGAACGCGCTTGCCGGCACGTCAGGTTATGCGGTTTTTAGAGACGGATCAACTATCGGTCAAGCGGCTTCTTCCGAAACCACTTTTTCCGATACTACGGCAGTCGGCGATCAAAATTATTCCTATACCGTGAGAGCTTCGTGGCCGGATGGCGACACCAAAGATTCCAATACCTTAACGCAAGTAACCGCTCCGGCTTGTCCGGTAACCCTTAGCGGATCGGGTGATTGCAACGCTCCGGGCAAAGAAGCCAGTCTTTCCTGGAATGGTCTCGATGGTGTCATCAATTATCAGATTTTTAAAGGCGGCAGTTTTTTGACTTCGGTAACCGGTACCTCGTTCGCCGACACCAACGTCCAGCAAAACTCGTCATTTAGTTACTTCATTAGAGCCATTTATTCAATCGACTCTGCGGATTCAAACCAGATAACTGCTGACGTACCGCGCTGCGCCCCGGTGTTAACCGCCCAGAACACCTGCAACGCCGATAATCCTAACATCCCTGAAGTTTTGTTGTCGTGGAGCGATACGGCCGACGCTAATTATTATAATCTTTACGAAGTTGGCGTCGGGAAGGGTCAAATCCCCGGACAGGTGCCGAACGGGCCGTCGCCTATAACTGCAACTGTAACCAGTTTTGACGATGGGACCAAAGTCCAGAATAACACCACTTATACTTTCAATGTCCAAGCCACAGGAGCTTTTCCCACGTTTACTTCCAACAATGCTGATGTTACCACCAACTGCTCGATAAATGCCTTGCCCTCCCCGGCTCCGGTTTTGAGTCTTACGCCGATATGCCGCGGCAGCCCGTTAGATTCTCAAATGGATTTAAGCTGGACACCGTCGAATAACGTTCTTTACTACGTAGTTGAACGCACTAACAATGCCGATGGCAGTCAAACTGGCTGGAATGTTCTCGGGTCAGACACGTCGGCAACCGATCCCAATGTCGAGATCGGCGTTTCATACAGTTATCGGGTCATAGCCCACGGCAACGGCGGGGACGTGCCATCGAATACTGCAACCAAAACATCGGTGGATTGCACTTTGCCCTCTATACCTACACTCGCCGCGCCTTCGCCGCAATGCGTGAGCGGCCAGCCGCAAGTCAACCTGTCTTGGGACAAATCAACCAATGCCACGAATTACGAGGTATGGCGCGACGGGACCAAGATTAACGATATCGGAGATCCGAATACGGTGACTTACACCGATAAATCAGTTACTAACTCGACAAACTACAACTCTCCGGGCTACGAGATTCGCGCGGTAGGCCCGGGCGGTACCACTCCTTCCGGGGCAAAGACGGCAACCACGCCTAACTGCAATCCGCCGACGGCGCCGGTGCTCACAATTTCTAGCCCGTTCTGCACCGGAACAGGAGTGTCAATAAGCTTAAGCTGGACGGTCTCGGCCAACGCCTCTTATTACAACGTCTACCGCAAGAGGACGGGTGATGCGTCTTTTAGCCCCATACTTTCCAATTTTACCGGCACAAGCTATGTCAATACCGGCTTGGCCCAGAACATTGCCGAAGTTGATTATTACGTCGAAGCAGTGGGCGTAGGCGGCACAAAAAATTCGGATATGTTATTCCGTTCGACGCCGTATTGTTCGCCGCCGCCTCAAGCGGTAACGGTTGGCGCGGCTTGCTTGGCTAACCAATCGGTGATGAATGTTTCATGGTCGAATCTCAAAGCCGGTCTCGTGGCTTCCTATGGTTTCGACGAAGGCGTGGGCGGCACAGCTTACGATAACACCGGGGGCGGCAAAAATGCGACGTTGACCAACATATCAAACCCGCCGACGGCTTTGAGCGGGTGGACTTCTTCGGGAAAAAACGGAGGGGCTTTGGCTTTTGACGGCGTGAACGACTATACAACCTCTTCAGGTTTTGCCGATCTTGGCACATCAAACAGACCCTACTCCATAACCGGATGGGTGAACGTTGCTTCAGGCGAGACTGCCGGGAATATTGTTCATACTTCGGGTCAGGCCGACGGCGGCGGTTGGTGCGTGTCCATGGTGACACTACTAGCCAACAGCAAGCTAAGAAGCAATAGCTGGACGGGAGTTTCATCGAGCGCGACCAGCAATACGACTTTGCTTGCTGACACTTGGTATCATTTCGCGACGACTTGGGATCCGACCAACGGTTTGAGGATTTTCGTCAACGGGCTTTTGGAACGGACGACTGCGCAAAGTACTTTTTCCGCAAGCGGAGTCAGCAATTTTGTCCAGATAGCTCGAAATCCCGGCGGCTGCTCGGGAAATCAAGGTTGGTTCAACGGCAAAGTTGACGACGTTCATATTTACAATCGCGCGCTGTCTGAATCTGAAGTTCAAACGGATTTTATGGCTTCTTCAGTCGCTGCGGTCGGCACGATCAGCTCATTCGAAATCCTCCGCGACGGTAATCTGATCGCCACCGTTCCTTCTTCTTCATCAACCTACCAAGACGGCTCCAGCGTGAACGCGGGTCAAAACTACAGCTACGCGGTCAACGCAGTGGGGCCGGGAGGATCGGCGCCTTCAAGCACGGTTTCAAAACAAGCTATTGAATGCGGTTTGCCATCCAAGCCGGTCATTAACCTTTCGTCGGCGTGTGTGGCGAGCGTCCCAAGCGTAACCGTCAGCTGGGCAGCCACGACTAACACCAATTACTACGACGTTTACCGCAACGGCGCAAAAATCGCCGGCAACCTTTCGGACACGACTTACACCGATCAGGGTTCACTGCTTATTAACACTTCTTATAGCTATAAGGTTATAGCGGTGGGGCCGGGCGGAAACAATGAATCGGAAACCGAGTCTATAACCACGGCGGCCTGTCCCCCGCCGGCGGTGACTTTGAGCGCGGCGCCCATTTGCGTCGCCGGCAACTCGGCGATGAATCTTTCGTGGGGTCTGCCGACGGCCAATCTTTCCGCCGCTTACAACTTCGATCAGGGTTCGGGAACGACGCTCACCGATTTTTCCGGCAACGCCAACAACGGCGCGATATCAAATCCGGTTTGGGTTGCCGGAAAAAACAACGGCAGTTTGAGCTTCGACGGAGGCGCGGCGAGTTACGTCAACCTTGGCAATACAGCATCGCTCCAAGTAACCGGCAACCAGACGATTGAGATGTGGATCAAGCCGACCGATTTTGCGGCGAGAAGAAATCCTTATGCCAAGGCTTACTCCGGTGAGGGAGCTCTGACAGTCGAAACCAATGGTGAGGTAAGCTACTTCTTTGGCAAAGACGGCTGCAACTGCGGATCGCAATACACCTATGCCGGCTTAACGGGCGGCGGCCGATTGTCGGCTGGCGCGTGGGCGCATATTGCGATTGTCCGCGATTTCTCAACAATGCAGATGAGGTGGTATAAGAACGGGACTTTGATTACAACAACTGCTATACCGGCTGGATGGACTTCCGCAGCAACCTCGGCTTTAAATGCCACCATCGCCACCGGTTATGCCGGCAACTTTAAAGGTCAAATTGACGATCTCCGCGTTTACGGACGGGTGCTAACCCAAGCTCAAATACAAACTGACATGAATACGCCGGTGGCGTCTTCTGCCGGAACGATAACCTCTTACGAGGTTTACCGCGGCGGCAGTCTTATCGCCACCCTCTCCTCTTCAGCATCGAGCTATCAAGACTCCGGATTAACCGCCAACCAAAGTTACGACTATGTGGTCAACGCGGTCGGTCCGGGCGGGTCAACTCCTTCAAATATGGTCTCACCGACGGCCTCGGATTGCAGTTTGCCGCCTCAGCCGGTTATAAGTCTTTCGACCTCCTGCGACAACTACGTTCCGGGCGTCGGCATAAGCTGGAGTCCGGTGGCAAATGCCAACTACTATGACGTTTACCGGGGAGGGGTGAAGATCGCCGGTAACGTAACCGGGACATCTTATCGGGACCAGGGATCGCTTTCTATAAATACCTCTTATACTTATAAATTAACCGCTGTCGGCACGAGCGGCAGCACGGATTCTGACCCAGTCGGCATTACGAGCGCGACTTGTTCGCCAAATCCAGTAAGCGTTTCAGCGACTCCGGCCTGTTCGGCGGCTCAATCGGTGGTTAACCTTTCGTGGGATCCGAAGCTTGCCGCCGCTTACAACTTTAACGAAGGGTCGGGGGCGGCGACAGCCGACATTTCGGGGAACGCGAATACCGGCGCGGTCAGCGGCGCTTCATGGACGGTCGGCAAGTACGGCCAAGGCCTGAATTTCAACGGGATAAATAACTACGTCAATGTCGGCAACAAAGCCGGTCTTAATTTGACCAACAATTTTACGGTTGAAGCGTGGATTTATCCGACGGGGCAAGGCAGTGCCGGCGCTAGCGGCGGGATAATCGTAAACAAAGAGAGCGTCTATGAAATCGGTCGCTTCGGCAACGGCTCAATACGGTGGGCTTTCCAATGGAATAACGGGGTTGGTTGGCTTTGGAACGACACCGGAATTAACGCTCCGTTGAATCAGTGGACTCACGTGGCCATAACTTTTTCGCCGACTGCCCAGATCAAGGCCTATAAGAATGGAGTGCTGGCCAGCACCGTTCAGGGCCAGGCGAGTTTATTGACTAATGCCAATAGTCTATGGATCGGCGGGAGAAGCGGCTTTAGCCAGTTTTTCCAAGGCAATATAGATGAGGTAAGAATTTACAACGGCCGGACGCTGGCTCAAGGCGAAATACAGCTTGATATGAACACTCCCGTGTCTCCGAGCAACGGCGCCATAACTTCCTATGAGGTGATGCGCAATATGGCATTGGCAACCACTCTTCTCCCCTCGGTCATGACTTATCAGGACGCCGACGGCCTTGCCGCCGACCAGACTTACACCTATTCAGTTAATGCGGTTGGGCCGGGGGGGCGCATCCCGTCAAGCGATGTTCCGGCAACGACTGCCGACTGCAGCGCGCCGGATAAGCCGGTGATAAGTTCGGTCGCGGGGGCTTGCGTCGGCGGCACGGCGTTGAATGTTGACGGCGCCAATGGCCATGTTTCCATACCCGACCATGCCCAGCTCCGCCTGACTGGCGACATGACGGTTATGAGCTGGGTGTATCTTAACGCGCGCGCCTCCAACTGGACAAGACTGGTGGGCAAAGGCAGTTCAGCAACCGGGATGAGAAATTACGGCCTTTGGGTCTATGGTCCGGACGGGCGCATTCTTTTCCAGATCGGCAATGTCGCAACCAATCAATGGGCTAACGCCGGGACAAGCTGGGGCACGGTGACAAACGCTCTTTCGATGTCGCTAAGCCAATGGTATTTGCTAACCGGCGTGAAACAGGGCGGGACGATATATCTCTACTTAAACGGCACGCTTGTCGCATCCACGGCAATTGGCTTCCCTGTGCCGACGAGCAATGCCGACCCGCTTAAGCTTGGTTTTTACGATTCAACTTATCCCCTGCATAACGGCGCGCTTGACGAGGTTAAAATATACAGCCGGGCGTTGAGTGCCGCGGAGATAACGGCGGCTTACGACAGCGGGCGGGGTCAATACGGCGCCGGCGATCCGAATCTAATTGCCGCTTATCACCTTGATGAAGGCAGCGGCACGACGGTTAGTGATTACGGCAATAACCCCAAGGATAATGGCACTTTGGTTGGCGCGTCGTCGTGGGCGTCAAGTCCGGTGGCGGTCGCTTCGGGTTCTTCGGGGTCATTTGAACAGGTAAAAGTTGACTGGGGCAAGGCGACCAACGCGGCAAGCTACGAGGTTTATAGGAACGGCGTTAAAATCGCGACCGTGCCGGTTATTGACGCAAGCCAACTTACCTATACTTACTACGACCGATACAGCGTGTCTAACGCGCTGGCGGCCGGCGCGAATTATACTTATAAAATTACGGCTAAGAATTCCATCGGCACCGGGGTTGATTCCGACCCCCAGTCAACCGGAGCGCTCGCGCAATGCAAGCCGACGACACCTTTGTGGTCGGGCGGTTATCCGAGAGCAGTATGTTCGACGGGGTTAAGCACGATTAGCACGAACTGGGTCTATACCCAGCCCTTCAGCCAGACCCAAAGTTTTGAAGTCAGGCGCGACGACGGAGCTGGAAACATAGCAACTAAAACGGTAGCATCCAACAACACCGGCAACCAGTCATTTGTCGATGACGCGAGCGGAGCCGGCCTTACTCAAGAGACGAATTACAGCTACCAGGTCAATGCTGTCGGTCCGACGGGTCTTCGCTCCTCCGGCGCGGAGGCGAGGTCGGTGCAGTCGAACGTCTGCAGTATAGCCGCGCCGTCTTACGCTTCGCAGTGCACCGTTTCTGGTTTTAATCCGGTAACGCTTATTGCCTGGGAGAAAACCAGCGCGGACACAAGTTTCCTGGTCATGAGAAAGAAATCAGGCGAAGCTTCGTTCAGCGCGATAAATCCGGCGAGTCCGACTATTTATAACTATAGCGTCTCGAGCCCCACGACCATCCGCGAATGGCTGCTCCTCGGCACTTTCGCAAACCCGGGTGATGACGGTGCCATTAGAACTTACTTCGACAAAGATTACTTAGCCCAGGATCCGGGAGGAATCGCCAGCGAAACAAATATAATGCCGCGTGACCAGGAAACGACCAGCGGCAAAGTCTGGAAGCGGATTGTCGTGTCCTCAACCAGCGACTATGTAGATTTGGCTGCTGCCTATGGCAACCCGACTTACGTCGTCGGCTACGCCTTTGCGTATATTTATTCGCCGTCGGCGGCAGGCGGGCAATTGCGGCTTGGCAGTGACGACGGCATTAAGGCTTACTTGAACGGCGTAGAAGTCTGGAATAACCATAAACATCGCGCGGCGGCTCGCGATCAGGACACAGCGCCGGTGTCCTTGAAAGCGGGTGTAAACACTTTGCTTTTGAAAATTGATCAGGGCGGCGGGGGGTGGGGATTTTATGCCCGTTTGACCGACTCAAGCGGCAACCCGCTTATCTCGACGATTGCTTCCACTGATTCTGCGGCGCCAAGCAATCAGTCAGCCGATTACTTTGTTTCCGGTTCTCCGACGGCCATGACTTCGCTGGTCACGAGCGTCCCGGCTTTTAACTGCTTGCCGGAAGGAGCCGCAGTCGCCCTCGCTCCGGCGTGCAATGCCCAAGCAACAGTGATGAATGTAAACTGGGGTAGTACCAAGAATACGTCTTCTTATAACGTGTTTCGCGTAGGCAGGGCTCTGCCTCTAAATGCATCGCCTATTCCTTACACCGTCGGCCAAGCTACTTATAGTTTTACTGACGGGGATATCGAAGCGGATAAGGATTATTCTTACTATGTTATGTCCATCGGCAACGGCAGTACTCCTTCCGCTTCGGTGACCGATACTTCCCTTTCCTGCGTTACCAAGCCGGACAAGCCGGATCTAACCGCGGCGAATGTCGAGCCCTACTGCGCCGGCACGGCGTCAAGAGTATTTCTTGATTGGCCGGATGCGGCTAACGCCATATCCTACAAAGCTTATCGCGATGAAACGGTTTTTCTTTCGCCGACGGCAAGCCAGGCGCTGGACGACGGGGTTACCGGCGGCAATCAATATGTATACAAAGTTGAAGCCATAGGTTCGGGAGGTAGTTCATTTTCAAATGAGATAACCGTGGAGGCGCTTAACTGCAGCGGCCCGCCGGCCCCACCGGTGCTGAACAGCGCGAGCGCCTTGCCGCGGACGACCAATGTCCTTCTTAATTGGACCGATAACTCAATTAATGAAGAGGGCTTCCGCGTTCAGAGGAGCACGGCGGTCGGTTTGCTTAAAGCCAAGTCAATGATCGCTCAAGTGTTCAGCCCGCTCAATTTATTTGCCGCAGTATTCAATACTGTTTCGCCGGATTTGCCGGTTGATTCTACGAGCTGGCTCGACTCTCCGGCTAGCGACGCAACGCCGCCCCAAGAAGACGCAACTTACGATTATCAAATAGGATCTTTCAACAGCGCGAGTCCTACGGCCCAGTTTTCGAATATTTTGCAGGTTCACGTGCCGATACTTCCGCCCGGCGACTTTACGCTCGCGCCGGCTTGCAATAGCAACGGAAAGAAGGTTGACCTTGACTGGACGGCTGCGGCCACAACGGCCAAAGGCGGCCAGGTGACATATAACGCCTTTTGGGCCGAAGACCAGGCCGGATCTTACGCGATTCTGCCTTCGCCGTGTTCGGTTGATATAACTAGGTTAACTTGCAAAACCGATGTTCCGAAAAAAGGAGTCAACCTATGGTATAAAGTCACCGCGACCAATAATGGCGGAAGCACTGATGCGTTTAACATCGCGCTCTGCGCTCCACCGCCGCCAAAGTATAAAGAGATCAGGCCGCCGGAGTAGGGCAGTTTAAAGACATTGAAGTAGGCCGGAAATAAAGACCCACACCTTCCCACGGGGTATTAGACCCCGTGGGAAGGATTTGAAACCGCCCTTCACCCCACACCAACATTTTTGGTGTGGGGGTTCATCCCCGCGGCAAGACCGCGGGGTATTCGGGAAGGTGTGGGGATAAAGACCCACTTTTGTCCGATCGGACAAAAGTGGGTCTTGGTTGCCACACTTTGTGCTAATTTGTGGTAACTGGTTGCTATTGGCTTTTGATTTCCACGCTTTCCATCTTATTCCCTATTTCGATTTTCTGCACGACGTCGATTCCTGAAATGACCCGCCCGAAAATGGTGTAGTTCGGGTCGAGGGGCGTATCCTTCTTCAAGATAAAAAACTGCGAGCCGTTGGTGTTGGGGCCGGCGTTGGCCATGGCGACGATGCCGGTTTTGTAGGGAAGTTTTACCGGCTCATCCTCAAACATATAGCCCGGGCCGCCGGCGCCGCAGTCGCCGGTCGAGCGCTCGGGGTTACAATTGGGATCGCCGCCTTGAACCACCCACGACTCGACGCGGTGAAATTTCAGGCCATTATAATAGCCCTCTTTAGTAAGGTAAATGAAGTTCGACGCGGCTTTTGGCCCTTCGTTTGGCAGGATCTCAAACTTTATTTCGCCCTTGGATGTTTTAATGACCGCGATCTTATTATTAATTTCCGATGCCGGAAGAACTCCGGGGAATTTATAGGTCTTCATGTTTTTTCCTGATTCGGGCGGAAGGTTGCCGGTGTCGGTTTGATTGCTTACGGCCGGGGTTGGCAAAACCGGTGCCACGTTAGCCGTGTTCTCGCCTTCACTCGCGGATCGAGATACAGCGCCCCATATAAAATAACCGATGACGACCACGACCGCTAACCCTAAAAAGACCAGTGCTCCGCTTTTCATAGTTTCAGAATCATTTATTTAAAGCTGGATAAATAGCTCTAATGGCGCCGTGAGTTTCGCTTAGC
>CAYNAP010000029.1:0-10592 GCA_964395285.1 uncultured Candidatus Saccharibacteria bacterium
TTTCGGGCGCATGCGAAGAAGCGGCCTACGCCGTCGTGGCCGATGGGTGTTCAACCGGCGGCCATACCGATGTCGGCGCGCGCCTGGTAAGTTTCGCCACCGTTTCCGCGATTAAGGAAGAGTGGAGCACAAGCCGTTCTTTGGATTGCGAGCTTGCACCGCGCGAGATCGCAGTGCGCCAGCGCCTCATCCTTGGCGGCGTCCGTCACGTTCTCGGGCTTGAGTCGCGCGATATGCTTTCGACTTGCCTCTATGCTTTTCTTGTTCCAGGCGGCGGCTTCATCCACATTCAGGGCGATGGGGTTGTCGCTTGGGGTCTGACTAGCGGAGACATAGTCATATCATCCTTCGAATGGGCCAAGAACACCCCGTTTTACCCGGCCTATGCCGAAGACAATTATGCTTCTTTCGTCCAAGCCCACGGCGGCGATCTAAATGCCCCTACTCTTACGGAAGAACGTTGGCATTACTCTCCGCGCGGCTTCGAGAAAACAGAGGTGGTTGCTCACACTCTTTCCTCCGGGATCAAGGGCATTACGTTAGCGGTGAACGACTTAGTCGAGAGAAGCGACCTTTCCTTTCTTGCGCTCTTTTCCGACGGCGTAAGACAGATAGACAAGATGGACTGGAAAGAAGCGGTTCGAGAACTCCTCGCGTTCAAGAGCGTTGCCGGCGAGTTTGCCAAGCGGCGCACGATCCGCTTCATACATGAAGCGGAGAAAACAGGACGAGGGCCGATTGACGATTTGAGCTTCGCGGTGGTGCGCGTTTCGCAGGACAAAGGAGGTGAGGAAGAATGACGCCCCATAGCGGGAACATGACAGTGGAACTCGAAGGCCGCGGGCCGTTGATCATTCGCCCCAACGACTATGTCCGGCAGGGGGGCGAGGGAGTGATTTACCGCCTAAACCAAACGGTGGTTAAGATTTACCACGATCCGGATGCGGTGCGCCGCGGAGGTATGGCGGAGAAGATAAAAATTCTTGGGAGGTTAGTCCACCCGTATATAGTGGCGCCGCAGGGATGTGTCGCCGGTGCTGCGGGCAAGTTCATCGGATTTTATATGCCTTACGTGAATGGCGAGCCCTTGCCGCGGACTTTCACCAATGATTTCCGCATGCGCGCGGGCTTCGGCGACGAGCGAGCCAAGCGCCTCGCGGAGCGGATGCGCGAGACGATCCAGTTTGCGCATGATAACGGCGCGGTACTCGTTGACGCGAACGAACTTAACTGGTTCGTCATCCTTCCGGGATCAAACGGACCGGAGCCGCGGGTCATTGATGTTGACTCGTGGGCCATCGGCCGGTGGCCAGCCAAGGTTATCATGCCCTCGATCCGCGACTGGCATACTGCCGGATTCAACCAGCTCACCGACTGGTTTGCCTGGGGGGTGGTCACTTTCCAGATATTAACCGGCATCCACCCCTACAAAGGGACACTTGCCGGGTATAAGCGCGGCGATATCGAGGCAAGAATGAAAGCCAACGCTTCGGTATTTTCGGCGAATGTCGCTTTCAGTCACGCCGTCCGCGATTTCAGCTGCATCCCTTCACCGCTTCTCGATTGGTACCAATCAATATTCCAGAAAGGCGAGCGCTCGATTCCGCCGTCACCCTACGCTTCGGGTGTGGGGGTTGCGCCGGCAGCACGCGTGATGCGCGTGGTTGTGAAAGCCACTGGAGCGCTGGTGTTTGACGAGTTGTTTCATGACGCTAACGATCCGGCGCTGCGCGTCTTTCCGTCAGGAATAGTGATGCTTGTCTCGAGGCGGCTGGTCGATCTTTTGACCAAACACGCAGTTGCAACCGTTCAATCGCGTAAGGCCGAAGTGGTCCGGGTTGGAGAGGGATGGCTGGTTGCCGACTGGGTTTTGGGCGAGCTTCATTTCTCATTTGTCGATGAGCGCACCTGCTCGGCGGAATCGCTGTCCATAGCTCTTCGCGGCCATGGACTCGTGCGGTATGAGAATCGCCTGTTCGTGGTAACCGAAAACGAGCTCGTTGAACTGGGGTTTAAGTACCTTGGCAAGCCGCTTCTCTCGGTCAGTCAGCGCATCCAGATTCTTAGGCCGAAAGCGGCGCAGTGGTTCAACGGCGTAGGCGTGGAGGAAGCGCTCGGAGCCAAGTTTCTTATAGCTCCGTTTGGCGATAGTTCCTCCGCCACGGTGCGCGTTAGGGAGTTAGATGGGCTTACACCGGTGGCGGCCAAGGCCGGAGAGCATTTCGCCGCCGTTGTCGCCGTCGACAAAAGCGGCGCTTACCGCCGATTCAATTTCGCTTTCGACCGCGACTACCGCGCATATCAAGTGGCAAAAAGCGATGCCGACGGCCCGGATCTAAACCTAACCATTCTTCCCCGCGGGGTGTGCGCGACTATCACCGACGATGGCGAGATGATTGTTTTCGTGCCGTCAAGCGGCGCGATAAAACGGGTTGAAGATCAGGCCATTAAGGCCGATATGCTTCTGGCCCGCTGGGACGACAAGGTTGTCTACATCCACGAAGGGCGGGTATGGAGCGTGCGGATGAAATAATGCCGCATCGCGAAATCTGCGGTGGTAAGCGCCACCATGGAAAAGATGCGGCAAAGCAGTTATTTCAAAGACAAATACGGGGGAGCGGGCGTCAAAGCACCGGCGCTCGCTTCCCCGCAAGTTATTTTTCGATACAAGAGCGTTGCCGCTGACAAAGTCAGCTCCAGTGCCCTTATATTGACATAGTTCAATATATATTGTACGTTAATAAAAGACGAAAATCGCCGAAAGGGGGACTGCCGTTATGGCAAATAAGCGCGGTAAAAGAGCCAACAACCCCGACCTTCTTATTGTATTCGACCGCCGCAATGTCGAAGCTAAAGCTATAGCCAAGCGTTTCGGAGATTTTTCCTCCCGAACGCCGAAGCTGGTTTTGGTACTCGGCGGCGACGGCACGATGCTCCACGCTATCCGCCGACACTGGCGGAAGGGGCTGCCGTTTCTTGGCGTCAACCTGGGCCATCGCGGTTTCTTGATGAACGACATCAAGGATACTTTTTTCTCGGCAAAGTTCTTCCGGCAGAAGTTCATTTCCAGAATTTCTCCGCTTCTGCAAGTCGAAGTGACTTATCCAAGCGGTAAGCGCCGGCAGGCATTTGCTTTCAACGATGCAAATGTTCAAGCTGAGCTTGGCAAAACTGGTTGGTTCGAGCTGAAAGTTGACGACGAAATGCGGATACCGCAACTCGTCGGCGACGGCGTACTGGTCGCCACTGCCGCAGGGTCAACCGCTTACGCGCGCTCTATGGGCGCCAACCCTGTTCCGGTTGGTACAGATCTCCTGATCGTTGTCGGTTCAAACATTGTCGAGCCGCAGGGTTGGCGGAGTGGAGCTAACCTGCCGATTGACTCGGTGGTGGAGTTTCGCAGCCGCGATGGTTCGGGCTGGCGGAAGATTCACGGTTTTACTGACGGCGTCGGTCTTGGCGAAGTCGTCGGCATGAAGGTCCACGCGAGCCGGAGCGCCGCGGTCAAGCTTCTTTTCACGCCGGATCACGACTTGCGGAAGAAACTCGTAACCAGTCAGTTCCCGGCATGACGAACGTCAAGAGAGTCGCGAGGAACGGGCAGCGGATACGCTCGTCCGTTCCTCCATTTTTTTCTCGCAGCGGGAGGATTGAAACGAAGAAATTCTTGGTTTCGGTCCTCTTGCCTCGATTCGCAAAAGCGAATTGACGCAAGGTGTTCTTTGATTGAGTAAAATCCCAAACCTGCAGCCTCACATGGGGGGTGAGCGATGGACAGGCCGATCATCCAGGGACCGTTGGACATCGACTTCTACAAGTTTACGACCGGACAGTTTATCCATCACCGCTACCCGGATGTTCAGGCGACATTTGGCTTCGTCAACCGCAGCAATGTCCGGCTTGCGGACTGCGTTGACGCGGGCGAGCTGCGTGAGCAGTTGAGCGAGGCACGGAAGGTAGTTCGCTTCGGCAACTCCGATCTCCACTATCTGCGGGGCACGAACGAATACGGCGAGCGGATGTTCAAGGAGCCGTACCTCGGATTTCTGCGCGACCTCCGTCTGCCTTCATATGATCTCGAAGTGGTGGACGGCAACTTCCGGCTCGAGTTTTCCGGAGTGTGGGCAGAGGTGAGTTACTGGGAAACGATTGCGCTCGCGATCGTCGCCGAGCTTTACGGGCGCTCGCTCATGAAGGGTTTGAGCCGGTTTGAGCGCGAACTGGTCTTCGCCGAAGGCCGGATGCGCCTCGCCCGGAAAATCAGGGCGCTCCGGCAGTACATTGATGAGGTTCGCGCGTCGGGGGCGGCGGACGACGATCCGGTCATCACCATCGTAGACTTTGGCACGCGCCGGCGCTTCAGTTTCGGCTGGCAGCGGGAGATGGTGCAAACACTGGCCGAAGAGCTGCCGCAGCAGTTTCGGGGCACATCAAACGTCAAGCTTGCTGCCGACCATAATCTTTTACCCATGGGCACCTCGCCCCACGAGCCGCAAATGATTATGGCCGCCATTGTCGGCGACGACGATGAAGCGGTCATGGCCTCCCAACAGCGGTTCCTTGACGAGTGGTGGGATGAGTACGGCTGGGGGCTTTCGATTGCGCTGCCCGACACATTCGGATCCGATTTCTTTTTCCGAACGGCGCGACCCGACTTTGCGCGCAATTGGAAAGGCCTGCGGTGGGATTCCGGCGACGCGATAGATTTCGGCGAGCGGGCTATTCGCTTCTATAAGGATCATGGCGTTGACTCGCGCGAGAAACTGTTGATCCCCAGCGATGGCCTGGAGGTGGATTCGATCGTGAAGCTCGCCAGAAACTTCCGCGGCCGGATCACGACGAGCTTCGGCTGGGGCACAAATCTGACGAACGACCTCGGCTTCAAGGCGCTTTCGATCGTCATCAAGGCGATGAGCGCCAACGGTCGCGGCACGGTCAAGCTCTCCGACAACCTCGCCAAGGCCACTGGCCGGCCCGAAGACATCAAGCGCTACAAGCGCATCTTCGGGTACACCAATGCCTGGCGCGAGGAATGCAGGTACTAATCGCGTGGACGAGGAGCGGCAAGTTCCGTTCCTCGTTCGCGTTCTTTCTTGGAGCTACTTACCCTAAAATCTCTAAAACCGGTATGCTACACGATCGTGGAGTATAGCCGGAAATGAGATTTGGCAGTAGGTGGCCGCAATGAGGAACGATCGCGAAACAAAGAACGGCTGTAACAGCGAAAACGGGTGACACGCGACCGCTAACCTCTTGAAGGGAGGATCTTTGACAATGAACGTGCCGTTGATTCTATCCGTCGAGAGCTCGTTGTATTTCGCCGAACGCATTGCCGCGTGGTTTGGAGCGTGGAGAGTAGTCTCTATTGAACACAAGTGCTTCGCCGGTGGCGAACGGTATTACCGTGTTGCCGTTGACGAGCGCGAGGAGCTTATCGGACGCGACGCTGTTTTCGTCGCCAGTACCCACAGCGACGATGAACTCAACGAAGTCTGCCGCGTGGGCGAGACGCTTGCCAAGTCGGGAGTGCGCAGGATTATCTTTGCCATTTCCTTTTTTGGCTACTCGACCATGGAGCGCGCGACCTTGCCGGGCGAGGCGGTAACGGCAAAGATTGCCGCGCGCCAGCTATCGCAAATTGCCTCCGGTGATATGCGGAATTGTTTTCTGATGCTCGACCTGCATACCGCCGGACTCGTTCACTACTTCGAAGGCAACGTTTTGGCTCACGAGCTTTACGCTGAAGATGCGCTCGTTAGCGCGATTAGAGATCTCGGGTTGCAGAACTTGGTCATGGCTTCCGCTGATCTCGGGCGCGCCCATTGGGTGCAATCTTTTGCTAGGCGTCTTGATGTGGGTGTTGCTTTCATTGACAAACGGCGGACCCCGGAGAAAACAACCGTCCACTATGTCGTTGGCGATGTTGCCGGCAAGACTGTCGTTATCTACGACGACATGACAAGATCCGGCGGAACTCTGATTGACGCCGCGCGGGCTTATCTGGCCGAAGGCGCGTCCAGCGTTTCGGCGGTGGTAAGCCACCTCGCGCTGGACGATCCGATGGTGGTCTTCAAGCTGGAGAACTCGCCGATTGTGAGAGTGATTGCCACCAATTCCCATCCGATGAGCCAGCACCCAAACGTGGCGCATTCGCCGAAATTCGACATTCGCGATGTTTCGAGGATTTTCGGCGAAGCGATTGCGCGGATGCTGGCTTAGAGAAAGGAGGAATGTCATGCGCTTGATCAAGATCGGGCTAGCTAATGTTGACCCGACGGTTGGGGCGCTCCGCGCCAACACCGATCGGATCATTGCTGTGGCGAAAACCATGGCGGTCGAACAGTGCACCATCGGGGTTTTCTCCGAACAGGTCATCGGCGGCTATCCCGCCGAGGATTTTGTGCAGTGGCAGTCCTTTGTCGCCGGACAATGGGTGGAGCTCGAACGTTTCGCCCGAGCGGCCGCGATCTCCGAGAAAGACAACCGTTCAACGGTGTTTGTCGTCGGTCTTGCCGTCGAGCTCGGCGGCCATCTCTATAATGCGGCCGCGGTCGTCTCGAACGGCAAGATCATTGGCCTTGTGCCGAAGGAGAAGCTTCCGACCTACGGCGTTTTCTACGAGCGGCGGACTTTCTCCGCGGGCATCCCCGGTCACGTTTCCGAGATAAATGGCGTTCCGTTCGGCGACCTCATTTTCAAGTTCCCGTTCGGGACGCTCGCCGTCGAGGTCTGCGAAGATATCTGGTCGCCGGACGGACCGATGAAGCGGCGCGCTTATAGTGGTGCCGAGCTTATCGTGAACATCTCGGCCTCCCCGTGGCGCGCGGGCGTTGTGGCTACGCGTCGCGAGATGATCTCAACTCGCGCGGCTGACAACTGTGCTACGGTCGTCTACGTGAATCAAGTTGGCGGTAACGACAGTTTGGTTTTCGACGGCGGGGGGTTCGTCAACCAGTGCGGTCGGATGTTGCTTGAAGCGCCTCGCTGGCGCGAAGAGTTCGTTACTGTTGTGGTGGATCTTGATCGCACGCTCCGCCAGCGGCGGGAGAATACGACTTGGCGGAGCGACTGCGATGGTTATCTTCGGACATCCCGCCCTGTGTCCGTGATTCCGGTTACGGTTGGCATGCCGCCGAACCTCGCGGAGTATCGCTACCCCATCCCGGTACACGGCAACTTCTTCCTGCCGCCCGATGCGGTCCCGGCGGGTCCTCGCGAAGAGTACTTCCGGGATTTGCTTGAGGCGATGATCACGGGGCTTGCCGGATATTTCGAGAAGGGCGGCGCTTTCGATCATATCGGCATTGCCCTTTCCGGCGGCAGGGATTCGGCGCTGACGCTTATTGTCGCCCGGCTCTATGCCGAGCGGCGGTTTAGGCGTCTTCCTCGCGCCGAACGGGCGGGTGCAGTGAAGAACCTCATCCATGCCGTGTCCATGCCCTATGTCTTCACGAGCGATGCCACGAAGTTTCTTGCTCGCCGACTGGCCGAGGAGCTCGGCGTTACGTTCGTCGAACTGCCCATCCATAACGAGGTTATGGCGGGGAAGGATTCGCAGAATTTCCTTCGGCAATCGCTCGGCCTCGCGGTTACGCCGACGACGGCGCAGAATCTGCAGGCGCGCACGCGCGGCAAGATCATGTGGCAGTGGGCGAATATGGCGCGCGGCCTCTGGCTCCAGACCGGAAATATGTCGGAGCGGGCGGTCGGATACATGACGGTGGGCGGCGACCTCATGGGCGGTTACTCCCTTATCGGCAATCTGCCGAAAACCGTCGTCATCGCTCTCCTCGAATATATCGCCGCGCGATACCCGTGGCTGGCGGTGAAGAAACTCCTCGGCACCAAGGCCTCGGCGGAGCTCGCTCCGGATCAGGAGGACGAGCGCGATCTCATGCCTTTCCCGGTGCTTGACGCCTGCTACGCGCTTTTTGTGGGCGAGAAGCTCACGCCGCAGGAGGTCTATCGCGTGCTCCGCGGCATGTGGTTGGACGAAGAACTCACCGGCATGGATCCCGGCTTTGAGCCGCCGCTTCTCGAGAAGTGGGTGCAAGAGTTCGTTCGGCTCTTTCGGCGCTCGATTTTCAAGTGGGTCCAGGCGCCCGAGACGGTGCACCTCGGCTCGCTCGATCTCGACCGCGAACGGGCGCTGCAGTTGCCTGTGGTGCAGTCCGATGAGTGGCTTACGCCAGGAGAGCTCGACGACGCGCCTGACTGACGAACTGAACCGGGCCTGCTTTGACCGAGGGTCAAAGCAGGCCCATTTTTACGGCAGGGTTAGGAGAAAGACCTATGAGATTTCGAGAAGGCCATCACATCGGCGACACCGCGAACTATCTCGCGCGCCTGGCTAAACCCCTCCAAGAAAAACTCCGCGTTGCGCGCTACATCTCCCCGCAGGCCAAAACGGCAGTGGATGTTGGCTGCGCCGACGGAACATTAACTATCGCGCTTGCGCGCATGTTCCCCAAGACCGAGTTTCTCGGTATTGACCTCAACGCCGATTTCATTGCCATCGCCGCCGAACGAGCCAGGCGCGAACGGATCAAGAATGTCCGTTTCGAGCGGATTTACCTTCGCGAGTTGCTGGCCCGTCCGGGCAAGTTCGACGTTGTGACGTTTGTCTCGGTTCTGCACGAATTCTACACCTACGGCGAGGGCATTTCCTCCGTGGTCAAAGCCCTGGCTGACGCGCACGAACTTCTCCGCCTCGGCGGTGAGGTCGTGATCTGCGACATGATTACCTCCGAGTACTCGAAGCGCACCAGATTCCAGGTGGAGGAAATTGCGGGAAAAATTTCCTCCCATCGCGGCATGGCGCGGGCCGTCCGCGACTTTGAATGCGCCTTCGGAAAAATGAAGACCCTTCACCAACTTAATCATTTTCTCCTCAAGTACATCTACTTCGACGACGCCAACTGGCCGCGGGAGTGCCGCGAGAATTACGTCCCGGTGACTTTCGAGGAGTACGAGGCCATCTTCCGGCTTCTCGGCATGGATCTTCAGCTCAAAGACACCTATCTGATCGAGTTCCTGCGCCGGAGGTGGGAGAAGGACTTCAGGCTTTCTCGCGACGAACTCGTTGGCTTGAAGTCAACCGGCTTTCTTGTGGCGAAGAAGGAAGCCAAAAAGTAAAAAACGAGCTAACCGGCGCGCGCCGGTTAGCTCGGGCTACGACCAAATCATCCCTGTCGACAGACTCGGCGGGGATTTTTCTTTCCCCGATTTTAAAATGGTATTATGAGGCGGTGAAATAGCGATTTCCCGGCCGTAAACTTTTCACCGCAGCTTAAAACCAAGATCCAATGGCCTTCTCGAGAAAGCCATAGGTTCTGCCCGTGGGGCTCCGCATTAACCATATGACGCCCGGCGACAAACAGCGAAATCCTGAAACAAGCAAATTTTTCGGCCTATCGAAAAATATTGTCTGGATGGGCGTGGTAAGTTTTTTGAACGACTTGTCCTCGGAAATGATTTTCCCTTTTATCCCCGTCTTTCTGACTTCGGTTCTTGGCGCATCGCTTACGTTCGTCGGTCTGGTCGAAGGCTTGGCCGATTCTACCGCCAGTATTCTTAAAATTGCTTCCGGTTGGATTTCGGACAAGCTCGACAAAAGAAAGAACCTCGCGGTTTTCGGCTACTCGCTGTCAGCCGTCTCCAAACCCTTTTTAGCCGCGGCCATGCAGCCGTGGCATGTTCTCGGCGTGCGCTTTATGGATAGAGTGGGCAAGGGCGCGCGCGATGCGCCTCGCGACGCGTTGGTTAGTTTTTCGACCGAAAGTTCGAATCTCGGTCGGGCGTTCGGTTTTCACCGCGCCATGGATACGCTCGGCGCGGCTTTGGGGCCGTTGGTCGCTTTCGCCGTTTTACCGTTGATCAGCAATAACTACCGCCTGCTTTTTATTTTGTCGTTTATCGCCAGCTTCTTTTCCGTTCTGGTTTTGGTGCTTTTTGTTCGGGAAGTTTCGAAACCCGTCCGAGCGCTTGAGCCAGCGAAAGAACCAGTCGTCATTACCGACATCCATGCCTATCAGCCGTCTGTCCCCCCGGGAAATATTCAAAAAAAATCGCGCTTCGCCTCGCTCGGCCTGCCTTTTTTTCTTTTTCTCGGCGTTGCCACGGTGGCGTCATTAGGCAAAGCCTCTGATGCCTTTCTTATCTTAAAAGCGCGCGAGGTCGGCGTAGCCATCGCTCTCCTTCCTATTCTTTATTTCGCTTTCAATATGACTTTCGCCCTGCTTTCAACTCCTTTAGGCATTCTTGCCGATAAAGTTGGTAAGCGCAACACCTTTGTTGTCGGTCTTTTTGTGTTTGCTGTTTCGTACTTGGCTTTTGCCAGCACCACATCGCCCAAAGCCATCTGGTTCGTTTTTATCGTCTATGGTCTTTACTACGCGCTTACCGAGGGAGTGGGCCGCGCGGTTGTCGCCGGACTTGTGCCCGCCGATAATCGCGGCACCGCCTTCGGCGTTTACAACGCTTTCACCGGTCTTGCCCTCCTGCCGGCTAGTCTGGCTTTTGGTTATATCAGCCAGCATTGGGGCAGTCGCTTGGCTTTTTCCTGCGGAGCGGTTTTATCTTTATTTGCCGCC
>CAYNAP010000030.1:0-8419 GCA_964395285.1 uncultured Candidatus Saccharibacteria bacterium
TTGAAATCATCGGAACTTCTATTCCGGGCGCTTCCCAAACCGTTTCGTCGTTGCCAACAATGGTCCGAAAGGTGCCAACCGTCAACTTAGGCTCAACCCGCTTTAGAACATGTTCGGCTACGCGATCTATGATTGAGTTTCCGATGAAACTTTTCTGCAAAACCAGCGGAGTTACCGTGCCCACCGTCTCTACAAAACAGCCGAGCTTGAAGTTGGCAAGCTCCTCGGGCGGCAGGTCGGCAAGGTAAAAAACCGTGCCGATATGTTCCGGGGCTAAAACACCGCGATAACTGTAGCGGGTTTTTTGAGCCGCGAGCCATTTGAACAATTCCAAAATCACCATAACACCGGACATATCATCGTTGGCCTGACACGGATGGCAGGTGTGAGCGTTGAAAATTATGGTGTCCGGGAGTTCGCCTTTATGGTCGAGCTCGCCCACAAGCATGTTCCCGTCAACCAACTTGGTTTCCAGTTCCACTTCGTAATCGCCGGGTCCCCATTGCCGGTAGATTTCGTAAGGCACCGAGAACCCCCAATGCTGTTGCCAAGGCCGGTAATTAAAAACGCAGTGAAAGGCGTAAGCGCCGGGGAATTCCTTACTGAAGAAGACGTGCTTGTCCAGCTCCTCTTTGGAAACGACGCCGGTAAATGAGCGAGAATAGCCGGCGACAGCCAAAGGATGGATTTGGCCGTCAAATAAAACACTCCCGTCTTTTTTGATCAGCGCTTTTTCGACAACCCAGTCGTGCGGAATGACCCAGCCGTTATGCTCTCGCCCCGAGGAATAATGTTTTATTTGCAGCGGATGGATAGTCTGCATCATTTGAAAGGCCTCGCGGTTTGCCGCCTGCGAAACGCCAATGTTAAGTTCAAGGATTTTTTTGAAGATGTCGAAGTCAAATGCGTTTTCCATAATGCGTGAAGATTTGAGCAATAGCTAATTGGGTGCGCCGTCGTAGGTTGTAACCCAGCGGACCATGCGGGCAATGGGGAACATGCCGTCCCAAGGCGACTCGTAAAAACTCATCCCGCCCGTATTGGGGCAGCGTTCCACGCCATGCGCGGTGAGCGCATCAGCCAAAGAAGTCCGACGCTCGCCATCTACGGCCAAGCCCACGGTTTGAGTGTTTAAAGAACAGTGGGGCACAACATCGAACACGTCGGCGACAGGACGGACGAATACCGTTCGCAAATAACATGGAGCGGCAAGACCTGCGTCTTCGTCGCTATACATCACGCTCCAACCCATCCCCCGGCTATAATAGGCCTCGCCGCGCATGTCGTACTCGGCGCGAAGCCCTAAAACGGTCATGGCTTCCGCCGGACTGACCTCGCGCAAGGGGCGCCCGGCAGTAATTTGAGAGAGGGCTTTGCCCAACAATCGCGCGAATTGAGATGGCGATACCGCTGCCCCCCGTTCGACGAATACGGTGTGGGGAGAGTTGCAACCCCGTTGGTCAAAGGCATTGACGTCATAAGCCACGTCGAGCGCCAGAGTTTCGGCTTTAGACTCATCGGCCAAACGTTCTTGGCCGATAACGACCAAGGACACTTTGGGGCCAAAAATAATATCTTCTGTTCCGAACCGGCGCGGCAAATTCATAATCGTTTCTATCGCCTCGCGGCCGCCCCAAGCCACACGCACATCGGCTATACTAGACAGCGTTCGCGAGGCCTCGTTATCGGCGCGGTCAATGTAAACAACCGCTATGCTTTCAAATAAAGTTTTTAGGCTTAAGGTTTCGCCGCGCGGATTCGTATAAGCGACGTGGCCGAAAGACGCCAGCATATTGGGGATCAAACCGGCATAATCATGGGCGGCCTTAAGAATGTTGGCGTTTTTGCTGATTACCCCCTGCACCAGCGAAATCAACCCGACTACGGGAACGTTGCCGGCGAGCCAATGGGCCAGCACTCCCCGGGGTTGAGCGCGAAACAGGCGTTTGTCATCCGGAAACAGTTTGATAAAACGGTCAAGGCACTGGCGCCGGCCATGCAAGTTCAGGTCCAGAACTTTCTCCAAACTGTTCCGCCGCATCCAAAGCGGGACAAACCCCAGGCCTAAATCATTCAAAGTCTTAATAAGCGGGAGACGACTCCCGCTCCAAGCCGAAGCGAGAGCATCCAAAAGTCCGACAATGTCATCCACCGCGAGCTTGCTTAAAATCCGCTGGCCGGTTCGCAGCCGCTCCGCCAAGCCCTTCAAATCATGCTCGACCGGGCAATCGTGCGGGTCGCCGTCAATCGGCAGGAAAGCCCGGCCCTGATCAAAAAGTATGTAAAACTTCATAATGGCTTAGCGGACTAAATCTATCGGAGTAAACTCAAGATCGAACCTCATATATCTGTTCCGCCAAGGTATCGCCGCAACCGCGCACTTCAGCGTCTTTAGCGCGGCCGATAATTTCAAATCTACGACCTCCCTGATCATTTGACCCGCTGCGGCGATCTATGACGCTGCCCATATCATCGGTTAATAAGGCGACGCCGGGATAACTATTCGGGAGAGGTGTTATGAATTCGAGCAAGCCCGCTTGGCCGTCGGGCAAAACTTCCAAACTGACCGGATCGCGAACCAGCACTTCAGAGTAAACCGGGGCGCGTTTAACGCCGTTGGCGTCGTCCGGATAAATAACCCCAAGCTGTTCGGTGAAACCATATATATCGCGGATGGAACCGGCCGGCAAATCAAAAACGGACGATGCCAAAGCGTTAAGCGCTTCTTTGCTCACCGCCAAATCTCCGAGTTTTTTCCATCCACCAAAATGGAGAAGGCGCGTCGTTTCAGGCAAGCGGATATTAACGCCCCGCTCCCGAAGCGGCCGCAACACGTATTGGTACAGCATGTAAGTATAGCCCAAAATGCAGAAAGGAGTTTCTGCTTGGCTTAAAGTTCGGACGGTCTTAATCAAGTATTCCAAATCAAGAGCAGGATTGCCGTTGTCGTTCTTCAGCGCATAATATGTTTCGCTCGAAGCGATGAGATAGCCCCGTAAACCGGCGACGCGCGCCGAAAGCTCGAGGTCGGTTTTAATCTGATCCGTTGGAGGCAGGTCGAGAACGATAAATGGCCGGCGGGTAGTTCCTAAAAGATCGGCTAAAACCGCGGTCAGGCATCGGAGCTGGCGCTCACGCGTGACGTTGTCTAACTCAACCCGGCTCGGAATTTGGGAAGAGGTGGCGCTCGAGGTCAAGACCCGCACAATTTCACGAGCAGGGACGGAGCGAAGGGTCATGGTCTTAAAAACATTTACCGGCATAAACGGTATTGAAGCCAGTTCGGTGATCGGCGCATTGGGGTTAAACTTTTGCTTGTCGCACCAAATTTTAAACGGTTGGCATCTCTGGTAATGGTGCATCAAAGCGGCCTGGACAGCCGGAAGAAATACACGCTGTTTTTCAAAAGGCGAAAGTCCGTATGGCGGCAGACTTAACAGCTTATCAATTGGCGAAATCATGGCAGTTTACAGCCATAACTTTACATAATAAGCGATACAGGTCAACTGCCTCGGCGCGGACAGGGTTGGTGCGAGCGCAAACATCCTCAACAGCCAAACGGGCGATATCATTCAAGCTCTTTTCACCGGGGAGCGGCTTAGTGAGCTCTGAAAACAACTGGGGTATATTTATTTTGACCGTCAGTTGCTCTACCGCCGCCAATAAATCCGGTTCCCCCGGCAATCCGATTTCTTCGGCCAGACGCGAATACAGCTGCGGACTTTTACCGGCGTTATAATCCATAACCGAGCGAAGAAAAAATCCCGTCCCAAAAGCATGAGGAATATGAAGCACGGCTGAAGAAGCATGGGCCAGACTGTGAGCGAGGCCAGTGGAGGCGGAGCTTTGACCGAGGCCGCCCAGGTAAGCGGCGACGAGCATGTTCTCCCGCGCTTCCAGATTCTTAGGATCGCTATAGCTTATCGGCAGCCATCGTAAAACCAACCGGGCGGCGGCAGAACACAAACTCTGCACCAATGGGTTAGTCAGACGCGAAACATAAGCTTCGGCCGCATGAGCGAGCGCATCCATGCCGGTGCAGGCAGTCAGCTCCGGGGACAAACTGACCACTGCAGTCGGATCGAGTATAACAAGATCGGGAATCCACTCCGGAGACACATAAGGGCGTTTGCGGCCCGTTGGCCGATCGGTAAGCACCGCCGCTTGCGAAGCTTCAGAACCCGACCCGGCAGTGGTGGGAATAGCCGCGAGTCTCGACTTCCTCCGCAAGGGAGGGATCTCGATTGAAACTCCCGGCTCAAACGCCAGATCAGGATACTCGTAATTAGCCCAGACAAATTTAGCCGTATCCAAAATGGAGCCGCCGCCAACCGCCACGATCCAATCCGGCTTGAAAGTCGCCGCCCGCGAGCATAATTCGGATACCTCTTCCGCTGTCGGCTCTTGTGACTTCTTGACCTGTATTTGGAAGAGAGCTCCGGCCACAGTCAACTGCTCCCGTATTCTCTCCAGAGTTCCATTTGACTCCGCCGAAGCGCCCGAGAGCACAAGGGCGCGCGCCGATGGCAGGGCCTGCAAACGGTTCAGACTATCCTTTCCGACACAAACTTCGGCTGGCTGGTTTATCCGCCTCAACATTCCAAAAAGCATGGTTTTACGATCCATAGTTGGCTTTAACCACATCACGCAATAAATGACGTTGAATTTTTCCGGATGCGGTTTTGGGAATAACTTCAACGCGGTCAAACACGCTCGGGATTTTATACTCTTCAATCCTGTTCCGCAGCCACCGTATCAAGTCGCGAGCGTCAATCTCGCTTTTACTTACCAAGTAGGCTTTGACGCATTCCCCGGTAACACCCCGGGGGTCCGGCACTCCGACACAAGCGGATTCTTCCACCCCGTTGAACTTGTTGAGCTCGGCTTCAACTTCTTCCGGCGACACCTTAAACCCGCCGACATTAATGATGTCGCTCTGGCGCCCGACAAGATAAAAATAACCATCCTTGTCCATATAACCCAAATCGCCGGTGTGAAAGCCATGCTCGGAAAGAACCTTACTCGTCAACTCGGGATCGCGCCAGTACTCGCGCATAACCATGCCGCCGCGGACGATGATTTCGCCTTTTTCCCCCGGACCGAGCCGACGGCCGGCATCATCGCGAATTTCCGCTTCCACGTTCGGACTTGGCTTGCCAATGGCGCCGGGCTTATCGGCATCGGCATGGAACTCGGTGAACATCGCCCGGGATGCCTCGGTAAGACCGTAGTGGTGGCAGATGCGCGTATGCGGCAGCAAGGTCATCAACTTTTGCCGAGTAGCCGGCCGCATCGGCGCGCTGCCGATTTCGATGTAGCGGAGATGTCCCCGAGCTTCCCCTAACCGATCCCCGGTCATTTTCAACATCAGTTCAAAACCAGCGGGAACCAATGATAAGCCGCTGGCTCTTGAATCCAAAATTGTTTTAAGCACCCCGGCAGGATTATTCATTCCGGCCTCGAGGACAAGAGTATTGCCCGTTTGGGCCCAGCAACGAAGACGGCCCAATCCGAAAGAGTGACTTAAAGGAACGGGCACAACTTCAACGTCGTTAACGCTGGTTTGCAGAAAAGCATTGATGTTCAGGGCGGCGCTCGCAATATTCAGGTGAGTCAACACTACTCCTTTCTTCCGCCCGGTCGTTCCGGTGGTATAAAGAATGTCTGCGACATCATCAAGCGCACATTCTATTTTAAGGGGCTCTCCAGCTTGGTGTGGCCGCAGGACAAAATCGGACAGATTTGCAGCAGGAATAGGCAGCGGCGGGCGGCGGGCGCCAAACAATACCAGTTTCGCCAGACAGTCTTCGACCACAAAGCGAAGAGAGTCCTCGGGCGAGTCGGGGTGGACTGGAATAGCCACCGCGCCGACGGCGTGAATGGCGAAATAAGCTATGGCCAGTTCCGGCGAATTTGGCGCGCAAATGACTACCCGGTCGCCCTGGCCAATGCCGCTTTGTTTCAGCCGCCCTGCCGTCGCTCTCAACGAAAGGCCGCAATCGTTAAACGAAATTTCCCTGCCGTCGGAAATAAATGCTACCCGTCGGGGGTAACTGCGGACGTTCTGCAATAAGTTCACTACCAACGGATACTCGGGCCGTTTCATTGACTGCCGCCGTTTATTCGGGAGACCAACTCGCGCACCCTGCCAACGGAGTTCAACCTGATAATTTCATCCATATCCAATTTCAAGCCTAAACGAGATTCGAGCTCGGACACCAATAACATATGTCCCAATGAATCCCACCCGGGGACGTCGTCAAAACCCATTTCATCGCCAAGCGCGAAATCATCTCCCAGTTTGAAAACCGTTCGATAAATACTATCAACGTCCTTTGAGGCGTTCAATTGCTGATTTTTTATTAACTCCGTCATATTCTTCGAGCCAAAACGGGATTCAGGCGGCCGGCCGGTCCGTCAGTCGGAATTTGGCCCGGAACAAATTCCGGCGGCCGGTCTAACAGGTAATACGGATCTCGGATTAAGCTTGCCGACAAATGATCCATAGCTTCTTTGAACCTGACCGCACGAGCTTGAAATCCATCGCGGCGAATTAAAACCACTTTGCCGGAATCTATCAGCTCACGTTCAAACTTGCTTAGGTTGTATATTACATTAAATTTCAAGTAGCGCACATTAGTTACTACCGGTAAATCAATTCTTTGCCCGCCGCAATAAACGGGGGTGAGGTAGAGCTTGTTATAAGCATGAGGCACTCCGCAAAGTTGTTCGACATGGTGAACGAAAGTCATAGAACCCAGCCCAACCCCCCAAAAAATCATTTTGCCGTCAAGTTCCGCCATTTTTGACCACGGGGATCCCGGGCCGTATCCAAAGGCGCAGTTACGTTCACAAATCCAGGAAGCGTGCTTGCCCTTGGCGATGACGCCCACAATGGGGTTGAGGCTGCGATGGGTATCCGGCTGATGAAAGAAAAACCGGCTATAGGCCCCCAGATCTTTATCCGGAATTGACTCCTCGACAATGAACGGCTTGTCGAAACGCGCGTAGTCGGTGAACGATCCTAAGACGCATATTGTGCCATCGGGCCCAACGGCATCGAACAAAGCCGAATGGAACTCGGTCAGCAAATAGTTGCGTCGGTCTTGCTGCTGCTGCAATTCACGCGGCGAGCTCAAGCGGGTCAGAATACTCATATCCGAGTGCAACAAAACAACATCGCCTTTGGTTACGCCTAAGGAGTCTAAAATAGAGTGGACATTTGCGTACAATGCTGAAGTCATGGCCCCAGAAATTTGAATAAATCAATTATACACCGCATTTTTAGGCGTTGGAATGCTGTTTAAGTCCAGTCCCAATCCGGCACGAGAAAGTCGTTGATCGCCCAAACATTGCCGCGTCGGCTCCAGATGTCGCGGTTGCGGAAGCCTTCGGCGATGCGAAAAAACTCGTCCACGGATATGCCGACAAAACGGCAGAATTTTTCAATGTCGCTATGCGGGGTTTCCGCCCCTCGCTCCTTCAAAACGGCGATGGCTTTGTCCCGGGTCATGCGCCCGTTTCTGATTTCGATTGAGAGGTTGTCAAACAAACGGGTAAAGCCGAACTTATACCATTTAAGATAATGATGAATGGAAATAAAGTCATCGTCTATGTCGGCGAAGTTGTAGTAACCGGTCTTGGGGCTCGCGGCGCGAGTAAACCCGTGCTTCTCGGCTACGGCCAGACTTTTTTCGGGGTCCCAACCCAAATAGTAACCGAGAAATACGGCCTTTATCCTTTTGGCCTCAAGATCCTCGTCGCTCGAGCCAAAATACGGGGTTAGCTCTTCTTCGGTAAGCTCGGGAGAAATCCAATCCTTGGCCGTGGTGCCGTGAGTAACACCGAAGCTTTTAAGCCAGCGTCCGGTGAGATGAGCGCCGCGGTTGGCATCCCCTTCGCCCGCGTATTCGTCGGCCGAGTTTTCGCCCCAGACCACCAACGGAATGTCGAAACGCGCGGCCAGGGCAAGCGGGATGCTGAAAAGAGCCATGTGCATGGGGATGGCCGTAGAACCGTAGTCAACGAGCGCCTTCAGCAGAAACTTTTTTTCGACTTTGGGATTGATTTGAAAGTCAATGTGGTCAACGCCAAGCCCAATCAGGTTATCAAGATTTTTTTGGCCTATCTCCGTTCGGGCTGGCGGCTTCCAGGTAACCGCCAAAGGATGAAGACCGTGTTCAAGACAGGTAACCACCTGCCAAGTTGAATCTTTGCCGCCACTAACCGGTATGATGCAGTTGTAACCGCGGCCATGCTTTTTGACCGATTCGACAATTGATTTGAATTCTAGAGCGCGTTTCACCCAGTCAATTTTTGTTTTGGTTTCGTGGGCGAGACAGGCTGAACAAACGCCGCTTGCGTTGATGCGAACTCCGGGGCGAGTATCAGGTATGATGCATTTTTGACAGTATTTCAT
>CAYNAP010000030.1:8519-10471 GCA_964395285.1 uncultured Candidatus Saccharibacteria bacterium
TTCAAGAAACATTTTCGCTGAAAGAAAATAAAAAAGAAATTTACTTTCGCTATTCGGCAAGTCGGGTTTGGCGATGAGCTCCTCAATCTTATCACGCCGCACGTGATCGTAAATCGGGCTTGGGCCCAAGAGATAAGATCGAACTTCCGAATTTTTAACATCCAGAAATGAATAAATAGAGGCATTGAAGCCAACCTTGCGTCGGTTTGAAAGAATTTTTTCCGGCACAATGCCGCGCATGGCGTCGCGCAAAACGGCTTTATTAAACCCATCGCGGATTAAAAATTTTGAAGGTATGCTGTAGCAAAATTCAAAAAGGTGGCGATCGAGAAACGGCGAACGGTTTTCGATGGAATAATACATGGCGTTAAGATCGTCTTCGTGCAAAATGACCGGAATGGTTTCGCGAAACATTTCGTTGAGCATGCGGTTACGCAGGAGGTCGGGAGTGAAAGTTTCTTCGCTGAATTTTTTCGACCACGGATGGATTAAGTACTTAGCGAATTCCGGGGCGTCAAGGAAAATGTGATCGCGGAAATTGGGATTTTTTGTAAACAAGTCCGGATCGCCAAGAAACGGGTTACGCACGATCGGCTTAACGTGCTCGATCCATGCGGCCAAAGCCGAGGGGTAAATGTCGGCATTGTTTTTGACTCCGGCAAGATGGGCTAAATAATGATCGTAGTACCCGCTGAAAAGCTCATCGGCGGCAGTACCGCTGACCGAAATGTGATATTTTTGGGCGGCCATGCTTTGCATCAGAAGCCAATGGGCGAAATAAGTGATGGTGAAAACCGGAGCATCGTGCTGGCGCACCAGCGTTTTGAGTTTAGCTAGAAAATCAGCGGTGTCGGCCGGAACGGAAGTGTGGCGCAGGCCGAGCTCGGCCACAGCGTGCTTTACCAGGTCTTCTTCGTCGTAGCGCTCATCAAGATTGGTAATGGTAAAGCCGTGGACATCATAACCTAAAACTTTTTTGGCTACGCTGATTAAGGCGTTCGAATCTATGCCGCCGGACATGCAAAAGGCCAGAGGCACATCGGCGCGGAGACGCAATTCCACCGAGCGGATTACGCGCTCGCGCGTGCCCTTGATAGCTTGCTCGTAATCAATGCTGTTGTCCGGAGCAAACTGCGGCTGCCAGTATTTGCCAATTGATTCTTGGCCTTCGGCGCTGATGGCGAGGGTCGAGGCCGGAGGTAACTCGGTTAAACCCTTAAAAAAAGCGTTTTTACTTTTATAAAGAGCTTTGTAACCATTAATCAAGTAGCGATAGACTTGCTCGATATTCACTTCGAGTTTGCGGCCGAGAAGAGCAACGATGAATTTAACCTCCGACCCGAAATAAATTCCCGAAGAATCGCGGTAAATATAAAGCGGTTTTTCGCCGAAGCGATCGCGGCTAAGGGAGAGCGAGCCGTCGGCTTGGTTATAAATAGCGAAAGCCCACATGCCCTCGGCGCGATCCAGCGCCGATTCGCCCCATTGCCCAATGGCGGTGAGCAGAACTTCGGTGTCGGATTGCGTCCGGAAAACGGCGCCGCCGTCTTCCAACTCTTTGCGAAGTTCGACGTAGTTATAAAGTTCGCCGTTATAAACCATCCAGCGCGAGGCGACGCCGAACGGCTGGTTGGAGCGGGAGTCCAAATCAATAATGCTCAACCGCGTTGAAAGAAGATAGACATTACGTCCTGCTTCATTCTTCCAGTGCTTATAAGCGGCGAAATCGGGGCCGCGATGACGCATCAAATCAAGGCATGTCTTGACGCGTGCTTCATGAATTTCATCTGTTCCGAAGTATCCAGCGATTCCGCACATAGTTTAGGATATAGGGGTTAGCCGATAGCATTTTGCTGTCATGTTTATTGAAGTCGGACTTCAATCACGTTACTGCGACGCGCTTTAACCGGAACAAATCATCGCCCAAGCGGTTTACGCCGTGTTCAGCTGTG
>CAYNAP010000031.1:0-10428 GCA_964395285.1 uncultured Candidatus Saccharibacteria bacterium
TGCAATTTCTTTCAATCTTCCGCGGTGGCGAGGATCTTTCAGAGTGAGATCAATCAGCTCAAGGGCCCGATGAAATGCCCTGCGGAAATCATCCTCGTTCTTGCCTTGCGCATAGAAAGCGCGGTGCACTTCGCTGCCAACGTTGCCCAGCTGTTCGGCGAGCGTAAACTCGAACCATCTCCCCGCCGCGAGTTGCTTATGCTGTGCGGCCATGTTATCGGATAAGACGGTTTACAATCTCACGTATCCGCCGCTGGATTGTTTGATCTTCAACCCCGCGGGATGGATTCCCCCGCGAAGGCCGCACGTTGATGATCGAGTCAAATTCGATCCAGTTCTCTACCGGCTTTACGGGGTAAAGGTTAATCCCCCATAGATGTTCTTGAACCGATCCCTGCTCCAACAGGAGAGCTTCTTCGTCGGCATGGAGTTCGCCGCCGATAGCCATAATGTTCCGCTCCACATCCACTACCGCCTTCACCAAATTACCGAACTGACGCTCGGCTATCGCAGTTAGATCGCTTTTCGGTATGGGCTGTTTGACAATAACTATGTTCATAACCAAATCTTAACGCATATTAACTCCTGTGACACCTCTGGTATTTATTGCCACAGCCACATGAATAAAGCTATAAACAGCATAATCAATATCCAGATTCCTAAAGCGCCAACTTTCTTTCTTTTTATAACCACTGCGGACGCAGCTATCACAAAAATATCCACCGGCAGCGTTACATAGTTACAGTATGCGCCGCACCATTCGTGACTTCAATGTCCAATTTCAGTGAATGCATTCTCAATTCCTGCTATCTGCAAAACATCTCTCACCAGATGATAAATCGCGCCAACTAATACTGCTTTTAAGAGGAGAGTCATCTTGTACTCCATGACATCAACTACCTTATTAGGTCCACCCGGCGAGATGCCGTACTATAGAGACCCACGGCCTTCCCCGCTCCGCCGAAGCGGAGCGAGGCGAGCGGCCGTGGCGCTAGGCGCCTTCGAGCAACTTTGCCAAATGCGGATGCGCTTGGCAAAGTTGCTCGGTCTATATATTCGCCTACGCTTCGCCCCGCCTTCGGCGGGGGCTCGCTCCGGGCTTGCATTCAACTGAAGACGGGAGCTCCCACTTCGTGGGAAGCTCTCGCGTCTCTCCGGCCTTATGGCCGCAGTGTTCTGCAAGGGAATATAAATAACCGCAGAGCTGGCCGTTTCGCGCGGGACGATCAATAAATCTCATCGTGGGTGCCGGTATTCAAATATAGGACTTCATTTGATCCTATAAACACAAAAGAAATTCGATAGGAATAATCTATCGAATAAGCCCACTCGTCTCTTTTCCGGCCATGAAGTTTGTGAATTCTCAATCGCGAATCGCGCCCGCCGCTCTCTTTGAAAATCCTCATCTTATCAACCGCTTTTCTCTGAATCTCGGGACGCAGCTTTCTGAAAGTTCTTTTAAACTGCGATGACAGTTCAACCTCCATAGCGTTTATGGAGACGGGGATATTCCTTTTTAAGAAACGAGTTGAGCGACTCGGTCTTGCCCCTATGATACTCACGCAAGGCCCTTTCCACGCGCCGATCAAGCTTCAGCGCCGTTTTGCCCTTTAAATAAAAAGTCGGTACCATGCTTGCTTTCATGCGCTCGTATTCTTT
The DNA here is from genome assembly GCA_964395285.1 of uncultured Candidatus Saccharibacteria bacterium. GTDB lineage: Bacteria > Patescibacteriota > Minisyncoccia > Sungbacterales > SURF-37 > CAYNAP01. The sequence goes on from CAYNAP010000031.1 coordinate 1,660, forward strand.
ACGCGGGAGAACTACTAGTTCTTCCCTCCCGGTAACGCTTTTCGGAATGGTTACAGTGTTCATTGTGAAAATAATAGCGCAGTTGTGGAACGCTGTCAACCCCCCGCGATTACCAATCGCAGTTATGGCAGCTTTTGTGCTGCTATCTGTGGCACTTTTTGATCTCGCTCCTGTGCCCGCAGGGATTTGTCTGCTTTTTCAACTATCTCCTTTACCATCTTTTTCTTTTTTTCAGTATAAATCGCTCTGTTATCCCCCCACTTTTCGGCTAACTTTTCCTTTAACCGCGAGTATTTTTGTGCCTCATTTTTGCGGGTGCGAAGATAATCCCTGAATAGAATCATATCTTCAATGTAGCCGCTACCGATTTCTCCGATATGCAGATAATGCGTCCTTTTCTCCTGTGGCCCTTTAGTGAAAAACAATCTTTCTTTCCTTCGGTCATTTTTCTTCAACTGGTAACCGATCTCTTTTAACTTTTTTGCGTAGCGTCTTGCTTTCGGAAGCGATGAAACGATTAAAGCTATGTCTAAAATGGGCTTAGCCAAAATCCCCGGAATGGCCGTGCTTCCAACGTGCTGAATTTCAAGCGCCGCCCCTCCAAAAATTTTGCGTATCTTTTTTTGCTCACGTTTGAAGCTCTGCCGCCATTTCGGGTTGTATCTGACCAGTTTAACCGTTCCTCGCTTTAGCCCAATCATGGATTTACTGCTTTCTATGCCCCACGATATTTTACTTCTTCCCCGATCCGCACGGGCAGGGGGCAGTTTCAATATCTTGGCTCATGCGCTTCGGCGATGCTTGTAAATCTTGTCTCTATGATCAATGTAGTGCACAGCGATGATTCTTTCTTTATGCTCTATTCTGTATATTGCTCTCCAATCGCCGACTCGGAATTTAAAAAATCCCTTCCATTCTCCGCCCAATGGAAGGGGTGTAACCTCGTCAAAGTTCTCTGCCAACCAATAAAGGCCGGTAATAATCCTGCGGCGCAATGTTCGATCTAGCCGGGCTAAATCACCTTCCGCCCTTCCCCGAAATTCTACACGCTATCGCTTCATGGAGTTAGTAGTACTTCCTTCTAATCTCCGAAAGCGATACACGACGCTTGCTCGCATCAAAAGCTTCTCTCAATCTTTTCTTGGCCTGCGCGGTAAGTTCCAAACCAAAATCCGGGTCTTCCAAGACCTCGCGAATCGCTTCTACGATAAACAGTTTCGCTTTCGGTTCAAGTTTATGCTCTTTTGATAGTCTAGTGGCCATGAGTGCATAGTACCAAATTTTAAGTCCGGCTTCAACGCCTCACTTTCCGTGGCACTTTTTATACTTTTTCCCACTCCCGCACGGGCAGGGGTCGTTCCTGCCAACTTGCTGTTTTTTGGGGGTGGGGTTGTAGCTTGGGGTGTTTGCAGAATTTGTGCGGCGGCCTTCGAGATCTTTGGCTGACTGGAATATCAAGTTCGCGCCGCCGATGGCCCTTGCGGCCTCGCGCGGGGTACCGGTAGGCGCGCTGATTTTAAAGATATTATTGACCACTTGGGAGCGGATGGCCGATTGCAGTTCCTTAAAAAGCCTCACACTTTCATTTTTATACTCGACCAGCGGGTCGCGCTGGCCGTAAGCGCGGAGGCGCACCGAATCGCGGAGATGATCCATTTCGTCCAAATGGTCCATCCACAAAACGTCAATGGACTGAAGCATCATCGCTTTAAGAATGTTTCGCGCGGCCTCACCGCCGAGCGCGGTTTTGCGATCAGCGAAAATTATTTTCAGCGTTTCGATCGAGTAACGGCAAATTTCCTTGCGGCAATAGTCGGCATCAACATTCTGGCTGACTATGCGCACCAGCTCCTCGCGCAATTTCGGCGGGACTTCGGCTATGGCATGAATATCTTCGGCAATTTCTTCGAGATTCCACTCGGCGGGGTAGTTGCTAATGGTATGAAAGTGCACCAGGCGGGTGATTTCTTCATCCAGCATATTGAAGAACCTATTCTCCAGGTCTTGGGGCGATTCTTCGGCTTCTTTTAAGATGGTTTTGCGCAGACGGTAGATGTAATCGCGCTGTTTGGTCATCACGTCGTCGTATTCGAGAATGTGCTTGCGCGCGTCAAAGTGGAAGCCCTCGATTTTTTGCTGGGCGGATTCTATGGATTTGGTAACCATGCGGTTCTCAATCGGCTGGTCCTCGGGGATGCCGAAACTTTCCATCATGGATTTGATGCGCTCGGAACCGAAGATGCGCATTAGATCATCCTCAAGCGACAGGTAAAATTGGGTTTCGCCCGGATCACCTTGACGGCCGGAGCGGCCTCTTAGCTGGTTATCAATGCGCCGGGCTTCGTGGCGCTCGGTGCCGAGGACAAAAAGCCCGCCAAGCCCGCGGATTTTGTCGGCTTCGGCTTGATCGGGAGGAGTTCCTCCTAAAATGATATCAACGCCGCGGCCAGCGATGTTAGTGGCCATAGTTATGGCTTGGAAGCGGCCAGCTTGGGCAATAATCAGCGCTTCTTGCTCGTGGTTCTTGGCATTCAGCACCTGATGAGGCACGCCCTCGCGCTTAAGGCAGGCCGAAAGCCGCTCGTTTTTTTCTATGGACACGGTGCCAACCAAGACCGGCTGGCCGTTTTCATGACGCCGCTTTATTTCGCGAGCGGCGGCGGTGAATTTGCCGTGCTCGGTGCGAAAAATGAGATCGGGAAGATCGCTGCGGATCAGCGGCTTATTAGTCGGGATAATGACCACATCAATGTTATACACTTTATGAAACTCTTCCGCGTTCGTGGCCGCGGTGCCGGTCATACCGGCGAGTTTCGAATACATGCGGAAAAGGTTCTGGAAAGTTATGGTGGCGAGGGTCCGCGATTCGCGCTGGACCGCGACACCTTCTTTGGCTTCAATCGCCTGATGAAGACCTTCCGACCATCTGCGCCCGGGCATAAGGCGCCCAGTGAACTCATCAACGATGACTATTTCGCCTTCGCGCACCACGTAATCGCGATCGCGCTGGAAAAGAGCTTGGGCTCTTAAAGCCTGCTCGAGATAACGAACGTAGCGAAAGCCCTTTTCGGCATAAATATCTTTTACCCCCAAGAGCGCCTCGACTTTCTCGATGCCTTCCTCGGTTATGGTCACGGCCTTGAGTTTTTCATCAACGTTATAATCGGCGTTTTCTTTAAGCTGGGGCACGATGCGGGAGAAAGTTTTATAGTATTCGGCCGACTCCTCGTCCGGAGCCGAGATAATCAGCGGGGTTCTCGCTTCATCAATTAAAATCGAGTCAACTTCATCAACGATGGCGAAATTCGGCTCGCGCTGGGCGAGTTCTCCAAAACTATAGGCCATGTTGTCGCGAAGGTAATCAAAGCCGTATTCGTTGTTGGTGCCGTAGGTTATGTCGGCTCTATACGCTTCACGTCGGGCGCACAGGCGCCAATGATCCAGACGGTCATCGCCATGCGAAGGCGATTCTTTGAAGTCGGGGTCGTAGAGCCCGGAAAAATCGTGGGCGATAACTCCAACCGAAACGCCAAGAGCGCTGTAAACCGGCCCCATCCAGCCGCCGCCGACGCGCGACAAATAGTCGTTGGGAGTTACGAGGTGGCAGCCCCTGCCGGTAAGCGAGTTTAAATACAGAGGCAGGGTCGCGACCAGGGTCTTGCCTTCACCGGTTCTCATCTCGGCGATTTTGCCTTGGTGGAGCACGATGCCGCCCAAAAGCTGAACGTCAAAATGCCGCTGGCCGATGGCGCGGCGGGCGGCTTCGCGGACGGCGGCGAAAGCTTCTGGCAAGATACCATCAAGAGTCTCGCCTTTTGCCAGCCGCTCTTTAAACTCGTGAGTTTTATTTTTTAGGCCTTGGCCGCTTAACTGCTCAAACTCGGGCGCTAAAGAATTTATTTTGCCAACCTCCGGCTTAAGCGAGTTTAAAAAGGTTTGGTTGGAATCGCCAAAAATTTTTGTTATCAGGGACATAGTTACAATCACCGCAAAAGGGCGGTTTTAAAACTTTGATTTCACGGCCTCGCTATTGTAGCTTAAAAAAAGCCAGAGATAAAGCCGTCAGCAACTGAAAATTTTTTGCCTAAAGTAATAAGTAATAGAAGAAACTATGTCCGATCATCAAGTTTTTGCCGCAGATTTAGCGGGAGAGCAAACATGGCTTCATGCACGGCCGTTGAATAATAATGGCGGGGGTGAAGGGCGCTGGGGGGGCAACGGTAAATGCGGGCGAGTATATCTCCTACCGGGTCAGATGATTTCCCGAGAGCTGCGGATTCAGGATTCCAACGGCGAGGATGCCAGTTTTTGTCTTGGGAGGCGATAATGAACCCTTGCTGGAAGCCGTAAAATTCAATAAAAGCGCGATAAGAACGAACCATCGGGAAAACTTTCTTAAGCATGTCGCGGTAACACTTATGTTCGCGATGCCATAAGAGAGAAAGCTCCTGGGCTTGGATGACGAATATACCCTTGTCGGTCAGGCACCGGGATAAAAGTTTAAAACTCTCTTGGGTGTAAACGTGATTGGCCGTCGACGTGGCCGAGGGCGCGTAAACAACATCGGCCGGATCGGTGAGATCGGCAACAATGATGTCGAATTTGGTTTTCCTCTTCGCCGCCTCGGCCGCAAAACGGAAAATATCCTGATTAACTATATGAAGGCGTTTATCGCGTTGGCATCCGGACCAGAATGAGGGTATGAGGCGCTGGGTAGCTTCGACAACCATCGCCGAAATATCGACTATAGTAACGCTCTTCGTTCCGGTAAAACGCAGGGCTTCACGGGCGGCGGCGCCGTCTCCTCCGCCGGCAATCAGCCAACGCCCGCGCGACGACGCGGTGAGGGCTGGAGGGAAAACAAGAGCCGAGGTGTAATCAATATCGCCCACTTCGGCAATTTGAGTTACGCCGTCGACGACCAGCCCCAGCCCGAACTCGCCGAAACTTCCGATTTGGATTTTCTGGGCCACCCCAAGATCGGCAAATTTTTCAAGACCCTCAAATAGCCAAGGCCCATTGAGGCGATGGGAAATGCCGCGACCAGTCCCGGTGAGTTCGGAGTGAATATGTTTCCATTTGAACATCGGTGAGTTATCTTTAGATAAAAGCGGCTAAAAGCGCCATAGAAAATATTTACACTACTGGTGTGCAACATATTGCCCGGCAAGGGTAAACACCTCCGAAAAACTTCCAGGCGAATGAACGCTCTAGATCCGGGCAACGTCAATCGCGCCAGATTTCTCTTCGTTTGGTTCTCTCCGGTCCGTATATTTTCTCAAACTCCCGAAAAACTAGCCGGGCTCTTTTGGTGTTGTCGCGCGTGTAGTTGCAGAAAAATACGTCGAGATTGATAAACCGGCGCTCGGGCCAAGTATGGATAGTTATGTGCGATTCGGAAACAATGACAACTCCGGTTATTCCGCCCTCGCCTTCGGCGGTAGCGGCGAACTTATGGAAGCGAGAGGCGACAATCTTGAAACCGGACTTTTTGATCATCTTCAAGGTCTGGCTCCTGACTTTAGCTTTGGAGGTGAAGTAAACCAGATCTCCGCTGCAGCCATCCATATCAGCAAGAATGTGAAGCGATTTTTTCATTGCGATTGTTGCGCGTTAGACAATGCTAAATAATCGCGAGGGGCAGTTAGCTCTCTCGTTTGGCCAGCCGCTCGCGGAATTTGGCGGCAAACCCCGTTAGAACGGGCGCTTCGCAATAGCGCTCGCGGGAGCATTAAACTCACATCAGCGGTTCTATAACTACCGGCAACAGGAGTTGGCGGCTTTCTAACGGGGTAAAAAGTTGAAACGCGCCAAACCAAATTAGGCCTCGGAGGCAGGTAATTCGCAAAATTGTTTACTTTTCCCTTCGCTTGAGGCGGTAATACCCTTTTCAACAGTCCAATAGCGCTAAGCTCCTTCTTCTCTGATTCTGCCCTTTCTGAAGAGTCTCGCCGACCGGGAAAGGTGCAACTCCTTTTTCGCCCGGCGGGCTCCGCGGAGTAACCGCGATCGTAAGCGCTCTTTATACTTTTTTAGTTCCTGCTTAAGAATATTTTCTAAATCATCAATGGCAGTATGTATGTCGCTCGATGAAACTTTGTGCCACAAATGCTTTTGCGGCAACTGCAGATTTACCATGGCTTCCCATATGTCGCCCTTTTTATGATGGCGGCCTCCGTAAACCAGTTCTACTTCAAGGGTTGCGGCCTGGTAGGCCGAATGGCCTTCTAAAAGTTTTTTAACTTGCAAAATCAATTTGTCATCGACGTACTGGCGAAGGCTCGGCGTAACAGTGAAGTTTAACCCCTTAACCGTCAGCTTCATCACTTTTACTATACGCGCCCTATACCAGTTATCAACTGTGGATAAGATAAAAAGGCGTGTTTTTAACCTTGTGATTAAAACTTTTTCCCTGCGGCATACAACTAAACTTTTCCTTGACGCATTTTGAGTAATGGATAAGGAAATTTATGCATTAACGGGTCAAAAAATTCCCCCGGGTTGTCCGGGGGAATTTTTCAGGTGACCTAAGAGAGGTTATCTCCTTTTCTTCTTGCCGCCTTTCCTTTTTTTTCTGGCCATGAGTTACGAATCGAGAGAAAACCAGACGCGGGGTCTTGCTTTCTCTTTAACGACGGCAAACACCGACCGCGTGTCTGCCTAAACGACTGCCGGTGAGCACGGCTCAAGGCAATCTGTCCATCATTATAACTTATAACCTCAAATACAACAAAAAAGTTTCCGATTTCAGAAGCCCAAGCGCTGAATTTCCTCTTCCAGCGTAAGGCCATAGCGCCGCCCGACGCACTCTTTAGCAATACCGATGAGAGTTGCAACGTCTTTTGCCGTAGCCTGGCCCATATTTACAAAAAAATTGCCATGCCGGTCGGAAATTTTTGCTCCGCCGACGGTCTTGCCCTTAAGGCCAACGCGATCAATTAAGAATCCGGCCGATATCGCCGTTGAGTTTTTAAACTGGCCGAGTTCGGGAAAACGTTTGATGAGCTTTTCAGCATCAATGCCCGGCTGGTTCCATAATACATTTTTAAAAATACAGCCGGCGCATTTTGATCCTATATCCTGGGTTTTGGAGCGGCGGAGGCTGTATTCTTTAAGCAAAGCTTCTCCTTCTCTTGGGTCGCCGCGCTTTAACTTTAGAACCGCCGCGGTTACGACCAACTCCGGGCGGCTCTTGAAAATACTGTGGCGGTATCCGAATTCCAGCCGAGGCGCCGGCCAGGTTCCAACTTCGCCGCTCGCCGTATTAAAAACTTTGACCGATTCAACGACGTCTTTCATCTCGCCGCCGAAACATCCGGCGTTGCCCCGCACCGATCCGCCAATAGTGCCCGGTATACCAATACCCCACTCGAACCCGCGTAGACCAGCTTTTAAAGATTCGCTGACCACCCGAGCCATGGGCACCGGCGCTTCGGCAACGACTTCTTCGCCGCGGATTTCAACTGCGCCGCCGAGCCAGTGGATAGCCATGCCGTTGTAGCCCTGGTCCGAAACAAGAACGTTAGATCCCGCGGCAATAATTATCCAAGGCACGCCAAGACTCGTGGCTGATTTCAGGGCAGACGCAAGTTCCTCCGAGTTCCCAACTTCGACAAAAAAACGCGCCGGACCTCCTATCCGAAAAACAGTATGACCGGCAAGAGCTTCGTTTTCTTTTACTAAATAGGCCATTACAACTGTAGTATAATTAAATAAGAGGTAATTGCCATGGCCAAAGCCATTTTTAGTATATATAATGGAGGCTGCTCACCGAAGGTGACCGAGTACAGCTGTAAAACCCAATCCCGCGCATTTTGCCATGGGGCTATCGAGCTGGCCCCGTTACAAAACTTACAATCGATGGCATTAGGCTTTAGCGATTATATCTATAGACAAGCTCTGATAATAAAAGGGTTGGATGCAAGTTTTGTAACGGGGCTGGCACTCATCCCGCACCTTCCTTGTCGTGGCCATAGGAGCTGGCACTTTCACCCTCCCACCTTTCGACACTTTGGTGGGCTATAGAACTGGCACTCACAAAAGACCCCGCACAGCCCCGACGCCACGTCGGGGTGTGCGGGGCAGGCAAATAGAATTGTTCCCGTCCCGCTCTTTCCAAGAAAGGGCGGGACGCAATCCCGCACCTTTCTTACGTAGGGTTCATAGGGCTGGCACTCATCCCGCACTTTCTTTTTCACGGCCGTAGGAGCTGGCACTCACAAAAGACAAATAGAATTGGAGTAAACCCTCCTACGGTCTTGTGAGCGAAAGTGCGGGACAGGCGCCAGACAAATAGAATTGGAGCATACCCCCTATGGCCCTTCAGAGGAAAGGTGCGGGAGAGTAAACCCTTCTATGATCCTTGGGAGGGAAAATGCGGGGCAAGCAAAAGATTTTAACTGTAATAGAGCAACCGCCCGTCCCGATTATTATCGGGACGGGCGGGTTTTTACGCAACAAGTATAAAACCCCTTTGAGGGGGGCTTTATACCGACAAATAGACTGGATCCCGCTGAAAGCGGGAAACACTCACTGCAGTCATTAGTAGCAGATGGCGGCTATGGTGTCAAGAGATGATTTCCACAGTGCTGCCTATTGGTGTGTAAAGTAGCCATTTAGAGCGCCAATAACGAATAAATCCCCACACCTTCCCACGGGGTATTAGATCCCGTGGGAAGGATTTGAAGCCGCCTTTCACCCCCACACCAACACTTTTGGTGTGGGGGTTCACCCTCCCACCAAATTTTGGTGGGAGGGCAAGAGACCGCG
>CAYNAP010000032.1:0-7949 GCA_964395285.1 uncultured Candidatus Saccharibacteria bacterium
GAATGTCCCGATTTGAACCGCCTGCGTAATATCGCTTTTGCGGCCGGCCGGATCACCCGTGAACACTTCTACCTCCCCAACCAGCGGGGATGGAAGGGCGGCGAGAGCCAAGAATTCCCAGAAACCCCAGTCACTATCGCGGACAAAGCCGTGAACGCCATGGTGCTCGGCCATATTACCTCCGACTTCCCCCGCGTCAACGCTATTGGCGAGGAGGGTAGCCATGAAATCCCGGACGCAGAATACACTGTGACTTGGGACCCGCTTGATGGCACCCACGCGTTCATGGTCGGCGCCGCCGTATCGGCTTTCTGCATCACTGTACTGCGGCATGGCACACCACTGCGCGCGGTAATCTACGATGCGCTTGGCTTTACTCCGCGCATGTGGTGCGCCGAGCGCGGGCAAGGCGCCTTCATGAACGGAAATCCGGTTAGGGTCTCGACCCGCCGCGCCCTCACCCGAGCCCAAATCTGCATGGTCTGGTGGCACGGCTGCCGCTACAATCTCCACCAAGTAGCCGGAGATCTGATGGCGGCCGGCGCCGAAGTGCAGAACCCCGTCTCGCTCGCCTACTACGGCGGACTGGTTGCTTCGGGCGGGCTTGATGCCGCCATGTTCCCCGGCAAGGAAATCTGGGAAACGGCGGCGATGCAGTGCATCGTTGAAGAAGCCGGCGGCCGGGTTACCAACATTCACGGCGAGCCGGTGCGCTATAACGATGGCGACATCCAGGGATGCATCGTTTCGAACGGCGGCATCCACGACGCCATCCTCGAAACAGTGCGTTCCTGCCAATAACCAGTATTGCAACAACGTAACAACCCGCAGAGCTATTTGAGAAGACCTCTCTTGCTCTGCGGGAATTTTTAATCCTCAAAACCAGTATCAAGCGCCTGTAGGCCCCCATTCCCGCGAAGTAATAGGCTCCGGCGTAATTTTGATAGATATCTCTCGCCGCGCTATTATTAATACATCATGAGGAAAAAGTATCTATGGCCGGCGCTGCGCATACTTCTCCTCGCATACATTGGCTTCGGCGCCTACCTCTATTTCAACCAGCGCAAGCTGCTGTATTTCCCTGAAATCGGCGATCCCCAAGCCTGCGAGCTGTTCAAAGATACGGGAGCGGAAAAATCAGATTACAACGGCACAACCTTATATCACAAGCTAAACGGTAAGACGCTGGTAGTGCTCTACCATGGCAATGGCGGAACGGCCTGCGACCGAAAGTTTCTCGCCGACTTTTTCAACGAGCAAGGCATTTCATACCTGTTTGTAGAGTATAGCGGTTATGGAGACAGCCGCCTATCCACCCAAACAGCACTCGAAAAAAATGTCCGCGATGCCGAGGAATTCCTTAAAAATTTATCTTTCACCAAGTTGGTAATCATGGGCGAGAGCTTGGGCAGCGGGCTTGCCGCTTATCACGCGACACTTCACGCTCCCGATAAAATGATTCTCGTTTCATCCTATACATCAATTGCCGACGTTGCCGCGGCTCACTACCGCGTGTACCCAACACGGCTAATGATTAAAGATAATTACCAAACTGATTTTGGGGACAAAGACTTTAGCGGAGAACTTCTGGTTATACACGGCCGAGAAGACGAAATCATTCCTTTTTCTTTGGGTGAAAAAGTTTTTCGCAGCGCTCCTTTCGCTGAAAGGGAGTCGCTCTTTATCAGCGATGCCGGACATAACGATCTCTTCGACCACCAAAGCGTGTTCGATAAACTTGCAGTCTTTCTTGGCGAGTAGCTAATTTGATAAAAGTCATCGAACGCGCTATCATTAAACTAGTTTGGCGCAAGCGGCATATCGTTGCGATATGCCGAATCCCACCGCACGTAACAGCTGAATAACAAGGAGGGTGTGAGGATGTTGACAAAGATGTTGAAGAAAGCGCTGGTTCTTTTCTTCATCCTGCTGGCTTTGCCCCTCGGGCAAGCCGGCATCTCCTGGGCCGCCGAGACATATCTGGCCACCGTGCGATACGACCGGAGTCTCGGAGAAATGCTCCGGAGCGGTGAATTCAACTGGGTCAATGACGAGCTCAAGCCCGAAAACTTCCCTGTTAACGGGCAAGGAGTGGCCGAAGTAGAAATTGAGTTAGTCCCGCCCCCTTTTTTGGTTGACGTCCAAAGCATCATTGACAGCGACCAAGCCATTCGGGAACTTGAGTCCCGTGGCTTGCGTCCGGCTACCCTGCCAGAACTTCTGACTCTCGGTGCCCAACACCGCGACCTGCAGCTGGCATACACACTTGTCGCCTTAGGCTCGGAGTGGACAACCGCCAACGGCCACCGCGCGGTACCAGCTCTTTGGGGAGTGGCAGGCGTGAGAGTAGTCGAGCTTTTCGGGCGTGGAGTTCTCGGCTGGCGGAAGAACATTCGCTTCGCGGGTGTTCGCATCCGCAAGTAGTTCCACCAATCAACTGCGGCTCCGAGCGTCAAGCGATCGCTCAAAGCCAACGCAGTCAGACCGACGGAGACAGATCTCTGCACGGTCTTTTTTTCAAACGCTTAAATTCATTAACAGAACCTTCCAAACTGGCTTTCACTAAGATACAATCAACATTATGGAAGGGCTTATCAAAGAAATAAGAGAAATCCCCGAGAAAGCCGAACTTTGCTATAGCAAAAACCGCAAGCTAAAACTGCCGCAAAAGGTTCCATATATCGGCATGGGCTCGTCCTATAACGCGCCTCTTACCCTGCGTTACTGCGGCAAGGAGATTTATCCCGATATGGCCTCGGAGTACTTTTACTATCTGTCTCTTGCCGTTAAACCGCTTGCCGTTTTGATATCGCAATCAGGAGAAAGTTCGGAAACCGTATGGTGTCTCGACAAGTTTAAAAAAGTCATCGCCCTAACCAACTACCCAAGTTCGAAACTGGGCCAAGCCAAGCCGACGGCTAAAATCGTGGAGTTGTTCGCTGGTGACGAAAGCTATTCTTCAACCAAAACCTATACTAATACGCTCATCGCCCTGTATATCGGACTCGGTATTGACCCCAAGGACGCGGTCCGCTCGCTCGCTAACAACTTCTCCGCTTTTGAATCCGAAACCAAAAATCAAAGCCAGGCTATTTTTAAATATCTCACCGCCAACAACGTTAAGGGCTTCTACGTCCTCGGTAGCGGCCCCAACATCGGGACTGCCTATCAGGGCGCTTTGACTCTAAGCGAAACAACCAAACTGCCATGGAATGGCATGGGCGTTGCTCAATACGACCACGGGCCGAAAGAAACGGCCGATAACGCCGTGGTGCTGATTCTCGATAGCCACGGCAGGGACAACAAGCGCATCGAAAGTATAAGAAAAGTTTTGGAAATTAGAACCGGCGCTCTTGTCATCACCATCGGAGAAAAATCGCTCGCTGAAGAGCTTAGCCCCGTGACCCTTATTACCAAAGTGAATCTGCTGATGTATCATCTCGCAAAACTGATGAAACCGGGAGCGACTTTTAAATTCGGCAGCAAAGTGACTAAAGTCAGCGAAAAGTTAAAGTAGCTTTGGCGAGCCGGCGCACTCGCCCATGGAAACCGCGGAAAAGAAACTATAAAGTCGTCATCGGACGCTCACCAATGTAAGGTTCTCTCCTCGATAGGGTTGGAAAAACTTTTCAAGCCATTGGTTTTGTCTAACCAACTCGGTCGGTATAACCAGGAAAAGCGACGGAGAAATAGAATTATCTCCTCCCGCCGCCAAGTGGCTCGCCGGGCGCTCGGCATAATATTGTATTGTTTGGTCGCTTGGGTATTCGTAAATGACAACCGGTATTTCCTCCGGCTGTCCGCGAATAAGGAGACCTATGTTTTTGGAATCAAAAGCCGCTTGGGTGACATAGAAGCGGCTTTCAAAAAAAGCTTCTTTTGAAGCGGCGATTATCCCCGCGACTATGACGAGCGCCGCCACGGCGCGGATCATAATTTTGCAAAGCTTGCTTGTCTGTTGCGCTAAGCAGCCGCCCGTACACCGACGAAATAAACATAGCCAAAAAAGGGTAGCTCGGAATAAAATAAGTTACCAGTTTTGTGGTCGGCAATAAGAAAATCCCGAAAGTAAACGCGGAAGCCGACAAGGCAAAGGTGCTAAAAAGAAAAAAGCCGCCATTATTGAAACGGCCTTTCTTTTTAATAAGCGATGCGAAATATGCCGCAAGCGCAGCCGCGCCGAATATGGCTTCGGGCAAGCGCAAAGCAAACTCGTTAAGCCCAAAAAGTTTGGCGCTCCCGCTCGTTAGCCAAAAGAGCAAAGGCGGCTTGTCAATCCACGGCCGTCCGTGAAGAGTGGGAGTAAGATAGTGCCCGTTTCTCAACATCTCGCGGACAACCATGGCGTAAGTTGCTTCATCAGCGTCTTCCAGCGGCAAACGCGCCAGATTAAAAACGTATAGAAAAGCGGCCAAGGCGACTGGCGCCGCGATCCAAATCCATAATTTAAAATTCCTTCGAAACATAAGTTTAGCCGGTTTACAATTCTTTCTATGAGGTGGTCGAAAAACTGCCAGAAACTCCTTTATCCTTCGAGCGAAGTCGAGAAGTACCGCATAGATATATAGGTAATGTTCTCGATAGGCTCGAACAATAACGGCGTAATTGAGTTTTTAGACCAGCTCTATAATTCTAAGATAAAACGGTAAAAGTAGGGTAATGCCGGCAGTGTAGGCATTAAAAAACCCGCGCCGAGGGCACGGGGTAAAACGCTAATCTTGGATATTCGAAAGTACTTCGGCGAGCGCGCCGGCGACGCAAGGAGAAACATCCACCCCTCGCACCTGTCCGCCGGTTGAACCTTCATAGGCCGTTTCGCCATCTCCGCGCGGACGCGTGTTGCCAAGCCAAATCTGGCGGAAAGGCTGTGCTTCGCCTACCGGGAAAAAGCGGATCTTCCACCCGCGCGAACACACCGGATGAGTTGCCACCAAATTCACACTGCCGGCTCCAGCCGAAGAAAGCGCGCGCGCCGTGGTCACGGCCGTACTGCCGGAGTCCACCTCATCCTCGCGCATGAAGAGATGCAACCCCCCTAAATCTTGAACTTCGCATGATACCGGCGCGTCATCCCCAAACCGCGCCCAGACATCCTTCAAGAACTCACCATCCTGCACCATCTCCACGCGCGAGTTGGTGCGGCGCTTCGGTGTTGCGAGAACCGTAAGGCCGAGAAGTTTCGCAAGCGCGATAGCCCGCGCCACTGAACCAAAGTCGGGAGAATAGATGCGGGCGCGTGGCGATCCGCCAATCGCCTGAATCACTCCCTTGATCGCGTCAGCGAAGACCGCAGTTGGATCGCACACACGAAGTTTAATACCAAACTCATTGCAATACTTCCTCGTGTGCCCCTCGGAGTGCGGATCGCAAACGACCAACTGGTCAGCGCCCCAGTTCTTGAGGTCGCGGATGAACCATCGCAAGCGCGTAATCTCGTGTTCAAAATCGTCATGGTCCTGCCGGCGGTAGCGCAGGAAACTCAAAATTGCGATGACCGACCTCGCGCCATACTGGTGCTTGCAAGCGGTAATAAGATCGCCAAGTTCGCTCGCAAGCTTGTAGTTTACCGGGCAGGCGAAAACAAGCGCATGCCGGCTGTGGATCATTCCCGGATTCCCAATGCGGAAACCTGGCTCGCCATCCGGCCACACGCTATGCCAGCAATGGCTGAACTCAAGCCCGAGTCCGGTAACGCTGTTCACCACCCGCAGAACTGATGCGTCAAAACCGTGATTGCCCGTGCCACCATACACCACAAATCGATCTTTCGCGAGCATTTTGCCTCCCCCCAAGCGCTCTCACGCCGAAGCGCCGTAGTAAGAACTGCGCCTCTAACCGTCATTAGTCTACGCCGGATAAAAAAAGTTAACAAGACAGTGCGCTTTAGCTCATAAAAACTGTTACCAAGAATTGAGCGGTTAGCTCATAATTCCTGTTACCGTAGCCAAATAAGTTACAATAACTTCAGTTTTTTGGATAGCATAAGGCATGAAGCCGCAAGCCATAGCAGTTCTAGTCGTAAACGATCATAACGAAGTCCTGCTGATCAAGAGGGGACAGGAACCTTTTAGAGAAAGATGGGCGCTGATCAGCGGCACCGGATCAACCAGGAAAGGGCTTCCGCCCAAAGAGGCCGCCAAAGAAGAAATATCCTGGGATATCCAAACCGGTCCGCTAGGCGAGCCAAAGTTTCTCTTTTACCTTCCGTCTGACAACAAAGAACTTGCCAGTGAAGTCTTGGTTTTTATGGCCAAGGTCAACACGCATAAGATAAAAATCCGAAAGCCGTTCGTATTGGAGTATGCGTGGGCAAACGAAAATAACATCGAAAAATTTTATCCGCTGGCCTTCGAACACGGCGAGGTTGTCAACCGCTATTTCAAACGGCAGTCCAATCGCTAACGCCAGTTAGTCAAAACCATTGGCGAAAACCGTCCTAAGCCAAAAGTGTTTACCCCCTAGATCCTGCCCCGTTAGAAGTCTTAAGCATCAACAAGGCAGAGGGAAAAATTCTAAATTAGCTAGGCGCGAACAAGGTAGAATCAAAGATAGATTTCTAAACGGGGCAAACCGGAGATGAAAGGCATATTTAGTTAAAACCAGCAAAAAGCGCACTCTCCATAGCGGGAATCTAACGGGGTTTACATAAAGCGGACAAGGTGCTTTCATGTATTTAGATTGATGCCCGCTCTTCATCCAAGGAGGCGCTCATGAGCCAAGAAGCCAAAGCCGTTGGAAACGATGAGTGGACAATCTACTTCAAGCCGGAACCAAAGCCGAAGGGCGTGAAAAAAAGGGTGGCAATCATATGCCACCACTGCGGGGCAAAAAAAGAAGTGGCGCCAAGCTACATAGAAGGATGCCACAGATATAACGAGCGTGAGCGCAAGAAGGGCGAGCCGGTGGAAGTAGTATTCCCTGAACACCGCTCAAAGCCGAGCGGCGGTTGGGGGCTAACCGATCCCGACCAAACTGCAGCGGTACGTCCCAAAAGTTTCATGCGTCACCGAAGCGCGTTTGCTTCAAAGTAGCACAAGCCTAAGCCAGGCTTTTTTATTTCGAAACAATTAAAGCTAAAATAGTTCGATTTTGTATCCGTTTTTAACGAAACCTAGGCGAGCCAAGAAAACATAACCTACTGCAGTGACTATGAGGTAGAGAAAGTCACAGCCATCTCGACCACAGTCAGTACTTCAACACAAAAAAGCAGTTCCTACGAACTGCCGGTGACCGTTCACTTTCTAAACGGGCCGAGGATAATTTCTTCGTTCGGCCCCCCGCTTCTCTCCTGGTAACTGTGGAAGACGAAAAAAACTGACTGCCCGAGCGACGGTATTTCGACCTCGGACAACCACTCGGTGTAGAGCCGCGTTCGCTGCAGAGGCGACAGCAAAGGGAGTTTTGACACATCGCCATAGCTAATGAGAAAGTAACCATCGACATTCTGTTCGCCCCACGGCTTCTGGAGGCGATAGTGAACTCTGGCCCCGTCTGGAAGCTGTTCAACGGCGGTTATACCACTCGACATCTCAACCCTCCCTCCTGCTATCCCGAATACCCCGGGTGTTTGTTGTAAACAACGCCACAGAACGGGCAACGTGTGATGGCCTCGGAGTACATATGCCCGCCGTGTTGCTGCTGACGTTCGATACGCCCGCAGTGAGAGCACTCGAGTAGATATAAGTCGACATAATCCAACAGCCCGATATCCCCAAGGTAAAGGCATCTAGCTTCCCGCCCGCACTTGGGGCATTTGTGTGCATTCTGCCCCATCGGATAACCTCCTCTTGGGGTAATTTATTTTTGCCAAGAACTTCTCCCTGAGAAGAGTATAATCGGCTCTACCCAAAATTACAATGCAACATTGCCGATAGGAGCCGAAAAAGATCATAAACCAATGGTTTTATTTGCCTAATACCTATCGGGACATCTTCCACTTTCGCATTCCG
>CAYNAP010000032.1:7959-10346 GCA_964395285.1 uncultured Candidatus Saccharibacteria bacterium
CCCGCAGATTGGCCTCCACCTTGCCTGAACATCCCAAGAAATTCCACCTCGTTGGGCCCTGCGCCTCTTTCCTGATAGCTGTGGAAAACAAAGAGAACTGGCTGCTCGACTCCCGCTACGCTGACTTCTTCAGTCCACGAACCGAGTGGCAAAGGAGGCAGAATAGGAAGCTTTGGCACCTTGTCGTGAACAATCTCTACACAGCCGTCAACATCCTCTACGCCCCACGGCTTTTGCAGGTAGTAGTGAACTACGCTCCTGTCGGGATGGCGCTCAACAGTGGTTATACCACTCGTCATCTCCGTCTCTCCTATGCCGTTTCATGTTGACCGTAAACCACGCCGCAGAACGGACAGTTCGTAGGCCAATTCGATGAGACTGGACTCCCGCCGTATAAGCATTGGTCTTTTTCGTAGCCGCAACAGGGGCACCGCAGACGATACAGATCTTGGTAATCTACACCGCCTATATCACCCATGTATAGGCACGGCATTATTCCCGCATTTAGGGCACTTGGGATCTTCTGTGGCTTTGGACGGGTCCATAACTGCCGCCTCCTTTTTACTGGAACTGTTTCTGAAGATAATTTAGCTATTTTCGCCGGAAATAGCAACTTAACTTACAAGCCAAATCTGCCGCAGTTCTTTTGCCAACATTGGCAAAGTGTGTTACTTTTTACCTAGTTAGCCCGAACGCAACTTTATACTCACTGCACCGGCATAAGACGCGAGAACGCGTGGGCGGCCATAGCCCCCTAACAACCAAAAAGAAAGGAAACAGCGATGTTCCATTATCCTTGCCACACCGCCCGAGAAATCGCGCTAGCTTTCGACTGGCCGTATAACCCAGAAGGTTATCTGGCTATCAACCGAAACCGGAAAGGAGGGGCACTCCAAACGCTAATTGACGAGCTTCTTAAATTGGTAAAAAGCGGCGATACCAACGAACAGGTTGGCGCAACTGAAGCGCTCGGCATCATCCCCGAAGCGCGCACGCCGGAGGTAACCACAACCCTCATTCAAAATCTGCCCGACTGCGCAGCGCGCAACTACGAGTACGGCGGTCACTACGACGACGAAGATGATATGCGCACGCCGGGCCAGGTTGCCGCAGAAATCCTGGGCAATTGGCGAATCAGAGAAGCAGTACCGGCGCTTTGCCAGATAATCTCCAACCAGCTAATCTGGCCGTGGAACAGGATCGCTGCCATCGAAGCCCTCGGTAAAATCGGCGATCCGGCGGCAATCGAACGCCTGAAGCCGCTACTTACGTCCACGGAAACACGACGATGGGGCGTTTACAGTGAGTACCGGACTGTGGCGATCGCCAAGCTCGCCGCCGAAGCAATCGCTAAACTTACACCCAAGAAATATCCGGAAGTTATCGGTTTTGAATGCTTCGGCCAGCGAACCGCCACCAACAAGCCGCCTTCGGAAATTCATATTGTCGAGCGCTTCATCACCGAAGAAACCGAAACTGGCTCGGAAGGAGAGATTTACTTCGCCTACTGCGGTAAGCAGGAGCAGGGTTGGTACAATACCAAGTACTGTCCCGCTCCGTGGTTGGGGACAATTGAGGAAGCCAACTCCCAAGGTCTTCCCTTTTGCCTGAACTGCGCGGAAAAGATGAAGGTCCAGCTTACAACATTCTGTGGAGTATAGCAAGGCAGCTTCCCGAACGTAAGATGCAATGGTTCCAAGCTTGGGCAAAATGCTTAGGAGCGACGCTATGAACGAAACGGATAGGAGGTACTGCAAACCCGACCGGGCCGACAAGTGCCCATACTGGGTTTGGGAAGAAACAGACGTTTGGGGAATAGGAAAAGGCCATTGCAGTGCTCGGTTCGGAAGCAACAGCGTCGATCATTGCGACCCCTGCTGTGGCGCGGGGTTCCGAGACAACGCTGCAGAAGTCAAACAGAAAGTAAAACCGTGACCATCCCCCAGCCGCCGGGGGATTTTTCATCTCTCTCATGAGAAGCCGCCAACTTATGCTGGTGGCTTCTATCCTGCAGGCGTTACCTGCGCCAGAAGGGAATCTTGGGTTGTTCGAGGTTTATCTGATGATGGGTCTGGTTCTCAACATAGCGTTTGACTGCATGTTCATTGAGACCCGCCGTGGAGACAAAGTAACCTCGTTTCCAGAGAGTTCCTTGCAGAAACTTCTTGGTTTTCTTCTTGATCCAAGCCGATGATTTACCCTTCAGGATGGCCACAGCGTAAGACACCGAGTACTTGGGAAGGATGGAGAGATAGATGCAGATGTGCTCATCGCCAACATGCCAGGCCCTGACGACAAGTCCTTTCCAGCGACATATTTGCTTGAAGATTCTCTTTAGTTCGTCTTTAATATACTTGTCAGCCAGTACCTTGCCGCGGTATTTTGGG
>CAYNAP010000033.1:0-10334 GCA_964395285.1 uncultured Candidatus Saccharibacteria bacterium
CATATAGATTTCAACAAGCGGAACAACAGCCCCGAAAACATCCGCCGGATTCATTGGAAAGAACATTGGCTGATGCACGCTGCAGCAGCCTCGGCACGCCATGCTGCTGACCCAGAATATCGCGAACGTCTAGCTCAGGGGCGCCGGGCTTACTACGCAACCGCGGGAGTTCGAGAACGAAATGCGGAACGGCTGCGGCAGTGGAATAATAAAATGTGGCGTAACCTTAGCTATCGCGCGGATAAAATTCAGGCAGTGAAGTGTCGCTGGCAAGATCCGCACTACCGGTCGCGGATGACTAGCCTTGCCAGCGCGCGGTTAAAGAAGAAGTGGCGCGAAGAGCAGTTTCGATCCTCGATGAGCCAAAAGAAATCAGAAGAAATGAAAAAACGCTGGCGGGATCCGGCGTACCGCGCGCTTTCAGAACAAAGGATGCGAGAAATATCCGCAGCAATCTGGTCAAGCCCAGCGCATCGCCGTCGCATCTCCTCTCTTATGCGTGAGCTCTGGCAGGATAAGGACTACCGAAATCGGCATGCCGTCGAGGCAAAGAACCGTTGGCGCAATCCGGAGTATCGCAAACAATTTTCGCGGGAACATTTTGTGAACGCCGCACGGAAATTATGGGAAGACGAAAACATGCGTGCGTTCCATCGGCAGAAAGCACAAACGCAGTGGCTAGACCCGGCGTTCAGAAATCGAACCCTTACTGCTCTCCGAGCGCGCGGCAAGCAACGGTTGGCAGAAGATCCCTATTTCATGACACGACTGGCAGAAAAATCATCGGCTGCGCTTCGTGTGAAATGGCAAGACCCAAACTACAGGAAACGGGTAGTGCGGAGTAAAATTCTCGGTTTTGTGTCGAAGCTCATCGCTGAAGAAGGAGCGGTAACGCCGGAACAATATGAGGGGCACCGCACCGCAAACGGCGTGCCTCGTCTCGATAGGGCTTTAACATACTTCACTGGTTTTCCAGATATGGTCGAGCTTGCTCGTCACTTCAACCATAAGGTGGTGCAAGTGGAACGGCTCACCGAGCGGGAAGATGTCTACGATCTTACTATTGACGGCACACATAATTTCGCCTTAGCCGACGGGATCTTTGTTCACAATTCTTTAGACGGCGACCCGGCGGCAGCGCCCCGCTACACCGAAGCGCGAATGACGCGCTTGGCCGAGGAGATGTTAAAAGACATCGATAAGGACACGGTTGAACTCGCCGATAACTATGACGCAACGAGAAAGGAGCCAAAAGTTTTGCCGAGCGTCTTGCCTAATCTACTTTTAAACGGTTCGGTGGGCATTGCGGTCGGCATGGCCACCAACATACCGCCGCATAATCTTACTGAAGTGGTTGACGCTTTGATCCACATCATCCGTCATCCTCACGCAACAACCGAGGAGCTTTTGGAAATAGTAAAAGGCCCGGATTTCCCGACGGGAGGAGTGGTGTTCAACGAAAAGGATATTCATCAAGCCTATACCACCGGACACGGCTCAATTTTGATGCGGGCGCAAGCCGAAATAATCGAAAAAAATCACGGGAACTCGGGCGAAAGCGGGCGGGGGTCGCAAATTGTAATAAGCGAAATACCCTATCAAGTCAACAAAGCCGAGCTTATCGAAAAGATTGCCGAACTCGTCCGCGAGAAAAAGATTGAAGGCATTCGCGATCTTCGCGACGAGTCGGACAAAGACGGATTAAGAATTGCCATTGACCTGAAAAACGACGCTTTCCCGCAAAAAGTCCTGAACGGGCTTTACAAGTTCACCGATCTCGAAAAAAACTTCAATTTAAACATGCTCGCCCTAGTGGATGGCATCCAGCCTCAAGTGCTTCCGCTTAAAGGGGTGCTCGAAGAATATCTTAAATACCGAAGGGAGGTGGTAACCCGCCGCGCCCGATTTGACCTCAACCGAACCAGAGAAAGAATTCATATTCTCGAAGGATTATCCAAGGCCCTGGAGCATATTGATGCGGTCATACAGACAATCAAGAAATCCCCGGACAAGGAGGCGGCTCACGCCAACTTAAAATCGAAATTTAAATTCTCGGACGCGCAAGCAGCGGCCATTCTTGAAATGCGCCTCGCGACGCTGGCCGGTCTTGAGCGGCAAAAAATAGAGGACGAGCTAAAAGAGAAAGTCGCCTTGGCCCGCGAACTTGAGGCATTGCTGAAAGATCCAAAGAAAATCCTTGAGGTTATAGCCAAGGAGCTAGGCGATATAAGAAAGCTCTACGGCGACGAACGGAGGACTAAAGTAGTTAAACACGCCGCACGCGAGATTGCCACCGAAGACATTATCCCGGAAGAGGAAACAATAATCGCTCTGACCCGCGGCGGCTATATCAAACGCCTAAAGCCGGAAGTGTACCGGGTGCAAAAAAGAGGCGGCAAGGGGATACAAGGCATGGAAACAAAGGAGGAAGACGTAGTCGAGCATTTCCTGACCGCCAATACCCATTCGGACCTGTTGTTCTTTACCTCCAGCGGCAAAGTTTTCGAGATAAAGGCTTACGAAATACCGGAAGGGTCGCGCATTTCCAAAGGCAAGGCTATTTTTAACTTTCTTTCGATAAAGAATGGCGAGCAAATAATGTCGCTTGTGGCCGTGCCGAAAAAAGATAAAAAGTCGCCTAATGCAGGAAACCGCTTCTTAGTGATGGTCACGGGAAGTGGTATGATGAAGAGAGTGGCCGCCGACGCTTTTGAGAACGTGCGGAGATCGGGGATCGTCGCCATCACGCTTAAAGGCGGGGATGTTCTTCGCGAAGTGCAAGTTACGAGCGGCAAAGACGAAATTCTTTTGGTTACGGCCCAAGGGCAGGCCATACGCTTTCGCGAGAGCGATATCCGGGTCATGGGCCGAGGGGCGAGCGGAGTCAAGGCCATGCGCTTGAAAAAGGGCGACCGCATAGTGGGCGCTGACGTTATCAAGCAAGAAGAGGATAGGAAGACCGGGCTTTTGGTGGTGTTTGAACAGGGCTTCGGCAAGAAAACCGAGATCCGGGAGTACAAACGCCAAAAGCGCGGAGGATCGGGCATAAAGACGGCCAAAATAACTCCCAAAAACGGGGCGGTGGTAAATATCCATATCATAAGAGAGGAGGAAGAGCTGATTGCCATTTCTCAAAAAGGCCAAGTGATCAGGTCTTTGCTAAGCGGTGTGCCTACCCTTGGGCGGGCTACACAAGGAGTGCGCATAATGAAACTTAGCGACGGCGACAAAATCGCTTCGGCGACAACGCTTTAGCCGCAGGCGGGATGGCCAAGTTCGGGGCAATGGATTAACTAAAATAAGTTTTGTTTTTCGCAAAATTTGCCCGGGTATTTTCAATCTATGGCCGACTCAACCAATGAAGCAAACTCAATGTTCGGCGACTCGTCGGGCACGGGCGGTTTCCTCCATCCCGAGCGAATTTTAGGTTATCTTGACATCCGCCCGGGCATGATTGTGGCCGATTTTGGAGCCGGCGGCGGGTATTTTACCATCCCTGCGGCGCGGAAAGTCGGCGAGAACGGCAAGGTCTACGCCATCGACATACAAAAAAGAGTTATTGACTTGATAAAAAGCCAAGCCAACATCGAGCATCTTTTGAATATCGAGCCGGTGTGGGCTGATCTTGAAAAAGAAAAGGGGTCGCGTCTTCGCGAAGGATTCGCCGACGTAGTCATCGTCGCCAACATTCTTTTCCAAGCCGAGAAAAAAAAGCAAATTTTAGAAGAGGCCTGGCGGATTTTGCGGCCGGGGGGCCACGCCGGAGTTATTGAATGGGACGATACGCCCTTCCCCGCCGGCCCCAACCCGAACATGCGCATCGCGCGCCAAGCGGCTCAAAACATGGCCGAGGAATCGGGATTTGAACTGGAAAAGGAATTCGAAGCCGGCTCGCATCATTACGGGCTTCTCTTCAAGAAAAAATAAGGCCGCAGGATTCAGCCATGAGTTTAACCAAACCGCAGCTAATAATTTTCGGCTCTATCGGGGCTGTTGTGCTTGTCGCTCTCGCCATGCTTCTCGGTATAATACCGGGGCTTAAACAAACCGACGTTCCGCCTTTTACCATCGAGGTGTGGGACCAGGAAGATCCGCCGCAAATATGGCGGGAAATAATCAGCAGTTACAACGAAACGGTAAAAAGCGCCACCATAAACTACGTCAAAAAAGATCCGAAAACCTATGAGGCTGAATTAGTTAACGCCTTGGCTTCGGATAAAGGGCCGGATATCTTTTTTCTCGAAGACGGCCAACTTGAAAAGCATGGCGATAAAATAAAGCCGTTAGCCGACGGCTCTCTCGGCTATAAAAGGAAGGATATTAAAAACGTATTTGCCGACTCTGTGGTTAGCGCCGTAACCGGCGGCCAAGGAGAGCTTCTCGGCGTGCCGATGTTTTTTGACACTCTCGCGCTTTTTTACAACCGCGACTATTTCAACTCGGCCAATATCGCCTCCCCGCCAGCCACATGGGACGAGCTTGTCAATCAGTCCCAAAAACTGACTAAAACTTCGGAGGTGGGCAGCATTATCCGCTCGGGCGCGGCTTTGGGCACGGCATCAAATGTCGAGCACTCAAGCGACATTCTGCTTGCCCTGATTTACCAATCGGGCGGGCAAGTTATAGATACGAAAGCCGGTGAGAGTCTAATAGACAATCCGGCCACGGTGTCGGCCCTTTTGTTCTACACTTCATTTGCCAACTCGACTAAAAAAACCTACGCATGGAATTCATTTTTCGCAAATTCACTTGAAGCCTTCGCTAAAGGCGATACGGTAATGGCTTTTGGCTACGCCAAAGACGTTAAAATGATCAACGGACTTAACCCGCAGTTAAATTTCGACGCGGCCCCCCTGCCCCAGCCAACGGGCCAAGACACCGAGATTAATTTGGGCCGATTCCGATTGGCGGTCGTTTCGCGTTTGTCAAAAGAGTCGGATAACGCCTGGCGCTTCCTACTGTGGCTGGAAAGCCAAGAGGCGCAAAAGAAATACATTGACCTGGTTGGTCTCCCGCCGTCGCGGCGGGATCTCGTAAATTCCAAACCGCCGAGTGATTACTTAAACACTTTTTATGACCAGGTGCTGTCGGCGCGGACTATACCGGTCGCGGCCGGTATGACTATCCCCAAGGTTTTAAACAATATGATTGACGCCGTAGTTAACCGCAAGTTTAGCATCAGCGAAGCGATTAACCGCGCCGAGGCGGATATTAATTCGGTTTTTAAACCCTGATGGCAGCGAAGTTGAAGAGAGGCAGATTAACTTTATGCTTTTTACTGTTTGGCGTTGCGGCCGCGGCGTGGTTTTGGCCGGCAACACCGGCGCTCGCGGCCATCGTGCCCTGCGGCACAAGCACCACGCCGCCCTGCAATATATGCTATCTTGGCGTTTTAGTCATTAACCTGACCAATTTTCTCATCGAGATGATTGCTTTTCCGGTAGCGACTCTGCTTATTACCGCGGGCGGGTTAGTTTTGCTGACTTCGGGGCCGTCAGAGGAGCGGAGAAAGATGGGCAAAAGCATGGTGACCAATACCGTTATCGGACTGGTCATTGTGCTTTTAGCATGGATCGCCGTAGATACGACGATTAAAATTCTGACCGGGGAGGCCCGACAGTTTGTGAGCGACCCCTCGGGAACATTCGGGCCGTGGAACGTGATTAACCCCGAGAAGTGCGGGATAAGCGGAGAGGCTTTGGCGCCGGCGATTGCGCCAGGAATTATTCCTTCTACTACTCCAGCCGCAACGCCAGCACCGATTACCGGCCTCACCTGCCCGAATTGTGTAAAAGTCAGCTTGCCGATAAGCCCGCGAGCTTGCGCTAATTCAGATCGAGGGCAAATATGCCAAATAAATTCTGATACGGAAAGGAGGCTTGAAGCCTTGCGCAACTCCATCTTCCCCGAGAAAGGAGAAATCTTGAGAGTAACTGAAGCTTGGCCGCCAACCAGAACGCATCAGAATCCATGTCATCAGGCCGCCACCTGCATAGATATGAACTTGACGGGCAATCAAAACAATGCCCGAGCCGCCGATGTGGCTTATGTGGCGAACAAGGCCAATGCCAACGACGTCAAACTATACCTGGTTTATGAAGTGGAGAGCCGGGCGCGAGCCGACGAACTTATTCGCGGCGGAGTGAACGCGAATAACGTCGCGGTTTTGCCGCCAATAAACGGCGTAAGACAGATAACCGCGGAGCACTTTTCGGTTTACAATAGGAATATATAACCAGATGGCTTGGCAAAAGCGGGGCCGCCTATAACCAAGACGAGCGCCATCCGTATTCGGAGTTCTAGCTGGGCAATTTTGGCTTAAAGTTGTAAATTAGTTATATGAAGACGTTCATTCCCAAACCTTCCCCACCTTTCCGGGCGGAGCATCAAACCTTTTCGCCTCGCGACGGCGCCGCCTATCCTGCCACGACCTCCCCTGATCGGGCAGGCCGGCCATGGTTTTCCGGGTGGGAGGGTAAACTGCGCCGGGTTTGGTTTTTAGTATTATGGTCGTCGCCTCTTTTTACGGCGTATGCCGTGGAAATCCCTCCGCCGGGGCGCAACAGGACGATTGTTGATATAATCAACTCTTTAACCAGATTTGCGGTGACGCTTCTTGCGCCGCTTTCGGTCTTAATGGTGCTTATTGCCGGCTTCCTTTATATGACCGGCGGCGGCAATCCGGAGAAAATTAAAACCGCCCATAAGGTACTGCTTTATGCTTTGGTGGGGATAGCCGTGGTCTTGCTTGCTTCATCAGCGCTGGTTATAATCAAAGAGATATTAGGAATTCAGGATTAGTAGGCATAATCTGCCTAATAAGCCCAATATATTAAAGTTAAAAGGGTCGAATCTGATTAATTTATCAAGCATTTAGACTATGTTAATAAGGAACTCGAAAAAACAGCTTATAGCATGGAGATCGGTGGCAACAACGCTCTTGCTATCAGCGCCATATATCGTGATGGCCCAAACCACGTTATGCAATCTACTCGTGCCATTCAATAATATAGCTAAGTTGGTTTCATACTTGGTAGGAGCTATTGCTATCGTTATGCTGCTGTGGTCTGCCTTCCTGTTTATAACCGGGGGCGGCAATGAGGAACAGCTTAAGAAAGCCAAGTCTTACCTGCTATATGCGCTCATCGGCATAGCTGTTGCGGTGCTAGCCAACAATGCCGAAAGAATAGTCCAGAGCATTATTGGTGGGAATGCTCTCGAAACGCAGTGCCCAAACCTTAGATAAATTCGAATGGACTAAAGGCGGCCTAGTTTACAAGACCGCCTTTTGATTTTTTCTCTGAATCCAGCTATATTCTTAACGCACGCTTCCGCGACAGAATCTTATGGCGGAGCTTGCGGTTCTTGGAGGCAAGTTAGGTATTTACGACCCTTAAACGCTCCGTGGCGAAATTGGCAGACGCGCAGCCTTAGAAGTCTGTTCCCCGAAGCGGGACCAGAGGCCTGCCCCGTACCCTATGCTCCCGTGGCGGAACTGGAATACGCGCAGCGCTTAGGACGCTGTCCCGAAAGGGTTAGAGGTTCGAATCCTCTCGGGAGCATAGGGCACGGGGTCAAGTCCTCCCGAGGGCAAGTATTGAGCAAACGTCTGAGTTAATGGCCAAATCTAGTTGCTGGTTTTGATATACTGAGGCATGGATACTAACTAACTTCATCAAAAAACTCATGCGTCGGGAGTTTTGTAGACATGGATGAGATTCTTCTCGGCAAAAACGCAATTTTATCGACATTTTTCGCGGAAACTTCTTCAAATTTACCCGAAAGTAGCAACTAATTTGTTTCTTTAAACCAAACATCCCAAATCTTTCCGATCGGAAAGATTTGGGATGTTTGTATTTTGGTAGTATAGTGTGCTTGTGGCAGGGGTTTTAAGTGACGGTTAGTATGATAAAAAATGTTCAACGTCAACAAGAAAATATTCCGGCGAAGAGAAAGAGTCAAATGTATAATACAGGGCTACGCATAGACCAAATCGATCTTAAGTCGCTGGCCAAAAACACCGGTAAAGTGATCCTGGTGCTGGCGGAATTGGGCGCTATTGTTTCCATAGCGGCAGTAGCACCCAATTTGCCTGTAGCACTTGCTGGATTGGGCGAAATTTTTCAAAAAGCACCGCGGCCGCGCATCCGTAAAGCGCTCCGCCGGCTTACGAAACAACGGCTCGTCGAGATCAAGGATATAGATGGCATAGCGACTATAACCCTAACCGAACGAGGGAGACAACGTATCTCACGATTCAACCTAGAGCACATGAAACTGCATCGGCCGGCACAGTGGGACAGGAAGTGGAGGATTATAATTTTTGATGTCCCGGAGAAGTACCACCGCGCACGGAGCGCCCTGCGCAGCAAAATAAAAGAGCTTGAGTTCTTCCCGTTGCAAAAGAGCGTGTTTATATATCCGTTTGCTTGCCGGGATGAGGTTGATTTCATTGCCGACTTTTTTAGTATTGGCCGCTACCTGAATTACATAGAGGCAACGCACATCGATGACGAGAGCTTCCTTAAACAACACTTTCAGCTCACCTAACAGCGGAGGTGCTTTCTCCATTATTGATCACTCGCTCATGCTCATTCGGCCGTTTTCTATTTTGTCTGGCGACCCAATTTCTTCCGATCGGAAGAAATTGGGTCGAGGATGACACCTCTTACCCCTTTGTCGCCTATATTAATAATCGCTTTCACTCCGGAGCAAGAGTCTTAAAAGATCTGCGGATGCCGTTTGATCTCATAATGTAGATGGAGTATAGTAAGCTTTGTTTTGCTACATGCCGAGATGGCTCAGTTGGTAGACCTGCCCGCCGTAGCCTGAGCCCAGGTAGTTCAGAGGCAGAACGCTTCCTTGGTAAGGAAGAAGTCGGGAGTTCGATTCTCCCCCTGGGCTGAGGCGATGGTAGGTAGACATGCGCATGGTAAGCGCAAGGTCCCGGGTTTGATCCCCGGTCTCGGCTTTTACAAACTAAAAGTAAAATATGGCACAAGACAATTTACTTCGACTTCAATGCAGTGTGTGCAAGCGGTTTAATTACTGGTCGCGGAAAAATTTGAAAAAGAGCGAAGGCAAGCTTACGCTGAAAAAGCATTGCCGGTGGTGCCGGAAGCACACGGCGCATAAGGAAGCGAAGAAAACATAGTTCGGCAGTGAATTTCCAATTTTCAATTACCAGTTTTCAATCAATTTTCAATGGATCAATTCCTAATTTGAAAATTGTAAATTCGAAATTGAAAATTTTTCAGTAAAGGGGGTATAAGCTCAACGGTAAACTGCGGGTCTCCAAAACCCGACTTCTTGGTTCGAATCCAAGTGCCCCCGTGCAGTCGAAACTCAACTTTCTACACATGGAGATTGTTCACTTCAAAGCGTCTGAAAGTTTCTGGGGAATAGTTGAAAAAATTTTCACCGAGGAAAAAGGAAAACTGCTGTCGCTAATCCCGGCGGCGGATATTCAACATATCGGCAGCACGGCCATAGCCGGCGCTGTAACCAAAGGGGATTTGGATATTCAGGCCCGGGTGCCAATAGGAGATTTTGAAGAAGCTCGAAATAGGCTGCGGGAGCTATACAACGTGAACCAGTTTGAGAACTGGTCGGAAACTTACGCGAGTTTCAAGGATGAGAATAGTAAAGAAATACCTCTCGGCATTCAACTAACCGCTATTGATTCTGAAGAAGATCGGTTGTTTCGAAAGCAACAGGAAGTTTTGTTGACCAATCCCAATGTTCTTGATGAATACAATAAATTGAAGTTGAGTTACGACGGCAAAAGTATTGATGATTACCGCGCGGCCAGAAAAAAGTTTTTTGAGGGGTTGAAAAAAAGAGGTCTTCTAGGATAAGCAAATGAAGCTTCTCGACTTCGCTCGAAGAATACCCGTAGTGAGCTGGTGAACTATTGTTTGGGCCGGTCCTAAACCCGTCGGCCGGACTAGGGTCCTAAACCCATTGGCCGGACTAGGGCCGAGAACATTCCTAGGGCAAGCGACTAGCAAGCTAGTCGGAGTTATCAAGTTAAACAGGGGGATATTTAAAACGCCCGCCCGATAGAGCGCGACGGCTGTTTCTGTTTGTTGTATAGTAAAAATCATGGACGAGTTGATCCGAGAACTAAAGAGCCAGGGCGTTCTCAAGTCGCATCTGGTTGAGGCGGCCTTCCGCGCGATTGACCGCAAGGATTTCGTGCCAGCTGGAAGTGTTAATGAGGCCTACGGCAATTACCCATTGGTCATCGGCGAGGGCCAAACTATTTCCCAGCCCTATACCGTGGCCTTTATGCTTGATCTTTTGGATCCCCAGCCGGGCGAGAAAATTTTAGA
>CAYNAP010000034.1:0-10326 GCA_964395285.1 uncultured Candidatus Saccharibacteria bacterium
TCCATACGGGCCCCCCTTCTGATTATGGCCAAGTAATAGAAAAAATAATCTCGACTTTTGTTTTCAACAAATGGAACATTTGATAGTTTGTCACTCCATACTTCATTAATTCGCGCTGTAGGGGCAGGTAAGGCCGAGTTTTCGTCGCGCGACCAGAAAATTGTGGCCGAAGGCGAAGAAAAAAGTTTGCGAAAATTGATTGAATGGTGTAAAAAAGGGACGAGTTAGGCGCGAGTCGAACGCGTACAAGTCTATTGGAAAGAAACGGTAGATGGGTTTAGTGGGTTTGAGGTTAGATAATCAAATTCCCATTTTTCAATTATCAATTTACAATGAATTTTTAATGATTTATTTTTCAAACGTTTGAAAATTTAAAAATTGAGTCATTGATTGAAAATTGAATATTGGAAATTGAAAATTATGAAAGTAATTCTTCTTCAAGATATTCCAAAAGTCGGGAGAAAAAATGAAATCAAGGAGGTAAGCGATGGTTACGCCCGCAATTTTTTGTTGGCGAAAAATCTGGCTCGGCCGGCCACCCTTGAAAATGTAAAAGTACTGGAAAATCAGAAAGTAAAAGAAGAAAAGGAAAAATCAGAAGAAAATCAGAAGTGCAAAGCTTTGGCCGAACGATTAAAAAGCACTGTCTTGAATTTTAAAGTTAGGGTAGGGGAGAAGGGGAGGGCGTTTGGTTCTGTCACAGCTGCTAAAATTCGCGATGAGCTAAAAAAACACGGAATTGAAATAACCAAAGACCAAATTCTCTTAGAAGAATCCATAAAAACTGTCGGGGAGAATGTCGTAAGGGTAAAATTAGCAGATCATCTTATGATTGAGTTAAAGTTAGTGGTAGAGGCTGAATCAACATATGGAAACTAAAGAATCTTTTGAAAAAAAGGTTTTAAGGATAAAGTTACAGCGGGATTAGGTCTGGAAACGTAGAGGGGTTAATCTCTGTTCTTAAGGATATTGATTATTTTTTGGTTGGTCATGAAAAAAGACAAAGTTCTTTTGCGAAGGGTGTAACCAGTAAAGAATTTGCGGAAGAGGTAGCGAAATTTATTAAGCAGCAACTTTCAATTGTCGATTTTCAATTATCAAACGATTATCAATTTTCAAATTTTCAACTGAAATTCGCTTTGAAAATTGGTGAATTGGGGAATTTATTGGAAATTGGTCATTGAAAATTGAAAATTTAATGGCAAAACCGTTGATTGTCGCCAATTGGAAAATGAACCCCTCGACTTATGGAGAAGCCGAGCGGCTGTTTTCGGATGTAAAGAGCGGTACTAGAGGATTGAGAGGCGTTGAGGTAGTTATCGCTCCGCCGTTCGTGTGGCTGGTTAGCATCGCCGGCAAAAATAAAAAGAAGGTTTG
The DNA here is from genome assembly GCA_964395285.1 of uncultured Candidatus Saccharibacteria bacterium. GTDB lineage: Bacteria > Patescibacteriota > Minisyncoccia > Sungbacterales > SURF-37 > CAYNAP01. Next base: position 1,378 of record CAYNAP010000034.1, read on the forward strand.
CCTTGGCGCCCAAAATGTTTTTTGGGAGATGGGTGGCGCTTATACCGGAGAAATATCGCCGCCGATGTTAAAAAAATCCGGCGTCAGTTATGTTATTATCGGCCACTCCGAACGGCGAAGATTCCTTGGTGAAAGCGATGAAGTAATAGCTAGAAAAGTCCGCGCGGCCCTCAAAGCCGGTTTGATCCCCATTGTCGCTATCGGCGAAGAACTTCGCGATTCCCAAGATGCAGTTCCTTCGGTTCTCGCTGAACAGCTAAAACGAGCAGTGGAAGGCGTGTCCAGTAAGGACTTTAAGCGAATAGTTGTGGCTTACGAGCCGGTGTGGGCTATCGGCACCGGGCAGGCCGACACGCCTGATAACGCTACGCGCCGCGCCATATATATCCGCAAACTTTTGACTAAGTTAACGGGGGCGCGCCGGGCGAGTGAAATTAGGATTCTTTATGGCGGGTCAGTCAATGCCAGGAACGCAGCTTCGTTTTTGAGCTCGGACATTCGCGGAATGGACGGCTTGTTGATTGGCGGGGCCAGTCTTGAAGCCGAGGAGTTTGTAAAAATCGTTCGGTCAGTTGCCGAATTGGCTCGCCGCCGTTAACCCAAGCTGCATTGCTTCGCTGAATTAAGCCGGCCTCGAGGTGATTTTAGTCGTTAGCCGAAGAATAGTAAACTGTCCTTGTCCAAACTCTTACGGCCTTAGCAGCGGGCAGTATAGCAAGGAGATATTTAAGTTCGATCAGTTGTTTAAGCAGCCAGCCGATGAAGCCCGAAAATTTCACTAAGGCCAGATCGGTAATGGCATATTTCCCGCTGACGGCCAGGACGAAAGGATAAACGGCGGCGGGGTTGAACTTGTGTTTATTTTTTGCGCATATATCGGCGATGATGTTTTCTGCCGCCAGCTTTGCGCTTTCTTCGGCCACCGGGACGTTCTTAGGCAAAAGTTGGCCTTCGGCGTTGACCAGACTTACGCAGTCGCCTATGGCGTAGATCCTGGGCCGAGCTTCCAGAAATTCGTTGACTATAATATTGCCTTTTTTACCGAGAGCCAGACCGAAGTTTCGAGTTGCACGGTTGGGGGTAATGCCGCCGGTCCATATAAAGAGTTGGTAGGGGATGCTTTGGTTGTCAGCGATGATCACTTCAGTGTTGGTTAACTTTTTTATTACGGTCTTGGTAAGAATCTTTACACCGAGTTTGTTAAGCCGCTTTTTGGCCAGGCGGATAACGCGCGGACTGAAATCGGGAAGAATTTCTGGAGACGCTTCAATCAGAGTTATTTCCACCTGACCCCTTGGGCCAGTGGCCCGTTTTTCAAGATGGCGAATGAGATTGACGAATTCGGCCGACAACTCAACGCCGGTTGGCCCAGCGCCGCCGACGACGACACGCGGGGCGTTACCAGCGCTTTCCAATAATTTCTCGCCTTGGTTTCTAAGCTTTACGGCATCCTCGAAAGTCTTGATGGGCAGAGAGCGCTCTTCTAGTCCAGGTATGCCGAAAAAGCTGGTTTCAGCACCGAGAGCGACAACCGCGTATTCAAAGTTAAGCTTATCCCCGCTTTTGAAAGTTATAAGGTGAGTGCGCGGGTCAATTTTTTCGATCTCTTCGCCGATAAAGCGCGCTCCCGGGCATTGGGGCAAGATGTCGTACAAACTGACGCAAAGCGCCCTTTTCATGTGAAAAGCGTCGGCTCGGACTCGGGGCATTGAAGCCATTTCGTAGAGGGCCGGAGTATAAAGGTGATAGTCGTTTTTGTTTACGATAACCAAGTTGTAGTAAGGCATCAGCCCTCTTTTCTTGAGAGCGCGATATAACTTAATAAGGGCAGTCACGCCCCCGAAGCCGGCGCCTAGGATTACAATATTTTTTCGTCCGGGCTCGAGGATTTTCATTTTAGAGCTTATTGACTGTTATTCGGCGATGAAAGACCAAAAAACTTTTGGTTAGTCGAAAAACGTAAGTTTGTATCTCGAGGCAGTAATCACTGCTGTAATTTGATGACATTATATCAGGGTTGAGTTACCATATAAAGTATAACCGCAGTGACGATAAACTTTAAGTACCGTATCATCCAAGTCGGTGTTTGGACCAATCAATGATACCGCTTTTATCGGAGTCGGAAGTCAGGGGGAAGAAAGTGCTGTTGCGCGTTGATTTCAACGTGCCTATTTCGGGCAGGAAGGTGAAAGATGACTTTCGAATACGCGCTCATTTACCCACGATTAAAAAGCTTCTCGGAAATAATAACACTGCCATCTTGCTTTCGCATCGTTCCGAGAAAGGATCCAGTCTTAGGCCAGTGGCCGATAGTTTGTCGAAACTTATCGGTATGAAAGTGATTTTTGTGCGAGACCCCGCCAACTATAGTTTTGACAAAAGGGAAGCCCGCGTATATCTTGTCGAGAATTTGCGCTTTTGGCCGGGCGAGGAATCCTGCAGTCGCGAATTCGCAAAGATTTTGGCTAAGCGCGGCGACGTGTTTGTCAACGATGCCTTCGCCGAGGCGCATCGTTCGGTGGCGTCAATGATTTTACTGCCTAAGTTTTTGCCGTCTTACCTGGGGCTGCTTTTTGCAAAAGAGGTCAAACGACTCGGCGAGGTTATGGAAAAACCCAAGCGGCCTTTGGTGGCCATTTTCGGCGGAGCCAAGATTAAAACAAAGCTAAAGCTTCTTCAGCGCTTTAGCCGATTTGCCGATAAGTTAATTGTCGGCGGGATGATAGCCAACGTTCTTCTCCGCGCCAGAGGCATCAACGTCGGACGCTCTTTTACGGAGCAGGATGTTGACGAGGGCATAAAAAAAATTGCCCGTTCTAAAAGGCTGGTATTGCCAACCGATGTTGTGGTCGCGCCTTCAAAAGAGAGCAGGAAAATAAAAATTTCCAGCATTGGCGAGGTGGGGGAAAGAGATATTATTTTTGATATTGGCCCGCGTACGATTAAACTGTTCGCGGCTTCTGCGGCCGGAGCCCGGAGTGTTATTTGGAACGGGCCGCTGGGTTTGACAGAAATGAAGCCATTCGATAGGGGTACTTTAGGATTGGCTAGATTTTTGGCCAAGAGAGAGAGAATTGTTGTAGTCGGAGGAGGGGATACAGTGGCTTTTTTGGCTAATGCCGGGATGCTTAAAGAGTTTAAACATGTTTCGACAGGCGGCGGGGCGATGCTGGCGTATTTGGCGGGAGAGAAATTGCCGGCATTAGAGGCGCTCAATAAAAGTTCAAAAGTCAAAAGTCCTTATACGGCCGAGCCGTCAGGCTTTAGGCAAAACGCAAAACTACAACTAAAAAGTTAAAATTTCTTGCTTTCTTTTGAGGCGGCTAGGGGATGCTAACAATGGCGATGACTCAATCAGGTTTTTGGGTTTGAGCTGTAGTTTTGACTTTTGAGATTTGAACTTTGAGTTGCTATGACGTTGTGGCGTATAGACGTATGAAAGAAAAAATTGGAAAATTGATTGTATATGCCGACGGCGGTTCGCGCGGCAATCCCGGGCCGGCGGCGATAGGCGTGGTTATTGCTAATGACAAGGGGGGCGCCATTAAGACTTATTCCAAAGCCATCGGTGAAAGGACGAACAATGAAGCCGAATACGAAGCTTTCCTGTTTGCTCTCCAGAAAATACGCGCTCTTTTTGGCAAGGAAGCAATTAATAAAATAGAAGTCGAGATAAGAATGGATTCGGAATTAGTAGTCGAGCAGTTAAACGGGGGCTATAAGATAGAAGAGGAGAGGCTGTGGCCGCAATTCATGAAAATATGGAATACTCGCTTGGACTTTGGCAAAATTTTAGTTAGGCACGTCCCGCGGGCCAACAATCGCGAAGCTGATCAGCTGGTCAACCAAGCGTTGGACAACGAACAGGGCAAGTTGCTTTAGCATTCTAAATAATAAAAAACCGCCCGGCTAACGCCGGGACGGTTTTCAGTCCTTGTTTCTGTAAGCCGAATTCTGTATCCCGCTGAAAGCGGGACGGTGATCATTTGTCTGGGTCCGGGATTGCTCCACGGACTCGAGCGAGTATTTCCGGTAAAACCGGAATCCTCTTGCACCGGGTAGGTGTTTTTCTCACTCCGGCAGTCGCCTACCGAAGCTGTGGGCTCTTACCGCACCCCGCTCGCCTTGTCTTTGACGAAGTCTAAGCGGGCCGAAGCGAGGCGCCCCGCCTTCGCGGACCGAAGTCCGCGAAGGCGGGCCACTCTTTTCACCTTTGACCTCCCGCCCTTTGCAGGGCGAGGCTCGCCTGCCCAAAGAGTAGCGGCCCGCCCTACCGTGTGGCAGGGCGAGGCTCGCTTGTCTTTTGGACAAGCGGCCTTCGCATTGAGAACCTTTAGGGTCCTCTTAGCGACGATCGGTAGTATAGTTTCTGTGACACTGTCCCGTTCCCCGCCCAAGTTTTACACCCGAGAACCACTCTGTCGTTCAATCGCTCTTTCGCAGAATTGTCGCACAGCCGATACGGCGCTCCGATGTAAAATTTGGGCGGGTATGGTGGCTGTTAGCCACTACCGCTAAATCTCGGCATTACCGGGAAATGGTGTTCGGACTTTCCTCACCCCGAATTTTCATCGGGGCGCGATCACCCGAAACAAGGCACGCCCATTATAGCAGTTTGGCAGCAAAAGTCAATAGTTTGTTCAAGGCGCCCATTGGTTTGAGAGGTCTGCGGTTACCGCGAAATGGCCTCCGAAAAACTGAAAAGTTTGATATTGGCGGAGTTACACAACTCTGCCCGAGCGGCGATTTTTTGATTGCGGGATACCAGAATCGAACTGGCGCCTTCTGCTTGGCCCCGCACAAATTTTGCTTTGCAGTGCGAGATACCGGGATCGGACCGGTGCTTTTTGCTTGGTCCCGCACAATTTTGCTTTCTACGATGCGAGTAGCGGGGATCGAACCCGCGTCTCAAGCTTGGGAAGCTTGCATCATACCACTAGACCATACTCGCAAAATTCAACGGGATTGCGATTTGTACCTAAAAATTCTACGCAGGCTTGAATTTTTAGACAAATCGGGAAGAAGCAAATGTACTGCCACTATACTAATCTCGCAAAATTTAACGGGGTTGTCTCGCACATATCCCGAGTGAAGCGAGGTTAAAGCGCGCGATCCCATACTTCCGCCTGGATGTTTTTAACGGGGTACGGCAGATATTATATACGGGATCCTCGCCCACTTCAGCGCTCACTTCGTTCGCGGAAGTGGCGGGACGTTTTGTAGTCGTGCTTGTCCCGCTGGGAGCGGGACTGCGCTTCGAACACAACGGGAAGAAGGAGTCGTCCTGCCACTAAACTATGACCGCGCCAATTTCTAACGGGGCTTGGTAAGGTCGCGTATTGCTACTATACAAATCCCGCAGGTTATCGCTTTAGTCTTTCTTCCAGTAATTTTCTGACTGTTTCGGGGTTGGCGCTTTTGACTTCTTTCATAACTTGGCCGACCAGGAACTGCAAGACAGGCGTTTTACCGGCGCGGTAATCATCGACGGCCTGGGCGTTGGCAGAAATGACTTTATCCACCGCGGCAACGATTTCCCCGCCTTCGGCTATTTGCCATAGCTTCCGCTCATCGGCGATTACCGACGGATCAGCACCGCTCGCAAACATCTCCTTGAGTATTTCCTTGGCGGCTTTTGAGGAAATCTTCCTTTCGTGGATATAGGTTACGAGCTCGGCGAAGTTTTCTGGAGTTACCAACGTTTCCTCTATGGGTGTTCCGGCATCGGCCAGCAGTTTGGCCAGATCCGAAGTCAGGTAGTTGGCTGCAAGCTGTAACGCCTTGACGTTCGCGCGGCCGTTTCCTCTCGAGCTGAACCATTCGCGTAGCTCCGAGATAGTTTCCTCGAAAAAGCTTGCAGTATCTTTGTTTCGTGCCAACAACTCAGCAAGTTTAGCCGGGATGCCAAACTCGTCTTGGAAGCGTATGACTTTGGCGGCCGGCAGCTCTGGGAGACTCGAGCGTATTTCTTCAACATATTCGGCGGAGATGCGGAGTGGAGGAATGTCGGGTTCCGGAAAATAGCGGTAGTCCTGCGATTCCTCTTTGGTTCGCTGGGATACGGTTATGCCTTTTTTTTCATCCCAGCCGCGGGTTTCATGAGTTATTTTCTCACCCCTGCCCAAGAGGGACGACTGGCGCCTTATTTCGTATTCAACGGCGTCGGCGGCAAACTTGAACGAGTTAATGTTTTTTAGTTCAACTTTTGTGCCGAGCCTATTGTCATCGGCAGGGGAAAGGGAAATATTAACTTCGACTCTCATTTGCCCCTTTTCCATGTTGGCGTCGGAAGCACCGAGATAGCGAAGGATCTCTTGAAAGCGTTCTCCAAAATTTTTCACCTCCGCTCCGCTTTGCATATCCGGTTCGGTAACTAGCTCCATCAACGGGATGCCAGCGCGGTTAAAATCAACTAGAGTGGATTCTCCGTCGTGGACCAGTTTCCCAGTATCTTCCTCGAGGTGAATCCGCCGCATTCTTATTCGCTGTCCGAAGTCGGACTTCCGGGGGAAGTTCGACTTCGTGCCAGTCGTGATTTCCAAGTATCCGCCAGCTACAAGCGGGTGCTGGTATTGGGAAATTTGATAACCCTTGGGAAGATCGGGGTAGAAATAATTTTTTCGGTCGAATTGCGCAAACTCGGTAATGCTTCCGTTTAGCGCGAGTCCCACCTGGATCACTTTTCGCACCGCCTCTTTATTAGCTACCGGCAGTGTTCCGGGGTGTCCCGAGCAGACAGGGCATATGTTTATATTGGGGTGAGTTTCATCGGGGTCATTTAAAGAATCGCAGAACATCTTGGTCCGCGTTTTTAACTCGACGTGGAGCTCTAGTCCTATATCAACTGCGTAATTCATAGCTTGATGTTAACACAAATACCCTCGCTGGGAGGATATTGCATTTAGCGAAACTATATTGCAGTCAGCAATTTTTGTCTACAGGTTGAGGTTTTTGCTATTCCTCTGCAACAACTTTCAGCTTCAGAATGGGGTTTTTGTTTTTGCCCTTGCCTTCGATCTCGATTAGCAAATTTGCGACGTCAGAGTACTTGTATAGACGGTAATTATTCAAAGGATTGCGATAAGCGGCCAGAAGCCCTTTCTTGTCCCAGTTGCGAAGTGTCAATGGGGTTACCCTAATAAGTCTAGAAACCTCACGAATTGTTAGGTACTTCTCATTCATCTCCGGCAAACCCCGATTAGTAATATTTTATAAGGTTTTACTATTAAGGTTTATCAATAAAAATATACATTTCTATCAAGTAGTTTTTTTCCCTCCTCCCTTCCATTTTAGCTGATACCTTGACTCTCGGCAATAAAATGTTATCCACAGCCATTTTATCGAGTGGCCAATTCTAAAATAATTGTATGGGTGATATCAAATTAAATCGCTCATCGGTGATATACGATTGATATACGTTTGCATATACGGAACTGCTTAAATGGTTATTAAAAGCGGCAAAACTTATTATAAGTTGAGTGAGATTGCTCCGCAATCCAAGTACTCCGCGGACTATCTTAGAATTCGGATTCTGCAAAAGAAGCTGAAGGGGATTAAGATTGGTCGAGATTGGTATACCAATCGCGAGTGGTTAAACGAGTATATTTTCAATTTCGGCTCCGATAAAAAGTATCTTGCGGATGAAACAGCGCCGAGGGAAATATTACCGGAATCGGCAGATCGCTTTAGAGTTCCTTTCGGCACAATCAAGAAATATATTCCCTTTGGCAAGCATAATGTTGAAGTGCGTCGGGGAGACAGCGCATTCGAGGTAATTGAGTTTCAAGATTATCCTAGCCGCAAGCCATTATCCCCTTCGCCAGTTATCGTCGACCGCTCCGAAATCATCACCCATCCCAAGTACCGCGACCATCTCAACTCTCTTCTTTCGCATTTGCCGAAGAGACTTCTTTTCGTCCCGCTGGCCGCAGCTCTTCTGTTTCTGGCGGTTTATGTTGGCCGAACTTCCAACTTGACGCCATCCGAGGTTGGGCGCAAGGTTATGAGTTTGGTCAGGAGCGTTAGAGATTTTGAGCCAAGAAAGGTCAGCAGCTCTATTTCCAGCTTTCTTGCTGATACTGCCGGCAACATCTATCAAGTTCCAGAGAAGTTAGGGCAAACGCTCAATGACGCTTCGGAAACCCTTGCCCTTCTTTCGAGCGGAACCAAGCTTTCGCTTAAAAGCTTTTTTACTTCCTCCCTCTACTCCTCGGCCATGGATTATCTCTCCTGCCATATCCCGGGGAGATTGGCCAAGTACTTCGGGCCGGGGCCCTCGAGCGGCTGCGCGGGTCTGGCCAAGCTTGAGCCACCCAAAGCCACACCCGCGGCTATCCCCTCACCTTCTCCCAAAGTCAGTCCCAAGCCCGCCCCGCAAGATTCCCCAACGGCCATAGTCAAACAGATTGAAGAGCGAACAATAATCACCAAAGAAGTCTTCCTGCCCTCCGACACCGCCGAACTCCAAAGCAAGATCAACGAGCTCAACTCCGGCTTAAGAACCCAGGTCAACAAGCTGATTACCGACGTGGCCATTCTCTATCAAGGCCAAGACGGCAAAACCTCGCTCGACCGCTCCTTCGCTCCATCCCAAGGCATCAATCTCTTCTCCGGAATAAAAGTGGACAATGGGCTAACCCTGCGCTCCGGCAACCTCGAAATACTCTCCGGCAACCTCACAGTCAGCGGCAACCTGCAAATCCTCGGCTCCTGCAGCGGCTGCGGCGGAGGCGGCGGCTCCGGCACCATCAACTCCGGAACCATAAACCAAGTGGCTTACTACACTGCGGCCACCACTCTCGATTCGGCCACTTTCCTCACTCTTGACCCCACGGCCAACCGCCTCGGTATCGGCACTTCCACCCCCTACGCCCAGCTTTCTGTCGCCCGAGACATCGTTTCTTCAACCATCATCGCCACTTCAACCGCCATTAACTCGGGCATCGGCAC
>CAYNAP010000035.1:0-10220 GCA_964395285.1 uncultured Candidatus Saccharibacteria bacterium
GCCTGGATAGCGGAACATGGTCTTGAGGACGATGTCAGACACGCAGTAGAAAACATCAAGCGCATGATCGGTGAGTGCAGCGAAGAGGGCGCATAGCGATTATGTGCCTTTTTTATTGCTAAAAGTCTTTTGTCGGAGCCTGTGATGATAAGCCCTCGCAAACCGGTGCGCCTCATCGCGGATCTGCTGAAAGAGGTGCAACAAAGCTGGGTCGCCATTTTTCAAATGAATGGCTTGTCTTCTTTCAGTGAGTAAAATCTCTTCACGCTTCGCCAAGGCTGTCACTATCGGCGTTTCGAATTTCGGATTTCGAATTTCAGATTTGTGCAGCGCTGCAAGCGCTGCGCTCAATTGCCCCATTCCGCCATCAATAACGATAAGTTGGGGAAAAGCCCATTCCGGATGTCTAAATCGCCTTTCTAAAACCTCTTTAATCATATCAACATCGCTGATGCCCTGCACGGTCTTTATCCTAAATTTGCGGTACTGGCTCTTGTCGGGTTCGCCGCGGGAAAAAACAACCATTGACCCGGTAGCTTCACTGCCGCCGATATTGGAAATATCGTAGCCCTCAATGCGTTCGATATTATTTTCGCTACCCAGCAGCTTTTTTAGCCTACTCTCGAGTTCCGGCCATCCTGCGCGATCAACCGTTTTCCGCCACGGGCGTTCTAATGTGAACCGATGATTGAAAATATCCTCCAGTCCAAAAATCTGATCCCGCACCCTCGCCGCCTCTTCGTAATGCTCGGCTTTTGTAGCCTCCTTGAGTTGTTTTTTAAGCTGGGCAATCAGCCGCGTTTTTTTGCCGGTAAGTACGGCAATTACACCGCCTATGTTTTTTCGGTACGCCATTCGCCCATCTTTGAGTTTTAAGCTGTAGCTTTGAGCTTTGAGCTTTGCCCGCCCTCGGCTTCGCCTCGGCGAGGCCGGGGAGCTTTGAGTTTGGCTACAGCAGTAGCCAACGCATCTCCCAATCTGACTGTTAAGGCACGGCCGCTTATGCGTTCCTTTACAAGTGCAGTAAGGGAATACTCTGCGCAAAAGTTTAAGCGTAGTGTGTAGTGCTCCTCCGCTGGTAAACGGCCCAATATAGCTGGCGCCCCTACGAATTACTAATTTTTTCGAATTACGAATGTGCGCTCGAGTCGCGATTCGTAATTCGGTTTTATTCGTAATTCGTAGTAATTCAGCTTTCAGAGGCTGATGAGTGACGAATACTCTCGGAAACTCCTCCTTGGTAATACCCACATAAAAGTAATTCTTATCATCGCGCATTAGGATATTGTATTTCGGCCTATGTCTTTTTATCAGCTCGGTTTCTTTTAGTAGGGCTTCTATTTCTGAAAAGGTTTCAATAAATTTAAGCGAGGTCGCTTCAGCAAGCATCAGTCGAATTTTAGCCGCGAGACCGTCGCCTTTCCGAAAATACGAAGTGACCCGCTTCTTAATATTCAGGGCTTTGCCGACGTAAAGCGGTTTTGAGCCGCGGGCAAAGACATAAATACCCGGTTTTGTCGGTATTTTTTTTGGCTTTTCTAACGGCATCGCGCTGTTAATATATATCACTTTAAGCAATTCCGCCAAACAGTTAGAATGACGGATAGCAAGCTTCTCGTCGCATTGGGCCGGTCCTGTAAAGGAGGGGAGGACAATGCAGAAGATAATGCGATGGGCGCCCAAGAACCACCGGCCGCGTCGCGATCTTCGAGAGAAGATTCTCGGCGCAGTCGTCGGTTTGCTCCTAGCCGGACTGATTTACGCGCTCAATCACCCCGGCTGACCAGCGGACATCTCGTCCGCTTTTTTGTGTGTGCTTGACAAAAGAATATTATAGATGTATACTTGGGGTAGTAAAAAGTTTCTCGTGCGAATTCAGGTTTTAGTTTTGTTTTGCTCTTTTTGCCTCCTTCCACGAATTGGGGGAGGCCGGCTGGGAAGCTGTTTATTTGTTGTCCGATTTTCGTTTTTCGCAGCTTTCAGCTCGCCGCAGGCGTTCCGGCGTAGTGTCGGAGCGCGTCCCCAACCCCCACCGTCCCGCTGGTAAGCGGGACAAGGAGGCAGAGATGAACGTACCGGTCGTCAACCCGCAGATCCCCGAGGGGCTGGCCAAGGACCTCCTCGAGATGCCCGAGATCGCCGTTCGCTACCTCGGCGAGGACGGGCAACCCAAGGAGATCCAGCACTCGGCCATGGCGCCGCTCTGGCTCCGGATCGAGCTCCGGCCATTCATCGTGGCCGGAGAATACGCGCCGGACGAGAGCGGGGCGCTGTCGGTCGAGCACGTCACCGCTGAAGTGCCGCTCGATGCGGTCCAGACGGTTGACGTGGACGACATCGACCACCACGGGGGTCCGGAGGACGACGACGTAGTCGTCTTTCCCGTCGCCCGCTGGGTACGCGACCCGCGCGAGGGACTGGTGCGCTTGTCCAGGCGCTAGTCCTGCGGTCGAAACCGTAACCTCCAGCCCCGGCAACCCGCGCGTTGCCGGGCTTTTGTTTTTCCTATGAAGTTTTCCTATTGAAGTCCGACTTCAATAGGTTTCAATAGAAAATGCCACTTCATGTGCCTTGATTTTAGGAATTTTTTGCAGTATTATCCCTAGTCATGCCTTCTTCGGAATTCATAAAAATACGAGGGGCTAGGGCGCATAATTTGCAAAATGTCAGCCTCGACATCCCCAAAAATAAACTCGTAGTCATCACCGGCGTTTCCGGCTCGGGAAAATCTTCACTAGCTTTCGATACCATCTATGCCGAAGCCGAGCGGCGGTTTGTGGAATCGCTTTCGAGCTACGCCCGCCAGTTTTTGGGCGTACAAGATAAGCCGGATGTTGATTCCATTGACGGGCTTTCGCCGGCGATTTCCATTGATCAAAAATCGGTTTCCCGAAACCCGCGCTCAACCGTCGGCACCATCACCGAGATTTACGATTATCTGCGCATTTTATTCGCGCGGGTGGGTAAACCGCACTGCCCGGAGTGCGGTCAGCTCGTCGGCAAGCAAAGTGTTGACCAGATGGTTGATGCGGTAAGAAAACTATCCGGCCAGGACATCGCCATACTGGCACCATTGGTTTCCGGCAAAAAAGGCGAGCATAAAGGCATTTTGGAGGAATTGCAAAGAGCGGGGTATTTACGCGTCCGCTGGGACGGGGCGGTTATACCAGTCGAGGAAGCTACTGGCGCGGCGGTAGACAAAAAGAGAAAACATTCGCTTGAAGTCGTGGTTGACCGTTTTAAAGTTGGCAAGGACATAGACCGCGGCCGCATAGCCGATTCGCTCGAGACCGCGCTTAAGGTCGGCAAAGGCCGCGCTATCGCGGCTACCAGCTGCCAGCTACTAGCTACTAGCGAGCAAGAAGCAAGAAGCAAGAAGCAAGAAGCTGCGGAGCGTGACTTAATTTTTTCCGAGTCCTTTGCCTGCGCCGCTTGCGGCATCAGCATGCCCGATCTCGAGCCGCGCCTTTTTTCCTTCAACAGCCCCTACGGCGCCTGCCCCCAATGCACCGGACTTGGCTCAACGCTCGAAGTTGATCGTGCGCTGGTTTTGCCCAATAGGAATTTGTCTCTGGCCGAGGGCGCGATCCGCCCATGGGCCTCGGCTTCGCACCGCGTCGGCCGGCAATCGTGGTATTGGTGGATGCTCGAAGATTTATCCGGGCGTCACCACTTTTCGCTGCGAACGCCGGTTAAGGATTTGCCGGCTAAAATTATAGATACCGTTCTTTATGGCGAAGGTGATGGCGGCGAATTCGAAGGCGTAATTCCCAACCTCAAGCGCCGCTGGAAGGAAACCGATTCGGAGTGGACGCGGGCCGAGATTGAGAAATATATGATCATTAAAATTTGTCCAGCTTGCAGCGGTAAGCGTCTGCGTCGCGAGGCCTTGGCCGTTTCCATTATCGGTGCAAGCATTGCCGAGATCGCGCAGTTCGATGTCAAAAGCGCCAAGAAGTTTTTTGAGGCACTAATTATACCCGGTCACCGTCCCAAAAGTTTCCGATCGGAGAAAAATGGGACAGAGGATAATCAGAGGAATTTATCGCGTTCGGAATTGCTTATCGCAACACCGCTCACGCGAGAAATTCTTAAACGCTTGCAGTTTCTAGTGGACGTCGGCCTTCACTATCTCACTCTGAATCGCGAATCAACCACGCTTGCCGGCGGAGAGGCTCAAAGGATCCAACTCGCTACACAAATTGGTTCGCGCTTAACCGGCATCCTCTATGTTTTAGACGAGCCGTCCATCGGTCTCCACGCCCGCGATCACGACCGGCTGATCAAAACGCTAAAAAGTTTGCGCGATCTCGGTAACACAGTGATCGTTGTCGAGCATGACGCCGAGACCATGCGCCAAGCCGATTGGATAATTGACCTTGGACCGGGGGCGGGAAAGCACGGCGGCAAAGTTTTATTTCAAGGCCGCTATCGGGATATTCTAAAGGCCGGCACGCTGACCGGAGAATATCTGGCCGGGAGGAAGAAGGTTATAACCGAAATCCAAAATCCAAAACCCAAAGCTCAAATCAAGCCCAAAATCCAAAATTCAAATGACCAAAAGTTTCTAATAATTAAAAACGCAAAAGAACACAACCTTAGAAACATCGATGTCCAAGTACCGCTCGGTAAATTTGTCTGCGTCTCCGGCGTTTCCGGTTCGGGTAAGTCAACGCTCATAAACGATACTTTAGCCCGTGCCCTGCAAGTTAAGTTTTACGGAAGTCATGTCTTTCCCGGCGCTCACGAAAAAATTGAAGGCGCGGAAAACATAGATAAAGTTGTGATTGTTGACCAGTCACCGATTGGCCGGACGCCTCGCTCCAACCCCGCCACCTACACCGGCGCTTTTTCCGCGGTGCGCGATATTTTTTCCAAAACACCCGAATCGAGAGCTAGGGGCTATCAACCCGGCCGCTTCAGCTTTAACGTCAAAGGCGGGCGATGCGAGGTTTGCGAAGGGCAGGGTGTCAAAAAAATTGAAATGTTTTTTTTGCCCGATGTTTATGTTGAATGTGAAGAATGCAAAGGCCGGCGCTACAACCGTGAAGCATTGGCTGTTGAATATAACGGCAAGAATATCGCCGAAGTGCTTGATATGACTATTGAAGAAGGCTTGGCCTTTTTCAGAAATATACCGGCCATTCAGTCTAAATTAAAAACCTTAAATAATGTCGGTCTCGGCTACATGAAGCTCGGCCAGCCAGCCACCACTCTTTCCGGCGGCGAGGCCCAGCGGACCAAGCTTGCCACCGAGCTCTCGCGCCGCGACACCGGCAAAACACTTTATATCTTAGACGAGCCGACCACCGGCCTGCATTTTGACGACATCAAAAAACTTTTGCACATTTTAAAGGAGCTGGTGGCCAAAGGCAACTCGGTTTTGGTCATTGAACATAATATGGATGTTTTGCGAAACGCCGACTGGCTAATTGACCTAGGCCCGGAAGGCGGGGACGCAGGCGGCGAGGTCGTTGCCGAAGGCGAAATTCGTGATATAATAGCGGCCAGAACCTCGCACACCGGAAAATGGCTGGCTAAATCAGCCGGGCGTTAGAAGGAGAGCCAGTAATGAGCGCATTTACGCCAATTCCACTGTTCATTCCCACGCAGGATTTCTTGTATACCTGGGGCCTCCCGGCCCTGGCTTTTGCCAGCGGTTTCATTTTCTGCTGGATGGCTTTCCACGCGCCACTCCGGCAGTACGTCCGGAACTTATACAAAAGTATGAAGGAAAGCTCCGAGCCGGCGTTGAATTCTCTTACGCTCGGCATGTTGATCACCAACCAGTGGCTGGAGCCGAAGGAGTAAAGGCAATTCGCGACACCGACCATTTGGAGGCTAAGCTTCCAAAAGGAGAAATAACCCCTATATGCGTCTACACGGGCGCGCATGAGAGGAGGATGACTAAAGCACTTGGAAGTTTAGCTTTCAAGGGTGTGAGAAGGCAGCAGGACTACGTAGAAGCGCCCAAGGGCGCAGGAGGAGAGAAAGGTGTACCTAAACGCGGAAGCAATAGAAAGCATTCTCCCCCAGCGACCGCCAATGCGGCTGGTGGACTTCGCCGAGACCAGCGATGACGGCTACAAGGTAAAAGGAGGTCTGCGGCTGACTGGTGACGAGTTCTTCTTCAATGGTCACTTCCCGGGCCTTCCGATTATGCCCGGCTCTTCTATCATCGAGGCCGTCTGTCAGCTTGGAGCATGCTTGCTTGCGTCAAGACCGGAGTTGAAGGGAGTTTACGCCACATTTGGCGGCGCAAACGGCTTCGCTCCCCAGCGCTTTGTTATACCGGGCGATTGTCTCGACATGGAATTCACCGTAGTCGGATCTCTTCCGGCGCAAGTCAAAAGCGGTTACGAGGGCCAGGGTCGTGGCGTGGCCTTGGTTCGCGGGGTAACCGTCGCCGAAGGGATTGTTGGCTTTCGGCTGATCCAAAAAGAGGTTTTGGCCCGATTATTTCAGCGATTTTTAGCTCATCGACCTGACACAACATTCGCCCCGGTCCTCCCCCCGCTCATTCCAGCGGCGTGGGCGGGAACGAAGACCGAATAAGCGAGTAGAGCACGGTATCCGGCGCGAGCGGGATGACAAAATCCCCGCCCGCGCTTTTTTGTTTTTACTCGGCTATTGACAGCGCAACCACAACCCTATATGTATAGTTATAGAATTAGCAGTCTAAGGTCGTAAGTGCTAAACAGTAAAAGCAAAGAAAAACGCAAGTGAGTACGCAAAAATAAACGCAAGTTGCGTTTGATCTTGCCTAGCCGTTTACGTTTAAAATTGCTTCTAAATCAGTGATAAAAATAAAACCATTGGGCGATCGCGTTCTCATTGAACCGATCACCGAAAACGAAAAAACCAAAGCCGGAATATACTTGCCGGACACCGCTTCCAAAGAGCGGCCGGAACAGGGCCGGGTGGTGGCCGTTGGCGACGGCCGCATGCTTGATTCCGGTAAAATCGCCGCGCCGAAAGTTAAAGTGGGCGATAAAGTTCTATTTACGAAATACGGTCCAAATGAAATCAAGGTCGAGGGCAAAGAGTATCTGATAGCGAAAGAGGAGGATATACTTGCGATCATTAAATAAGAATACGAATATGAGAGAGTCAGATAAATCGGAATGTCCTGTTTGCGGAAGCAATAACGTGGAGTCCGTTGCGGGTAACGCGAAAAGCAAAGGCGCTGATGGCTCTATGTATCCCATGTATAAATGCAGGAGTAAGGCCTTTGTGCACGGGAAAGAAGGAGATAGGAACAGCACCTTTCTTCTAAAAACGAAGTAAAACTAACTACAATGGCTAAACAAATAATTTTCAACGATGCCGCGCGCCAGGCCCTTAAAAGGGGCGTCGACAAACTTGCTGACGCGGTTAAGATCACTTTGGGGCCGAAAGGCCGCAATGTGGTATTGGACAAAGGTTACGGCACGCCGGTTATCACCAATGACGGCGTAACCATTGCCAAGGAAATTGAACTCGAAGACAAAATCGAAAATATCGGCGCCGAGCTCGTCAAAGAAGTCGCGACCAAGACCAACGACGTAGCCGGCGATGGAACGACTACGGCGACCCTGCTCGCTCAAACCATTATTAACGAGGGCTTTAAGAATCTTGCCGCCGGAGCCAACCCCGTTGGCATCCAGAGGGGAATTTTCCGGGCCTCCGAGATCATCGTTGACCACCTGAAAAAAATGTCCAAGGCGGTCACCGGACACGAAGAGATAGTTCAAGTCGCCACCATATCGGCCAAGGATTTAGAGATAGGCGAACTGCTGGCCGACATAATAGATAAAGTCGGCAAAGACGCGGTTATCACCGTGGAAGATTCGCAAACCTTTGGCGTCGAGAAAGAAATCGTCGGAGGTTTGCAGTTCGATCGCGGTTACATCTCCTCATACATGGTAACCAATACCGAGCGGATGGAGGCGGTTTACGAAAACCCCGCGATACTGATAACCGATAAAAAGATTTCGAGTATTCAGGATATACTCCCGGTACTGGAGAAACTCGCCAAATCCGGGCGCAAGGAGTTGGTTATAATCGCCGAGGATCTCGACGGTGAGGCCCTGGCGACCATCGTGGTCAACAAGCGCCGCGGCGCTTTTCACGCTCTTGCTGTCAAAGCTCCCGGCTTCGGCGACCGCAGGAAGGAGATGCTTGAAGACATTGCCATAGTGACTGGCGGGAAAGTGATTTCGGAAGAAGTCGGGCTGAAACTCGATACGGCCGAACTTGATATGCTCGGCTCGGCCCGCCGCGTGGTTGCCACCAAGGAAAATACCACCGTAATCGGCGGACGGGGCAAAAAACCCGATGTCGAAAAGCGCATCAAGCAAATTCGCTCCGAAATCGAAAAAACCAAAAACGAATTTGATCGCGAAAAGCTGAACGAGCGCTTGGCCAAGCTTTCCGGCGGCGTTGCCCTGATCAAAGCCGGCGCGGCTACCGAAGTTGAGCAGAAAGAAAAGAAATTGCGCATTGAGGACGCCATCCAGGCCACCAAAGCGGCCATTGAAGAGGGCATTGTTCCGGGTGGAGGTGTCGCTTTACTGCGCGCGATGCCGTCTTTGGCCGATCAAATCAGGCGTTTAGTCCGCGAGGAAAAAATAAGTCTCGACGAAAAAGTGGGTATGGAGATAACTCTTACTGCGCTTGAATCGCCGTTGCGCCAGATTGCCATGAACGCGGGGGTGGAAGGACAAGTTGTGGTCGAGGAAGTTAAGAAGCTAAAAGGCAATCATGGTTATAACGCCGAAACCGGAAATTACGAAGATTTAGTTAAGTCCGGCATTGTTGATCCGACTAAAGTTGTTCGCTCGGAAATACAGAACGCTTCATCGGTGGCAGCCATGCTCCTGACCACCGAGGCAGTAGTCGGCGAACTGCCGAAAAAGGACAATCTAGCCGGAGGCGGGATGCCGTCCATGCCATCGGGGGATTATTGAGGCGTAGAAGCAAAATAAAACGCAAGCTATTATGCAACCGCAAACGCAACTTGCGCCAAAATCCCAACGGCCAAAAGCTGTTGGGATTTTTGTTTGGTCTTGGTTATCTTGCGGCAATTCTCAAAACTCCATAAGATAGAGTTATGGAAAACACTTCACAGAAAGGCGCATATCGGTGGATAGCTTTTAAAAAGGCCCAAAGTGGGTAGCCGCGGCTTTGGAATTTAACATTGTGGAGGTAGGCGATGGTCCGAATGTAGTTTTATTTGAACTGCAAGAAACCGCGAAAGGTTATATCGAAGCGACGCAAAAGCTCACCAGCTTTCGACCACAGGTTGTCAACTAAGTTTTGAACCAAAGGCCAGAGGGAAAATACGAACAACTTTGGAACCAAGCCCAACGTTTAAGGCAAAAGCGATCTACGCTCCCGCATAACGTATTTGATTTCGGAGCTCGCAATCTTGCCGCAGTTTCCTAGTATATTGCCCTTAGGGCTTCCGAGGGTTAGATTAAACTACTCTTGGCTATGACTTGTACTTGGATATGAACTTTGCTACAGATAGTTAGTGCTGTGGATAACAGCCTAACTCAGAAGAAGCAAAGACCTGATATAATTTGTTATGAGCCTATGAGCCTTGTACGGAATACAAAAAAACACTTGACTCTCCGTTTTATAATCTATCCTTCTAAGCACAGGGGATGGTATACGGCTGTTTGTCTTGAGCTTGGTTTAATTAGGGAGGGGCAAGATTTCTTTAGACTTCGCAGACAGATTAATAAGCTAGCAATAAGATACGCTTCCTGGGTTATTAAAAATAATCTAAGTGACGATCTGCTGAATCAAAAGTTACCGCGTCAGTATATAGAGAAATATCGAAAACATCAGAGGTTTATTGAAAGCAATGAAGCAGAGCGCTTGCGGAGAAAGTGGCAAGAAGTTTTCGATGCAGTGGTATGGCAAAACGCAGGGAATGCCGGGCATTTTTTCTCCTCAAATGTCCGATGAGTGAAGATGACAAAGCAGCGAAAGCTTCCACACTTTAACGTTGGCACTTGGGAACCCCTGTTAGTCAGGGGTTTTCTTGAAGATCACAGATTCCTCTTTGTTTCGATAGATGGCGATGATGCACTTTGGAGAGGCACGAAACCCGATGGTACGCATGCGCAGGTTGCTTATCCAGTTCAACGGGTCCAACTGACACCAGGAACAATGCGTGACTCCGTGATGCGGCAGTCCGGTTACAGCAAGAAGCACTGGGATTATTGGCGAGC
>CAYNAP010000036.1:0-10151 GCA_964395285.1 uncultured Candidatus Saccharibacteria bacterium
AGAATGCGCGGGCGTAAAACACTTTGGCTCCCCGGCGCGGATCATGCCGGTTTTGAAACCCAAGTCGTTTTCGAAAAGAAGCTCGAAAAAGAAGGGCGCAATCGCTTTGAAGTACCGCGCGACGAGCTTTATCGCGAAATGATGGAGTTTACCCTTGCCAACAAGAAAGTTATGGAAGACCAGTTAAAAAAACTCGGCGCCTCGTGCGACTGGTCGCGCGGGAAATTTACCCTTGACCCCGACATCGTAAAAATCGTCACCGACACTTTTGCGAAGATGCATGAAGACGGTTTGATTTATCGCGGCGAGCGTATCGTTAACTGGTGCGTCAAACATCAAACCGCTCTTTCCGACCTCGAAGTCAAATACGAAGAGCGCAACGACCCTCTTTACTATATAAAATACGGGCCGCTTACTTTAGCTACCGCGCGTCCCGAAACCAAATTCGGCGATACGGCTGTAGCCGTCAATCCTCGCGACCGAAGGTACAAAAAATATATTGGGCAGGAGTTGGAAATTGAGACGCTCCTTGGTTCGGCGAAGATCAAAGTCATTGCTGATGAAGCAGTGGATCCGGAGTTCGGCACTGGCGTGGTCAAAGTAACGCCGGCCCACGATCCCGACGACTTCGAAATCGGCAAGCGGCATAATCTCGAGGTGCGCCAGGTAATCGGCAAAGACGGCAAACTAAATGAAAAAGCCGGCCCGTATGCCGGCCTTAAAGTCGCCGAGGCGCGGGAGAAAGTCGCTCGCGACATGCAGGCCCGCGGCTTGATGGCTAACATAGATTCTAGTTATAAGCACAACGTTGCCGTTTGCTATAAATGCGGCGGCATTTTAGAGCCGCTGGTCATGCCCCAATGGTTCGTCGCAATGACAAAGTCGTTGCGAAGTAAAAAATTTTACCCCGAGCCGCGTCGAGGGGCAAAAACCCAAAATCTCAAAGGTAAGTCGCTTCGCGACATGGCAGTGGAAGCAGTAAAATCGGGTAAAGTAAAATTTGTCCCGAAAAGATTTGAGAAAGTTTTTTTTCACTGGATGAAGAATCTCCGCGACTGGAACATTTCGCGGCAAATCACCTGGGGCATCAGAATCCCGGCTTGGTTTTGCGTCGGCTGCGGATACGCCCTGATCAATCCCAAGATAAAGGCCAACTGGTTTTTGGTGCGCCACGGTGAAACCGATTGGAACGTCGAGAAAAGAATCCAAGGCCACCAAGGGACGCTCTTAAACGGGCGCGGCCGCGAGCAAGCCCGTCAAACTGCCGGAGAGCTTAAAGACAATAATATCGATCTTATAATAAGTTCCGACTTGCCGCGAGCGCGAGAAACCGCAGAAATAATTGGTCAAAACCTCGGCGTGGAAATTATTTTCGACCAAGCTTTACGCGAAAGAGGCTACGGCGTTTTTGAAGGTAAAACCACTGCGGAGGTCGCCGATTACTACAAAACCGGCGAAGACGATTACACTCCCGATGGCGGCGAAACTCTCGCCGCCTTGGAAGAAAGAATTAATCAAACTCTGTTGCGCCACAAAGACCAACACCGCCATAAAAATGTCGTTATCGTGTCGCATGGCGCTACAATAAAGGGGCTGTTGCGCAGCCTAAAAAACCTGCCCTGGTCCGAGTTGAAGAAAATGAAAATTCACAACGCCTCGCCCCTTCGTTTTTCTTTGGTTGACGCATGCAGAGAATGCGGCAGCGACTTTGCCGAACAGGACCCCGACGTTCTTGATACCTGGTTTTCTTCCGGGCAGTGGCCTTACGCGACCCTCCTTGCGTCGGGTCGCTCAAAGTCAAAAATCTCCGCCGAAGGCGGATCCGCCTCTGGCGGAAAAAATCAAAAGGCAAAATTGCCGTGGACGTCGGAAGATTTCAAAACTTTCTATCCCACCGACGTCATGGAAACCGGCTGGGATATTTTGTTTTTCTGGGTGACGCGGATGATTATGTTCGGGCTTTACCGCACCGGTCAAATCCCCTTCCGCACCGTTTACTTGCATGGCCTCGTTCGCGACAAAGACCGCCAGAAAATGTCGAAATCGAAAGGCAACGTCATTGATCCTCTCGGTGTCGCCGCCGAATACGGCACCGATGCCGTGCGCATGGCCCTTACCGTCGGCAATCTTCCCGGCAACGACATTGTCATCTCCGAGGAAAAAATTCGCGGTTACCGCAACTTTGCCAACAAACTGTGGAATATCCATCGCTTTATTATGATGCGTTATGATGCCGATGCAAAAAAAATCAGACCGGCCTATTCGTTCAAAGACCGAGAACGTTTAAAAGAGTTAAAGACCTTAACCAAGAAAATTACTGACGATCTGGAAAACTTCCGCTTCCACCACGCCGCCGAATCGCTTTACCACTACGCTTGGCACACCTTTGCTGATAGGATAATAGAGGAAGCTAAACCGCGCTTGCAGGGCTCGAGTCCCGAAGACAAGTCGTCGGCCTTGCATCTGCTGGTTGAAATTCATGAAAATTTGCTAAAGCTTCTTCACCCCTTCATGCCCTTCATAACCGAGGAGTTATGGCTGGATTTAAATCACGCTAAAGCAACAGCAACTAAAGCAACAGCAAAAAGAGGTTTGCTTCTTGTTGAACCATGGCCAGTTTAATCTCCGCTTACTCGGGATACGTGGCGTTGAGTTTTCTGCCTCCGGTTATATGGCTTCTTTTCTACCTTCACGAGGATCGCCATCCTGAACCGAAACAGCTTATCCTTTTGACCTTTGCCGCCGGCGTAATTTCTGCCATATTCGCGGCGATTCTTGAGATAGGCATATTTAGCGATGACCCGCGGATTTTTAAGGGTTTACTCTATAGTTATTATCCGCGGGCTTTAAGCGTTGACTGGGTTGTTCTTTTGGGCGTGGCTCTTATTGAGGAATGTCTTAAATACGCCGCGGTTAAGTTCGCCGTTCTTTCCCGCCCGGAGTTTGACGAGCCGGTGGATGCCATGATTTATATGATTACTGCCGCTTTGGGTTTCGCCGCGATTGAGAATGTGGTCCTTTTGATACCAATTTTCGAACAAAGTTTAACCGGCGGTATCGAGCTTACCGCTACCCGTTTTGTCGGAGCCAACTTGCTCCACGCCTTAAGTTCAGCCATTGTCGGCTATTTCATCGCTCGGCACATCTTCAGCCCGTGGCGAAGGCACGCCATATTCGCCGGCATTGTTCTAGCCACGGTGTTGCATGCCCTTTTTAACTACCTTATTATTATAAAAGACGTTATACCCGCCTCGCTTACCTTGGTCATACTTCTTCTTTCCTTAATGGCCGTCAGTGTTTTTGTCGATTTTGAACGGCTGAAAAGGAAGCAAGAACTTGCTGATAATAGCGGCCCTCCTAAACAATAACAATCCGCGAAAACGTCCCTTTGATTTTCGAACTTAATCATAACCACTGGCCGAAGAGGTCAAAACAAATCCAAACTTAAATGGCCAAATCATTTTTTGAACGCCTGACCGGCAGCGTGCGCGTAAGCGAAGAAAGCCCTACTCCTTATCAAGATAGCCGGTTAGCCGCGACCACGCTGCCCAAAACGGCAAAAAAGAAAGTTGAAACTCTCCCTGAAGATACCAAGGTTATCCATCCTGTCGCCGCTGGGGAAAAATCGTCAAACCAGGAAACAGCCGTTGAAGAACCGGTTGAGGAAGGTCAGCTCACCGTCGATATTTACGACGACGGTTCGTATATAATAATCCAGTCAACCGTTGCCGGCGTTAAACCCGAAGAGATAGATATATCCCTCCAGGATGAAACACTGACCATCCGCGGCTCGCGCAAACGCGCACAGGAAATCAACGAAGGCAATTTTTACTACCGCGAACTTTATTGGGGGGCGTTTAGTCGCTCGATAATTCTCCCCGAAGAAGTTGAGTTTCAAAAAGCCGAGGCCGCGATTAAGAACGGCCTCTTGACCATTCGTTTGCCGAAGAAAGATAAAGGCGAGAAGAAAATTAGGGTTAAGATTGAGTAAGAAGATTTTTAACTGCGACTAAAACGGCCTCGGTAAACCGGGGCCGTTTTAAAATTGCCGCTAGGCCGTTAACATTCGTTCGTCATTGTTCAAGCTGCCTTAGCATAATATCCATAAGACTGCGCCCGGTCATTTCCTGCGGCTTGGGCACTTTCATGAGATCCAGCACCGTTGGCGCAACGTCAATCAATATGCCTCCGGTTGCTTTTTTCAACGCGCGGATTTCTTCGGGAATGCGCTCCCGCTTTAGTTGATAGTTTCTGCCTATTAGAAAAAAAGGCACCGGGTTCGTGGTATGTTCGGTCATCGGCTCGCCGGAAATGGGATGTATTTTTTGTTCGGCGTTGCCATGATCTCCAACAAGCAGCATGGCTCCATCTCTTTTTATAATCTCGCTTACCAAGTGCCCGATGCATTCGTCAATTATTTCAACCGCTCTGACGGTTGCCTGAAAATTACCGGTATGGCCGACCATATCGGCATTAGCCAAATTGCCGAGTATAAAGTCGTATTGATCTACCCGTTCAATTATCTTGGCGACTATGTCTTGGGCTCTCATTTCAGGGTGTTCATCAAAGTGCGGCACCGAGAGCGACGGTAAGAGCAAGCGGTCTTCGTGCGGGAACGGCCTTTCTACGCCGCCGTTGAAAAAATAAGTGACGTGAGCGTATTTCTCCGATTCGGCTATGTGCAGTTGGTTTTTCCCGTTGGCACTCAACGTGCGCGCGAGAGGCCAGTTGATTTCTAGAGGCGTGAAAGCCGCTTCAACCCCGGCGAGGTTCTTCTCATACTCGGTCATTGTCGCGATCTTAAGATTGGCGAGCTTCTCGCGCTTGAAAGGCGTGAAGCTCTCCTCGACAAAAGCTTCGGTTATCTCGCGGACCGAATCCTCGCGAAAGTTAAAAATTATCAGTGCGTCACCCGCTTTTATCCGGCCAACCGGCGCGCCGTCTTTTTCGAGATACCCTGGCTCAATGAATTCGTCGTGGACGCCTCTTTCGTAAGACTTATTTATATACTCAACCGCGTCCTGAAAAGCGTTGCCCTTGCCGCCAATGAGAGTTTCGTAGGCTTGTTGCACACGGCTCCACTTGCGGTCGCGATCCATGGCGTAAAACCGGCCGATCACTGAAGCGATGGCCGAAGTCGGATGCTTATTTGCGATTCTGGTCTTAAGCTGGGCGACAAAATCGGCGCCTTCTTTGGGCGGCGCGTCTTTTCCATCAGTTATGACATGCAAATAAGCTTGGGGCAGGTTCTCTCGGTTCACTAGCTCAAGGAGAGCGTAAAGATGGTCAACGTAACTGTGCACCGAACCGGACGACACTAAGCCAAGAAGGTGAAGGCTGGAGGAATTTTGGCGGACGTGATTAACTATATTAACAAAAGCCGGGTTGGCGTAGAACGAACCGTCATGGATGGCGACTATTATTCGCGGCAGATGATGATAAATAACCCGGCCGGTGCCCATGGTCAAGTGTCCGACTTCGGAGTTCCCGGCCTCGCCCCACGGCAGTCCCACCGCCACCGCCGAAGCTTGAAGGGTGGTAAACGGGAAATACTTCTCAAGGTAATCCAAATTTGGTTTTTTAGCCGCATGCACGGCATTGCCCCGTTCCTGGAGGGATGTACCGAATCCGTCCAAGACCAACAAAACTACCGGTTTGACTGCATTAGCCATTGTTTTAAGTGTAAAGCTAAATCGCCCTTTCGTGAACCCCGTTATAACCCGGCTTAAAGAGCCAAGCCCCAACAAGTTTTTGGGATCCCCCCCCCTCTTTATCGCCGCGAAGAGTTGGCCAAACGCGTGCTGACCGCACTGCTTTCAGACGCTGTATTTTATCTTCCCGCTGGTTAAGGGCATCTCCCGAGTTGAAACTTGTTGATTAATTTGCTACGTATAGAATCATAGATCGTCGCTTTCGATCTAAGCTAAAAAATGCCGTTTGATGACGCGAGAACTTATAAGTCTTGACGAGCCCGCTAAACTAGATGCTTCTGATCCAACCGCAGTTATCCCCGACGAGGTTATCTTGCAATCAAGCCAGGAGCGCCCCGGGCTTTTTGGTCTTTTGGTTGACCGCTACCAAGCCCCCTTTTTGCGTTTGGCTATGCGCGTGGTGCGCGATCGATCCGAAGCCGAGGATATTGTCCAGGAAGCATTCGTGAAAATTTACCGCTATGCCAGAAAATTCAAAAAGGGACAGGACCGCAAATTCAGCTCCTGGGCCTATAAGATCGTTCTTAATACCTCAATCACCCATTACCACAAGTTGCGAAAGCGCGAATGGCCGGTGCCGGAAGACATGGATCCAACTGCCGACGAAGCCCATTTTCGCTTTAAAGAAGCGGCCATCGACCGCGAAACCGAAGAAGTTGTGCGTCGAGTACTAGAAATGATGCCTGAAGAGCTGGGTTCATTGCTCAAGGCCTACTATCTTGACGATAAGCCTTATAAGGCTATCGCCGCTTCGGAGAATATATCGGTGGGGGCTTTGAAAATGAAGCTTTTCCGGGCAAGAAAAATGTTTAAAAAATATTTAGCATAGCTTATGCCCAACTTCGAAGTTAAAAATAGCGGCGCGGAAGCAAGCGCCATCAAAAAGCGGGTGATGCGGCGAGTCTACTCCGTTTGGTTCTTAAAGAGTTTCGGCCCGCTTTTGGGCGTGGAGTTGATTTTAATTCTCGGCGTCGCCGTCGGCGTACTCACTCATATTTCCGTCCGCAATGTCATGATCAACGCCTTAAGCGCAAGTTCGGGCGTTCGCGCTTTTGTCCAGTTTTTCATAGACAACTTCTTCGTCAAAAGTATTCAATCGCGCCTATTAGTGGCAGTTTACGGAGTTTTGGTTGGCTTCTTTGTTCGCGACTTTGTAAATGCCTGGCTGCGCATCAGGACGGCCTCTAAAGAAGATAATCTCTCTCACCTGTTGGTTTTTAAGGGAAACCAAAGTTAGGGCCTCATAGTATTCCCAAGTGCTGTAACCATGCGGCTGGTCGCATTGCGCCCGCCGGGGTTAAAAAGGTCGAGTTTTCTTTGCATAATGCTAAAGCCCCGGGGCGCATGCCCCGGAGTTTTAGTTTGACGGTCCTCGCCCTTGCCCGCTATCGCCGGCTCCAGGGGTTGACCACGCCCCGCATTAGATAAAAATAAAGTGTTACCGTAGCTTGACTGACTTGGCCTCGTTTGCTACACTGATAGCGTCTACTTTTTAACCAAAATCCGAAAGGGTGGGTATAACGGGAAAGAAAAGATAACGTTGGGAAGATTTACCGGCCCGGCTGTTGGTAAACTGCTAGTTTCCTTGGTCTCCAAATCGTGTTTTCTCAATTATCTACAAAGAAAAACGCATCTCACATCGCTTTCCGACTGGCGGCGTAATTTCCTCGTGTACTCTTCGGCCTGACCGGTTACATTCTATTCTAACCGGCGGCCGTCTCTCGGTTTCAGTCTAATAATGATACTCACTTCCAATAGCGAGCTTATTGTTGCTTTGATTGCCGCCGTGGCCGGCGGTATTGCCATCGGTTACCTTATACGCCAGCAGCTTGCCCAACTGCGCAAGAATTCAGTCGAAGCTAGAATTAAAAAACTGCTTGATGATTCGCGCCAGGAAGCCAAAGAGATCATCATCGCCGCCAAGTCCAAAGCGGTAAATATTCTGGAGGATGCGAAAGAAGATGAAAAAGAGCGCGAGCGCGAGTTCAAAAAATCCGAAGAACGCTTGCGTGAGCGCGAAGCTCTGGTTGATCGCAAAAGTTTGGGGCTCGACGAACGCGACAAGGATTTAAACCAAAGAATCGAGCGGGTGCGGGAAATAAAATCCGACGTCGAGCGGGTGCGCGCTGATGCCGAAAAGGAGCTTGAGCGGGTTGCCGGCTTGTCCAAAAACGAGGCCAAAGAATTTCTGTTGAAAAAGATTGAAAAAGAAGCCGAGGACGATTTAGCCAGCCGAGTTAGAAAGTTGGAGTCGGCTGGCGTTGAGGAATTTGAGCGCAAAGCCAAGTCCATTCTCGCGACCATTATCCAGCGGTTGGCTTCTTCAACCACTCCCGAGATCACCACCACAACCGTCACTATCCCTTCTGACGAAATCAAAGGTAAAATCATCGGCCGCGAAGGTCGAAACATTCGCGCTTTGGAAAGAGCCGCGGGAGTGGAAATAATCGTTGATGACACACCCGGCGCCGTGGTCATCTCCGGCTTTGACCCGGTGCGGCGCCACGTCGCCAGAATCGCTCTCGAAAATTTGATCGCCGATGGCCGCATTCAGCCCGCGCGGATAGAAGAGGCCGTCGACAAGGCTCGAGCCGACATAGAAAAGCAGATAAAGGCAGCCGGGCAGGCTGCCGCGTTCGAAATCGGCGCTTTCGACTTGGACGAGCGTTTATTGAATATTCTTGGCCGTCTTAAGTTTAGGACGAGCTATGGTCAAAATGTTCTCCAGCATTCCATTGAAATGGCTCACATTGCCGGTATGCTCGCCGAGGAACTGGGTGCTGACGTCCAAATCGCCAAAAAAGGCGGCCTCTTGCACGATATCGGCAAAGCGGTGGATCATGAAGTTCAGGGTACTCACGTTGAGATCGGCCGCCGCATTCTCCAGAAGTTCGGCGCTGATCCGCGTATAATCCAGGCCATGCAGTCGCATCACGACGAGTTCCCGTATGAAACTCTTGAAAGCGTGATTGTCCAGACTGCGGACGCCATTTCCGGATCGCGTCCGGGCGCCCGGCGCGATACTATCGAAAACTATTTGAAGCGTTTAGGCGATTTAGAGGCGATTGCCGGCTCATTTGAGGGTGTCGAAAAATCCTACGCCATTCAAGCTGGCCGCGAAATACGCATTTTCGTTACTCCGGAGAAAGTCAGCGATCTTGAAGCGCGCGACCTCGCTCGCAACATAGCTTCAAGGGTAGAAAACGAGCTGAAATATCCGGGAGAAATAAAAGTGCATGTTATTCGCGAAAGCCGGGTGGTGGAATACGCAAGATAAAATCGCACTTGGTGAGCAAAAAGTGGCTTTTGAAGCCATTTTTTGCTTAATAGCCAGCTTCCACAGGAGTAAGATTGCCAATTTCAATGGTTGCTGTTGAAAAATCTTTGATTTACGGAGATTTTTTTGATATAGTTCTTGCGGGTGTTAATAAATCCCCCCACCTTCTCGCGGATTATTAAGCCCCCCGCTGGAAGAGTTTAAAACCAGCTTTCGCCTGTTGGGGCAACCAAGATATTCGGGAAGGTGGAGGGATAAACACTTTTTCTAGGTAATTTCTAAAAGGTCGAGTAAGTAAAGATCCTAGACATTGACACTTATGGCGAAATTTGACAAAAAATGGCTTGCTGAAATAGTTACTAATCACGTCAACGGCACCAAAAAGCAAGGTCAGGAAGTGGTAGATATGATTTTCGACAACATTTCCAAGATGATGGTCAAGGGCGAGCAGGTAAAAGTTGCCGGTTTCGGCGTCTTCAAGGTTTCGCGTCGGGCCGCGCGCGAAGGCATTAACCCGCGCACCGGCGAGAAAATCCAGATTGCCGCTAAAGTTGCTCCGAAGTTCCGCGCCGCCAAACAGTTGAAGGAAATGGTGATGTGAAGTATTTGTCCGCAAGGGCAAGGCGAAGCCGCGGCCCGAGCGGATACAAATACTTCATCCCGAGCGCAGCGAGGGATCTCACCAGGTCCCGCTAGGATCGGGGCGAGTGACCCCTGCTATTTCTTTCGGCCGAAAGTACCGTTAAACTACGGTTTTAAACCCCCCGCCCTCCGCGAGGGGTTTTGGTTTGCGTGTTTTTTAATCCTTTAAAGTTATCTACTTTTCGAGCGTAACGAAGTACAGTCGAGAAATTTCCTTTTAAAAATAAAAAATAGGAATTACGTTTGACATCCTTGGCTTTATGCCATACTCTCTTTCTAGCGCTTCGAACCGGGCTGTTCGATAGCCCAGCAAAGGAGACTGCATGGTAACCGAGTTGACGCTCCAGGAGTTCCTGCAACAATGCCAGAAACTGCCGGCGGGAGTCGCATTCAACTTTCGTGTTACGGACTATGGCGGCGAAAGGTACCTGGCCGCAGCTGCCAGAAAAGCTATTGAGGGCACGGGCTTCACCGCTCATGTTACAGCGGTAAACGGGGGCTACACTCTCGTCAAGACCATG
>CAYNAP010000037.1:0-2612 GCA_964395285.1 uncultured Candidatus Saccharibacteria bacterium
GGTTGGGAAGCCGCTGCCTGTTGGAGATATGGTTGGGAAGCCGCTGCCTGTTGGAGATATGGTTGGGAAGCCGCTGCCTACTGGGGTTGGGGTAGGAATTCCTCCCGGACCTCCTTTAACTTCAACTGCTACTATTCCAAGGTTAACTTTCCCACCGCAGTACCTAGGCGGGCTGGAACTGTAGTCGGTTACACAGTTGGGATTAACTAAACTGCCGTTGCCGTTAATCATTATCCGGGTGTCGTCTGGAATATTAAGCGGAATTATTACCGTCGCTTTCCATCCGCCAGCGGCGTTGATAGTCCAAACCCCGCCGGTGTAAGAATCTGTTAGGGTTGCTTGCGCCTGCGGATCCACATTCCTCCGATCCACAATGCTTATAGTCAGGGGGTCGCCGCGCTTGACTTTAGTTTTGTCAACAGCCAAACGGGCTATCGGTCGCGTCAGCTGAAAAGTTTCCGATGTCACAACTCCGTTTGTCAAACTTACCGTTCTTCTCTCGCTGTCGTTATAGCAGCTGCCATCGGGAACATCAGCCGTTTTTGGGCAGTTAGCTTGGGCGTACATATAGACTTGTCCATAGGACACACTCGGCAACGGCAAGACTATATGGGATGCGCTGTAAGTCCCATCAGAGCCGGTAACCAAACCGGTTACTTGATTCTGGACATAGACAACAGCTTTTTCAATCGGAGCAAATGTATCCTTATCTTGAGCCCTCACATCTAGTTTGGCTTCCGGCTTCGCATCGCACGTACCTCCAGTTCTATCCAACACAATGTGACCACTTTTCCAGTTAGCCAATTCAACCGGGTTAACCGAGATGCGACTGCCATCCGGTGGTGGTATTACGTAAGATAGTCCGGCATCGAATTGCTTATCAGCCGTAATGGAGTCAATCATACACCCAGGCGCCGGCGGATTATCTATCACGCATCCAGGTATTGTCTTACCGTCGGAACCAGTAGCATCGCACACCACCGAAACACTGCCGACAATCGCCCTGCAGGTCGGGCCATTTTTAACACAACTGGTTGTTAGATTGCCAGCATTTTCAGTAACAGTCGTTTGATTGAATCCACCCGGACAAGCTACAGCACCTGCGCCACCTCCTATAATAAGCGCGTCGGCCAAACCATTAGCGCCTCGCTGGATACAAGTAGCAATATAATTCGGCCCATCTTTCACAAACACATATTGGCGCGGTACTCCGGGATTATACTCGGTCAAGCCAATGTCGGTGCAACCCCTTCCCGCATTCTGGGTTTCCGCCCTGAAAGCGAAGTTAGTCACCATGTTGTCGTCATAGCCATACCTAACGCATTCAACCATAACGTATTGCTGGTGCTGATCGTCAATCCACTGGCTGGCCCTGCCCTGCCAGTCTGGTCCTATTTTACTTACGCATTGGTTAGTCGCGTTTTGGGCGCTTTGGAACTCGCTCCAAGGCATACCTAGAACAAAGATATCTTGTATCCCCTGACCCCCCGCCGCTCCAGGTATCGGCCTGGTATACATCGTATAGTTAATCACCTCGCCCCGCGGCAGAAGCGTAAACGGCGTAACAGGGGACGAAGGTCCCGAACCTCCTGCATTGCTCGCTATCACAGCAACAGCGTAACCGCCGGGATCGCTAAATTGGGTACCGCTATCAAAAGTAACCGAAGTAGTGTTGCCAACAAAAAGAGTCCTAATAGTCGGTCCACCGCTAATTGCCAAAGTATAAGCTTCGGCCCGCGCCGCCGCAGCCCACGAAATTGTCATTTGTGAGCCAAGGTTGATTTGATGGCCGGGAACGGCGGGATCCCAATCTGCGGGACTAACGATGTTCGGAGCGCCCGGAGCAGTCGGGGGAAGCGGAGTAGGCGTGGGAAGAGATATATTGACCGAAACTCTCGGAGTATTGAGAGTAGTAACATGCTTAAAACGATTTTCAAGGTCATCCCACCAAAAAATCATCGCCCCCCCCTCGTAGTAGTTCTGGCCGGCGGCGATGCCCGGAAAAGAGAAAGACCTTGTTACGGTAGTTGTAGTGTCACTGCACGGGGTGCTTTCCTCCAATAAAACTCTTTTCTCCTGCACGCCCAGGTTGGGGGATTCCCAACGAGCAGCGAGCTTGGGGCAGTATAGACCAAGCGACGACGGCAGTTGCTGTGAAACCGTTACTTCGCCGGTGAAGGTCGGGCCTGAACCGCTATACGATCCCACCGCGCTATTGCAGTAACTACGGCCGACACTGACAAAACAGGTTGGGCCGGCATGGCTAGCTTGCACTACTCCTACCGCAAAAACCAACACCGTTACCCCGGCTGACATAAGAAGGATATTGCGCAAAAAATTGTAAAAACGTTTTCTCATAAGATCTATTTGCGTGGAGGTAGTGGAGGAAGTATAAACGTTACTCTTTCGGCAACGAGGCGATCCGCCGCACTCGCGCCGGAAACAACAATCATAGCCGCTTCCCCAATCTTAATGTCCTGCGGACTTATTTTATCCTCCGCGGCCGAGCCGCTTTGAGACTTGGCTTCGCGCGAAAAAGCAGTCGCGTCGGTGTAATACACTGTTGACTGCGAGTCTAAAACGGCTTTGTTGTTCTCCACGCGATAACTGCC
>CAYNAP010000037.1:2712-10083 GCA_964395285.1 uncultured Candidatus Saccharibacteria bacterium
GAAAACACCCGCAAATCCCTGGGCAAAACAACATCCTGCGCATTTTGAACAACGCGCGAACTGGGAGTGCCGGTCGCCGCTGGCGTTACCCCCGGCGCGTTGGCTTGCCGAAAACCAAACCACCAAACCAAAATAAAAATTACAATGACTATGGTAACTAAAATCAGCAAACTGGTCTTATTTTCTTGCTCTTCCATTTGCTTGAAAAATCGCTCTTAAATAATGAAGTGCCTCGCCAAAGCGCATAGCACCTATGGATAACTGGGTTCCTCCATAGCTTACGCAAGGAACGAAACCCCGCGCCGAAAGTCATTCACCGACGGGTGGAACCCGTGGTTTTCTGGCGCGTGGGTTTAAAACCCAAACCCAAACCCAAGCAAGCCCAAAAAACTGATCGCGCCTGTAAACCCCCGCACCACGGCCTTCCCCGCTTCGCTGCGGGGCGAGTAGCCGTGGTATCCAATAACTTGCTTAGCGCTGGCAGCCATTCCTGGCGGGCTTCCCTGGCCGGGCAGGCCGCCTGTGGCTTTCTGGTGTGGGGGTGAAAGATGCCGTAAAAGTATTATACTATAAGCTATAGGTAATACTTAAAAAAGATATCCACATATCCGACAATCAAAACCCGTAATACGAAACAGCAAACAGATATTGACATCAGATGAACGCATCCGCCAAAAAAACCGCAATTTTCTTCTCGGTTCTCGCCGCTTTTGTTATTATCCTAGTGACCGGCGTGAATTTTTTGCTGAAAAAAGTGCCGAGCGGGGCAGGGGGACCGGAGAAGCTCGCGCCCCTCGCGCCCGTTGAGGTCCCAAGTCCCGCCGCGAAAGATAATACCAGCGGAACCAGTATTATCAGCGACATAAAAACCAGCAACCCCGAAATCATCTACAAGGATGATGAATTCAAACCCGCCGAAATAACCATAAAAGCGAGCGACCCTATCGGCTGCCTTATAGTCGTAACCAACAAAACTAACCAAATCATTCGCATCGGTTTAAGCCCGCATAAAGAGAGCGGCGACCCGGGCGCTAATTACGGAACTCTCGCCCCGGGCGAGCAAGGGATTTACGATGTCCGCTATCCCGGTTTAATCGACGCAGGAGTTCATAACCACTTAAAACCGGGACGCGAACTGAAAGTCATCTACGGCGAGGGTTGCCTGTAACGCTCGGCCCAGTGATTCTAAGGCCATCTAACTAAAAACTATTAAAACTTAGCTTATCCTTCGAGCGAAGCCCCGCCAAGCGGGGCGAAGGGACGCTTAGCATCCCGAAGCCGAGAAGTATCCTTCCCCAAAGCCATTATTTTGTTCTCGACAAGCTCGAACAATAATGGCACAATCGGGCAGACTATATCTAAATCGCATTCCACAATCACCTGATGTCAAGAAAAAAAAATAAAAGAAACCGCGATGATGACGACGAGAAATCGAGCCGGCGCTGGCACGACAATTTAGCGCCCGAAACAAAAAAAAGCATTCTGGCCGTCATCTTCTTCGCCTTAGCCGCCATAACTATCCTCGCCTATTGGGGCCGGGCCGGCTACTTCGGCCGGGTTATTTTTAATCTTCTTACTCTAGCTGTGGGCCAGGCTTATTTTCTCGCGCCGGTTACCTTCATATTAGTCGCTTCCTCGCTTCTTTTCTCTTTGCGTAAACATCTTTACTCGGCGGTATTCATCGGCACGGCTCTTTTTCTTGCCTCCGGTCTTGCGACGGTGGATCTTTTCTTTCACGAAAAAACCGGCGGCTGGATCGGTTACATCGTAAACTGGCCGCTCGAAAAAACCTTTGATTTTTGGGCCGCCCTGGTCATTGAAACGGCAATACTGATTGCATCTATCCTCGTTATTGCCAATGTCCCCCTCTGGAAACCGCGCGACGAAAACGAAGAAAAGGACGGCGAAAAAGATGAGCAAGAAAAACCCAACGCGGTTGACAAGGTGCTTGAAGCGGTGGCCAGCGCCGCAGCCAAAGTGAAGGGGGTGGCTTTAAGCCATGATGAAACCCCCGCCAATTCGTCCTCCAAAGTCATGATTGAGTCGCTGGCCAAGTCACCCAATAGCGAAGACGAATTTCTAGTGGCGAAAAAACACAAAAGAAAATCGGCTTACGTTTTGCCGCCGCTCGACCTTTTAAGCGACGACAAAGGCACACCCTCTTCGGGCGACATCCGCGCCAACGCCAACATCATAAAAAGAACTCTGCTTAATTTCGGCATTGCCGTTGAGATGGGTGAAGTGTCCATCGGGCCGACTGTCACCCAATATACCTTAAAACCGGCCGAAGGGGTGAAACTCGCGCGGATCGTCGCTTTGCAAAGCGATCTTGCTCTCGCCTTAGCCGCCCACCCCATCCGCATCGAAGCCCCCATCCCCGGGCGTTCGCTCGTCGGCATTGAAGTGCCTAATCGCTCGATAGCTCTTGTCGGCTTGCGCAGTTTGATTGAAAACGACATCTTCCAGCAATCGGCGGCCTCTCTTCTCTTCGCTCTCGGCCGCGACGTCGCCGGCGCTCCGGTTTACGCCAATCTCGCCAAAATGCCGCATCTCCTCATCAGTGGAGCGACGGGAAGCGGAAAGAGCGTTTGCGCTCACTCGATAATCGTCTCGCTTCTTTATCGCAACGGCCCGGAACTGTTGAAATTCCTGATGATTGACCCCAAACGAGTGGAACTCGCGGTCTATAACGGCATACCCCACCTCCTGACCCCGCCGATAACCGATCCCAAAAAGACCATTCAGGCCTTGAGGTGGGCAGTGAAGGAAATGGAAAAGCGTTATGAAACCCTTTCGGGAACTGGGGTGCGCGACATCGCAAGCTACAACGAGCGGGTTTCCAAAAAGAGCGGCGACGATGAAGAGCTGATGCCTTATCTTGTGGTCATCATTGATGAATTGGCTGACTTGATGATTGCCTTCCCTCGCGAAGTTGAGGGCTCGATCATTAGGCTCGCCCAAATGGCAAGAGCGGTCGGCATACACTTGATTGTTTCAACCCAGCGCCCCTCGGTCGAAGTCATAACCGGCCTGATCAAAGCCAACATCACCTCGCGCATCGCTTTTCAGGTGGCCTCTCAAGTTGACTCGCGCACCATACTCGACGTGGCCGGAGCCGATAAATTGCTCGGCAACGGCGACATGCTTTTCCTCGCCGGCGATACCGCCAAACCCCGGCGCATTCAAGGCGGATTTGTATCCGAGTCCGAAGTGCAAAAAATTTCCAAGTTTATAATCGAAGAAACCGAGGCCATCCCCGATCAGGAAGTCGAAACCGAAATACTCGAAGGCCGCGCCGGGCGCGATCTCGAAGGAGCGTTGAACGGCGACGGTGACGTTGACGAAGACGACGATCCTCTCTATGAAGACGCGCGCGAAACGGTAATTCGCGCCGGCAAGGCCTCGGCCTCTTACCTTCAGCGCCGCCTTAAGGTTGGCTACGCTCGCGCCGCGCGTCTTTTGGACATTCTCGAAGAAAGAGGCGTCATCGGCCCGGGCGAAGGGGCTAAACCCCGCGAGATACTTATCAAAGAAGAAAATACCGAAGAAGCATAGGATGAATCCTCGCCAACTTTGCTTCAAGGACTTCCAAAGAAACAGGTAAGTTCCTTCACGCCACTAACAAATAGGTCGCGTCCGAAGTAATACCCCTAATAAGTGGATCATGCGAACAAACTGCCGCGAAGGCCCCCATGGACTCGCCACCCAACTAGAAAAGGAGGCCATCATGCCAAGAAGCGCTTTTGCTCTTGATCCCGAATTCATGGACCTATCGAGTTCAAGCGACCCCACCGGATGGGCCAGGAAACCCGAGGAGAGAAACCCGCTGCGTAGCATCGGCTGCGGGGGCAGCAGTCTCGGCGAAATTCTGCCGACTGATCTGGCAGAAGCGCCGCCGCCCTATCTGCCGCCCGAAACGCTTCGTGATATTATTTTCCGAAGCGAATCTGGCTCCCGGGAAGGACAGGAAGCCGAAGCAGCCCTGCGCAGACAAGGCATAACCGGCTGGAGGGAAGGCAAAGCGGTTATTATCCCCTTCCCAGAGGGGAGTGAGGAAGCCGAGAGGAAAACGGCGGTAATAAAACTGCCGCCGGATGTTAAGCGCCGCAAACGAAATACCCCTTGGGCGCCGCGCTTCTAACTTCTAAGCCAAAGTGTCGCAGTCTCGTTCTTACAGTTTAATCCGCGGCAAGTTGCTCTTGGCATCGTACTCATCCCATTTAGGCCCCAAGCCGGTAAAGCCAGCCTACCCGACCCCGCGTGGTCGGTTTTTTATCCCAAATATACCGATCCGTGTGCTGGCTAAAGGATAATATGCGCTTCACGACAAATCTGCTACCATGACTGCAAAGTTATGATCGCTTATCGAAGAAAACCGAAAGAGTATCTTAACCAGAGAAACTTTATACTGGTCCTCGTTGGAATAATCCTTGCGGCCATCGCCGGATTTTTCATTTACCAGTTTAAATTGCTGCGCTCGCCTTCCCTTATAGTCACATCCCCGCCCGCCGATATCGCCGTATCCAGTTACTCTTTCGAGTTGAGGGGCCGCACCGACCCCGAAGCTGATTTGACCATGAACGGACGGCCATTATACAGTGGGGCTAGCGGCGAATTTACCGAAAAAGTGCAGTTAGTTAAAGGCGTAAACCGCATGGAATTTGAAGCCAAAAACCGTTACGGCAAAACGACAAAAATAACAAGATATATTGTGGTAAAATGATCTAAAGCTGGTTAAGCTGATTAAGCGAGTTAAGTGAATTAAGCTGGAACACTGGCAAGACTTAACTCGCTTAATTTACTTAGTTCACTTAATTAACCTAACACTTGCGCTATGGCAGAGGAAAAGAACCCAACGAAGGCCGAGCTCCGCGAAGAAAAGCTGCGGACACTTGAGGACACTGTCAAAGAAATTCAGGACAAGTACGGCGAAGGGGCGATCATGAAGCTCGGCGGCATACGTAAAGTTGACGTTGATGCTATCCCTACCGGGTCGCTCGCGCTCGATATAGCCCTCGGCGTCGGCGGCGTGCCCCGCGGGCGCGTCATTGAGATTTTCGGGCCGGAGTCGTCGGGGAAAACAACTTTGGCTTTGCATATCGTTGCCGAAGCCCAAAAGAAAGGCGGTCTCGCCGCTTTTATTGACGCCGAACACGCGCTTGACCCGGACTACGCCAAGCGCCTTGGTTTTAAAGTCAACGACCTTCTGATATCCCAGCCGGACACCGGAGAGCAAGCTTTGGAAATAACCGAGTCGCTGGTCCGCTCCGGCTCGGTTGATATTGTTGTTATCGACTCGGTAGCGGCCTTAACGCCGCAAGCCGAAATAGAAGGCGAGATGGGCCAACAGCATATCGGGCTCCAAGCGCGGCTCATGTCCCACGCTTTGCGCAAGCTAACTGCCGCCGTCGCCCACGCGAAGACAACGGTCATTTTCATAAATCAGATACGCATGCAGATCGGCGTGATGTTCGGCAACCCCGAAACCACCCCCGGAGGCAAAGCGCTGAAGTTTTACGCCTCGGTAAGAATCGAGGTGCGCCGCGCCGCGCAGATAAAAAAGGGTGAAGAAATAATCGGCAATCGCGTCAATGCGAAAATCGTTAAAAACAAAGTGGCTCCACCCTTCCGCCGCGCCGAATTCGATATCTTTTATAACGAGGGTATCTCGCGCGACGCCGAGCTTCTGACCTTAGGAGAAAAATACGGCGTGGTTAAAAAAGCCGGAGCAAGCTTCACTATGGACGGCACGCGCCTCGGCCAGGGTTTTGACAACGCGAGAATGTTCTTAAAACAAAACCCCAAAGTAGCCGAAGAAATATCCAAGAAAATCAAAGAAGCGCTTAACGCTCCGGCCGAATCGTAACCTTCTCGGCATCCGTCTGACTCCAAAACCTTGCTTGGAAGCTTAGCTTCCAAGTTTAGTTATGTTCCGCAGCCGACGTGACAACTCCCAAGGAGCTAAGCCAGCTTCTAACCAATGATAAAAAGCCGATTGACTATTTCTTTTTTTCTTCCCACTGGCGGTGCAGCGTTTCAAGTTTTGTTTTGCGCTCTTCTGGCTCTTCATCTCCAGAAAAACTACCCAAATCGCCATTCCACAACCAGCCACTTATAATTTCGTCGCTAAGTTCTCCCTCGGTTACACCCTGTGCACGTATGAATTTTGTGAACGAATCTTCATTTTCTGCTCGCTCCTCTTGTTCCCTTTCACTTTTTTCGTCAGAGGCGCGTTGACGCACCAAAAATTCATCTGGGGAAGACTCATCTGCGCCGCCAGTGGTAATGGACTCTGCTGATCCTTGACCTCTCTCAACGGCATTGAGGTCTTCTTTAAGCAAACTTTCCTCTTCGGGAGATAAACCTTTTTTTACAGCTTCTCTGTTGAAGTCGCCCTCTTCCTGTGGTATTTCGTGTTTGTTCGCCATAATATTGCGCTAATTATAAATCACTTGCAACTTTTCATTTCCATCGCCCTAGGCTTCCTTCCCAATCTCAATACAAAGTGTAGGGCACTATACTCAAAGTTCGCGCCCGCTTAATCGCCCGCGCGAGCTCTCTTTGATGCTTGGCGCAGAGACTCGAACGCCGTCGCGGGACTATCTTCATCTGCGACGACATAAAGCGGCGCAGAGTTTCTGCGTCTTTGTAATCGATGACTCTATGGGTTGAAGTGCAAAAAAAGCACTGTTTTTGGTCCATCATAGAATAGCCCGTTCAGCTAGTTAAGTGAATTAAGCGAGTTAAGCTTTAACGCACTCCAGCTTAATTCACTTAACTTGCTTAATTTACTTAACTCGCTCGCTTCAAAACGGTATCTCCTCCGGTTTAATCTCGTCCTCGTCGCCGGGATACTGAACCGTCTCTACCGGTTCGGCAACGGGTGGTTGAATGCTTTCCCCGGCTTGACCAGCCGACGGCCCGCCCCCGCCCGATCCCCGCGGCCCCAATTGCATCGTTTCGGCGACAATTTCGGTCTTGAAACGCTTCTGGCCGGAGTTTTGATCCTGCCACGAACGAGTCTGGATCCGTCCTTCGATGAAAACCAGCGACCCCTTTCGCAAATACTGCTGGCAAATTTCGGCCAGACGCCCCCACGCCACAATGTTGTGGAATTCGGCGGCTTGCTGACGCTGGCCGCTTTGATCTTTGTAGAAACGGTTGGTGGCCACACCGAACGAACAGACACTTTGCCCGCCGGGCGTGGTGCGCAATTCCGGGTCGCGCGTTACGTTGCCTAAAACAAATGCTTTGTTGAAATTCATATTTGATTTCTCGAATTACGCTCGAATTTCCTCGAATTGTTCTCGAATAGTACGGATTCGAGGTTGATTCGGTCACATTCGAGAAGGATTCGAGAGACTATTATTT
>CAYNAP010000038.1:0-9810 GCA_964395285.1 uncultured Candidatus Saccharibacteria bacterium
ATATGCACCAAGTTTCGCCTTCGTGCTTGTCAATCAGCCGCGCAAGCAGGTTTTTTCTCGCTTCACGCGCTTCGTTAAGCAGGTTAAAGTACTTGCTGTCGCCGGTTTTTGCGCCGGTGAAGAAGAAGTGCTCCTCCAAACTGACCAGGTTCATAACTGCAATGCTCAAATCCTCTTCAGTGGAGAGGTCAACCGTTCCGGATTTTTTAAGAGCCTCGACTTTTCTGACTACTTCATCAAAGCTTTTTATCTGGTTATCCATGGTAGTTTTTGTTATTACACGGCAAATATTAGCAGGCCTAAGACGATGGTGGCGATGCCGCCCCATAGCCGCATTCGACCGGTTTCTCTTTTTTTCCATTCGCGAACTTTTTCCAAGAACACCTGACTGCTCGAAAGAAGCAAGATAACGATCAACGGCAAGACAAAAATCAGGTTGTAGATGGCAAGATAGCCGAGGCCGCGCAGGTAGGTTTGGCTGTCGTGAAGCAGGCCGAGGACCAGAAGATACGGCCCGCCGGTGCATGGGAACTCGCAAAGACCAACTAGGCCGCCGAGGAAGAAGGCCGTGGGCAGAGAGGCCTTATTCATCAGTTCAGCCATTTTTTGGTGGGCGGCACGCGGTATGCGCAGTTTTATCGGAAAGGGCGGGAAGAATTCGTTAATGATGTTTATAAGGCCGAGAGCAATTAGGAGCAAAGCTCCGACCTTGGCCATGAAGTGAGGGGTATTGAAGAGGTGCAGGGCTTGCAGGATGCCAAGGCCGATAAGGACGTAGGCGGCAAAAATGCCGATGATATAGAAGCTGCCGATTTTCAGGATACTCGAGCGCATTTGCCCGATGCTGAAGAGGAAGGCGATGGTTAGGATCAGAATGGAAAACGCGCAGGGGTTGATGCTGTCGATTATGGCGGCGGTAACGACGAGGGGCATAAGCCATTTCCCCCCGTTGGATAAACTCCACAGAGTTTTTGCCCCGAGTCCCCCGGATTTGAACAGGATGACGGCGCCGGTCAGTATCACCGCCGCAACGATTAGGATTACGAATGCCGTTTTGGGGTTTTTCATTTTTTGGTTTTTTGACTCTTCGACTCGGGCCACGGCTTCAGCCGTGAACCCTCGTTCAGGATTCCGCCCCCACGGGCGGCGCCATAGGCGCCACGGGGTTTGCCCGCGGAGCTCCACTGGCGGCCAAAAAGTTAGGGAGTGACATAGGCCTTGAAACTCAATTCCAGCGGCCGCCCGGAATTGGTTTCCACATATACGATTCTTTCCACCAGGCCGATGCCGGCCGGGCCGTGGGCGGCCGGGTCGAATACGGCTTCAACGGCGGCTTGATCGCCGGCTTTGAGCACTTGATTGATGCTGGGTACAAAGCCGTGGCCGGCCATGCCGAAGGGGCCGAATTTCTCGCCATCTTTTTCCAGCGTTGCTTCGGTGCACATGCACGAGGTGTAGACTTTATTTATAGTTAGCGGCTGGTCGGTCGAGTTTACCACTTTATAGGTGCGGCTAACTTTGCCCTTAGCCATAGAGATAGTGCCAAAGTCGAAAAAGTTTTCACTGGCGGCGAGGGCGCCTACGCTCGCAACGGCGGAGTTCGGCTGATTGTTGCTTTGAGTCGGCCGCTTCGATACCGCAAACAAAATGCCGATGACTATGAGGACGAACCCCAGGCCGATTATTATGTCTTTATGATTTTTCATGGTGAATTAGCGAATTAATTTACATCAACAAAAAATCCCCGGTAAGGGATAATGAGGCGAGCTAAATCAAACCGCGAATGAGCGATGTGATTTGCCGCCTTAAGTCAACGCCGGGCTATTTTCGTGTAAGGATAGCCACTTGGCTGCTTGGCGCAAGATATGTATTGAAGATAATTCGGAGGATAGTTTGATCCGGTGATAGAGGGCGAGATTTATAGCCTCGACATTTAAGAAAGTCTTGTTCAGTTTCAAGAAAAACAGGGTCAGAAGCGAAAATAGAAGGAGGGCGCTGGCCAAAGCGAAAGAGTTTACTATCCCGGAGGAGAGATCTTTAAATCCGTAGATGTGAAAGTTAATAAAAGCCAGAACGTTGGCTTCTTCCGGGCAAGTAGCGGCGTTAACTTTTGAAGCCAGGCACACAGCGTGGGCGTCAGAATGTCCGCATTGCAGGCCCAAACAGGCAACAGCCAAAAAGCCGAGGACGGCCGTGCCGAGAAAGCCGATGATTACTAGCAAGGTGATGAATAGCTTCACAAGTTGATTTTATAACGATATGCGACTGGCTGTCAAAAGGTGAAATGGAGATACCGCCGAGTTTACGCTGCGCGGAGCTCCATGTTCATTTGCATCGTCGTGTCCTATACTGCGCTGGGTTAGCCGAAGGTAAAAGCAAACGCGCGGAAGCCGGGTTTATCTATTGTGATTTCTATAGTGTGTTCGCCATAAGCCGAATCTTCAATCAGTTTGTAGAGGCGATCCTCTCTTACTTTGGCCGAAGAGTTGCTGTCCTTGGCGAGGTCCAAGCCAGCTATTGCGGCGCTAACCGGCTGGCCGTCGCGCATGATTTTTAGGGCTATTTCCTGGTCGGCGCTGGCAACCAAGTAAACGCTTTTGGCCTTATAGCGGAAGATTATTTTCGCGCTCGAGCTCTTACTTTCGGCAAACTCCCGATTGAACTGCCAAGAGCCGCTAAGATAAAGCATGTTTGGCTTCACCTCCCGGGGGCTGCTTAGCGATTGTAGGCCCAAGGTTTTAGCTTGCCCGTTGCCCAGATTTTCGTTGCGCGCCGCGCCGAAATAAGTTTCGGGGCTTTGAATTTTGGCGAAATCAACTTCGGGCGCGTCGCCTGGTTTGGCAATGTCTTTCGCAATTTCCCCTTCCATATTTAGCGCGGTCATGCGCTCTTCGAGCAGATCCTGAATCTTCTTTTCCGTTTCGTCATAGGCGCCTTCGCCGATGTGGTCGTAGACAATAAAGCCGTCAATATCGATCAAATATTTTCTCGGCCAGTAACGGTTGCCGTAGGCCGTCCAGGTGGCATAGTTATTATCAAGGACCACCGGGTACTTTATGCCGAATTTCTTGACGGCTGCAGTTACATTCTCATATTTTTTTTCGAAGTCGAACTCTGGGGTGTGAATGCCGACGATTTCAAGTCCCTGGTCGCGGTATTTATCGTACCAGGCGTTGAGATATGGCGTAGTGCGCTGGCAGTTGATACAGCTATAAGTCCAGAAGTCAACCAAGATGACTTTTTTGCCGATAAGATCGGCCAACGATATTTTAGGCGTGTTGATGAAGCCCTGGGGGTCAATAATTTCCTTGGCTAGCGGGTAATTTTTCTCTTTAGCCGGCTTATTTTGCGATAAATTCTTCGGCTCAATGGCTGAAGTTGCGGCGTCGGGGCTTTCAGTTGCCGGTCTTATCGTTTCGCTGGGGTTAGCCGGTTTTAGCGACTGCAAATAAAATATCGCTCCGCCTATCGCGGCTAAAACTACGACCAGCAGCAGTGATCTTATCTGGTTGCTCATTTATTTCAAAAGCCAACGGTTAAGCAGATTGAAGTTAGCTACCAAATTCAAACTTTGGGTAAAAGCCAGTATTCCCAAAACCACAAGGATGGCGCCGAAAGCAACGGTGACGTACCTGAAAATGTGATTATAGCGGAGGATGAAGTTGGCGGCTTGCGAAGCAAAGAGCCCCACTATTAGGAACGGCAAACCAAGCCCCAGCGAGTAAGCAAAAAGGAGGGCAAAAGCCGATCCCGGTTCTTTCACCGCGAGTCCAAGGATACTGCCGAGAACAGCGCCAACACATGGCGTCCA
Source organism: uncultured Candidatus Saccharibacteria bacterium (assembly GCA_964395285.1). Lineage (GTDB taxonomy): Bacteria > Patescibacteriota > Minisyncoccia > Sungbacterales > SURF-37 > CAYNAP01. The sequence goes on from CAYNAP010000038.1 coordinate 3,812, forward strand.
GCCGGCGGCAAAAGCCGCTCCAAAAGTGAAAGAGGTAAGATAGCGCGACTTAAATTGAGTTTTGACGGCAAACTTATACTCCCGATTTAGAAAAGGCAGCTTAATTAACCCGGTCAGATAAAGGCCAAAGATTATGATAACCGCCCCGCCGATGCGCGCGAGCCATGTTTGGACACTGTAGGCCGATTGGGCTAAAACTACATTTAGGATGATGCCTAAAATAGAGAAAATAACTGAAAAGCCGATGACAAAAAACAAACTGGACAAGAATATATCTTTTCTTTTCGGTTGCGACTCGGAAAGAGAACTTCCGGCAAGATAGCTAAGGAAACCCGGGATTATCGGCAGGACGCAGGGCGAAAGGAAAGACACAAAACCGGCACTAAGAGCTACTATCAGGGAAATGCTGTTCATATGTCAGATAATTTTAAGCTTTTGGCGGTTTTCTGCCAAGTGGATGAGAGAAACTCCTTAAAACAATAGATACTATAGCCCTGCCCCGGCTTGCCGGGGCAGGCTCCCTTATCGCATCAGCGAGGAGGCACTATCAGCTTTCCGGCAGCGCAAGGCGCTCCAATAAACGCTGACGAAAGATTGTCCTGATTTATGGTCCGACGGGCAGGGTTAAGCGCGATGTTGGTTAGCCGGTTTCGTTCCTATGCGAAATACGTTCAGTATCGGGATGAAGTCGGTGAGAAAATTATAGGCGGCGGCCCCGACGGGGTCCATGGCGCCTGAAAACACCAAAGTCAGGCCAATGGCGTTAGTCAGGCCCCAGATGATAAAGTTTTGGTTAATGATTTTCATGGTATTTTGCCCGGCGGATATGGCTTCGGGAATGCGCTTGAGGTCGTCTTTCATCAGAGCTACGTCGGCCGCTTCAATGGCGGCATCCGAGCCGATAACGCCCATGGCGATACTTACATCAGCCAGAGCCAAAGCCGCGGCATCGTTAACGCCGTCACCGATCATAGCCAATGCCCCGCCGGTGGTTTTTTTGAAAGCTTCCAGATACTTTAGTTTGTCTTCCGGCTTGAGGTTGGCCTGGAATTGATCAATTTTAACTTCGGCTGAAACTCGTTTGGCGTTTTTCTCGTTGTCGCCGGTAAGCATGATCCATGATTTTACGCCGAGGCTCTTTGTGGCCGAGACCAGCGATTTGGCGAAGGGTCTTATTTCATCTTCAAGGGCAATGAAGCCGACCAGCTTACCGTTAACGCTAAGCAGGGTGACGCTGGTGCCGGAGCTGACTGCCTGTTCAATAGCTGTCTCCTCTGCCGGTTTTATAACTACCCCATTTTTCTTAAGAAAATCAATTTTACCGGCAATGACCTCGGTCTTACCCAGAGAAACAGTCATACCCTCTCCGGGCGTTTCCACAAACTTGTCCGGCGCCTCTGGCGCGAGACCCTGTTCCTCGGCATAGTGAACTATGGCCGTGCCTACGGGGTGACGCGAGCTTACCACCGCTGACGTAAAAAGCTCCAGAAATTTTTTTTGGCTTAAGGATCCAAAAGTTTTTGCTTCTTTGACTTTGAATCGGCCGTAAGTCAAAGTGCCGGTTTTGTCGGTTACGAAGTACTTGATTTTTGACAACTTTTCAAGCACATCCGAGCCTTTGATTAAAACTCCGCGCTTGGCGTTCCTGGCGATGGCCACGGTGAAGCCGAGCGGGATCGCGACAGCGATGTCGTCGGCGCAGGCGACCAGCAGCACTCCCAAGACGATATTGGCGTTTCTGAAAATAAGGTAGATCAAAGCCGAGCCGATAAGAATCAGCGAGATATACCACTTGGTGAACTTTTCAGCCACTCTTTCGGTCTTGGCTCTTTTGCGGCTGGCTTCTTCGATCATGGCGATGATTTTAGCGAGGGTGCTGTCCTGGCCGACGCGCTGGGCCCGGACCAAGAGCGAGCCAGTTTCGTTAAGCGTGGATCCAAAAACTTGGCCGCCGGCTCGCTTGGTTGCCGGTTCGCTTTCGCCGGTCAGGTTGGATTCGTTGACGCTGGCTTGTCCGGAGACGACTACGCCGTCAACCGGAATACGCTCGCCGGCCTCCACAACTACAAGCTGGCCGGCCCGGACGTCATCTATGGATATTTCTTTTATAGTTTCGCCTTCCTTTATTTTTACCGTGGTTGGGCGGTATTTAATCAGCTGTTCGACTATATTTTTGGCTCGGGCAGTGGTCCAAAGATCAAACAGCCGTGCGGAAGCGAGCATCAGGTTTATAAAGGCCGCCGAATACCAATCCCTGGCTAAGAGCGACGCGATAAGAGCTATGCTCGATAGCAGGTCTATAGTCAGCTGCTTCCGCCAAAGTCCGAAAAAAGCATTCTTAAGAGTGTAAAGCGTGCCGACTAAGGCAAGAGTTATAATCACGAGCTCGTCGATTCTAAAGATATTCAGGAAATGCGAAAGCAAGCCCACTATAGTGAGGACGGACAAAATTGAGTTAATCGCAAGATCTTGGATGAACTTGCGATCCCCTTTTCTTATTGTCTCGAGAAGGTGAAGCAAGTTAAATGCTCTTTATCGTTGGCCCACTCTTTAGATATTATAACAAATTTCTAGATAGATTTTCTCGGCCTGCTGTTATTTACTTGGATTTGAAAGCCAAACTTCCAGAAGAAAAAATTTCCTGTTGCATCGGCAACAGGAGGGTAATGCTTGTTTCGCGGCCGCTCCTTATGGGAGCGCGGACTGCGAGAATACGTCGGCGTTGAATTGGGCGGGCTTGTCTGCCCGCGGTTGGGGCGGAGGAAGCTCGCCGGAGTTTACCCGCGCTATGGCTTCTTTAAAGCCTTCAACTCCGGAGTAAGCTTCACCGGTGAGTTCGTTCATGACTACCGGCTGGCCGGGCAGTTCCTCGATCGATAACTTGGCCGCGTCGAAAGCTCTTGTCCCCGGACTGCCGAGAGCGACGCCGAGGACCGGTATGTCTAGATTCTCTTTGTGAAGCAGGGCATCGAGTATGCCGGGCAGGGCAAAGGCCTTGCCGCCCGCGGCGATTACGACATCGGCCCGGTCACAGCCGCCGACAACGAAGTTTTCCAGATCGTTGGGGTTGCGGTGACAACTGATGACATGGCCAACAGTTCCGCCGATTTGACCATTGGCTGTGGGGTGGTAGTTGTCGAGAGCGGCGCGGAGCGCCGGGATGTCGCTCTCGCTGCCGAGCAGAAATACCACTCTTTTTTTCGGGATGTTCAGCGTTACTCCCAACTGTCGGAAGTAACCTTCGAGAGTGAAATCGGTCAGCCGCCACAGAATGTAGCGGTAGGTTTGGGTCAGGGCGCGGATTAGGCTGTCCGGGACTATCAGCTGATGGGCTTCTGAAACATCTGCCTCATTTTCGGGCCTGACTTTTTCGACGCCATGGGCCTTGCCCCAGATGCGAGCGAGTTGCTTATCCAGCGCTGGCGGAGCCTTGCGGCTGCTATCGGGCTTGCGGCTTTCCAGCCAGGCTAGCTTGTCCCAGTAGCGGCTAGAGTCCGGGGTTCCGGCTTCGTCAGCGATGAATGCTTCACCGTCCGCTTTTCTCCCGAACTCGAGTTTGGTGTCGGCGAAAACAATACCTCGCTTTTCAGCGAAGGCGGAAATCAGTTGATAGGCCGCCATGAGCCAGTAGGTTTCATCGGGGTACAGCGCGCGGATTCTTGACGCAGAAAGACTTTGGTCGTGTCCTTCCTGCGCCTTGGTTGTAGGTGTGTCGAGTACCCTTGGCAGCTTGTCACCGTCCTGTAACCCCGGCGGCAATAGGTGGTCTCCGACCTCTCTACTCTCCGCATAGGCTGCAAAGGCGGAGCCGGTGAGATAGCCGCGGGCAATGAATTCAACCGGAAGCATCCCGAGTCTTTTGACAGTCATGCTTCGGGATTGTACTTCCGGATTGTTGCGCAGACTTTGCGGCAGGAACGTGTCGATATCTGCCCCGGCGGCGACGAGATGGGTGTGGATGCCTTGGTCTCCAAGAAAAGTCAGCCAGAAGTGGCTTAGTGCCGCTAGCACTTGGCCTTTTTGCGGCACGAGGGCGTTCAAAACAACGTCGAAGATGCTGACCCCGTCGCTGGCAAGGAGCAGAAGGTGCTCGTCGTCGAGGCGGTAGGTGTCACGAACCTTGCCGCGATTCAGCAATTGCAAACCGGGCAGGAGCGGTACCGCTTCACGGGCTGGAGAGAGCTTGGGCATCGTATTCCCCTTTCTTGTTTGAGGCGTTGGCCTTGGTTGGGGGCTTGGCGTTGGGCGGGCTTGTCTTTTTGGAGTGCTTGGAACTGTTAAATTTTTAACATAGATTGCTTAACTAAGTCAATGAGAATTTGTACTAGAAGCCATCTCAAACTTGTCGAGAGAAGAACAAAAACAGCTTATTCATTTGGTGGTATCTTCTCGACTCGGCTCGAAGAATAACTATTTTTAAACATTTTTGAGATGGGCTCTAGAAATGTTGCTGAATTTCATTGGGCTTTATCTGTCGCTAGCGTAATGTTATACAGGTAGTTTAAGTCAAGGACCCGCCCGATGCTCTCGAGATCTCCTTTTTGCACAAATGTGGGGATGCCGACGATGCAGCCCGAATCTTTCACGGCGATGCCGCCCGAAGTTCCATAATCAATCTTGGCCGAGGTTTTTACGAAGCGTGTGTTGCTGCGGTCGAGTTCAAAGCCGGAGACGATGCCGTCGGTAACCGTTATGGTTTGGCCGCCGGTTGAGGGATAGCCGAGAACGAACAGACGGTCGCCTATCTTCATCGAATCGCAGGCGCCATAGTTTGTTCTATCTATGGCATGAGCCGCCAGGTCTTGGGCGGTACCGGCGTGGCCGCCAGACGGCATAACTTTGGGTTTAAGCAAAGCTATATCCAGGTCATCGCGGTAGAACTTGTAGCTTTCAATGCCGAAAGAAAAGTATTTTTCTTCGTCGGCGCTGTCAGGATAGATCAAAGCCTCACATCGGGGCAAAGAGCCATCGCTTGTTTTCAATAGGTGCAGATTGGTCTGAATGTAAAAAGGGTAGTTTTGACTGTCACTCGCGGCGCTGCGAAAAAGCACGCCCGAGCCTTGTTTAATTTCCTCCGACTCGGCATCGCCGCTGCAATATATTTTGACTAAGGCATGCGCCGGTTCATTTAAGCGGTTGGCCCCGGAGTAGGTTATGTCCCGGCTCACGACTGCCTGTTTTTGGCTGTTGGCCTTCGGCGGGGCGGCCCAATTTTCAGCAGCTACGACTTCGGCGTGAGCTTGAGTTGGAGCGGACTGGAGCTGATTTGGTAGGCTGCTTATTTTGACGTCTTCGGCCGGCGATTTAATGACGGCAACGTTGACTGACGCAGGGTTGTCTACTCTCGCGATTGACTGTTGGCCTGGCGGACTTGAGCCGTGCTTTTTGAGGTACAAAATGTAACCCATAAGAAAAGGAGCCGAGAGGATGACGGTCGCTGACGCGAGCAAAAGAGTTTGGACAAAAATGTCCTGGCGGGCAGGCTCGAGGTTTTCTTTTTTTGGCGCCGGCTCGGACTGATTTAAATTACCGCCGGGGTACTTGACGAATATTTTTATGGAGCGGCTGTAGTCTAACCGTTCCTCCGGTGAAGGATATGGTATTCGGATGGAGTGCATCACTGAATTAAACGGCAGTTTTTTGGCTAAGGCGCCTAAGAGCTCGACTTTTGTCGTTAGCTGACCATCGCGCCCGGCGGACGGCGGCTTCGAGAATAGCAATGGTTTTATCGAAGGTCTCGCGGTCGATGGGATAGGGCGTGGCATCTTTGCCGCCGTGAGCAAATGAATAGCGCGCCGGATCTTCGTACGAGGGTTTGGCGCCGTAGATAATTTCGCCGACGAGAGCGAGCGCTCTTACGGTTTTCGGCCCGACGCCTTCCATGGCGACAAGCTCCTCGTAAGTGCGCGGCCTTATGGAGGTAACTTTAGCGAGGACTTTGTCGTGATAGCGGCTCGTGGAAAAATTATCGCCGGCAACCGGGTGGTCTTTAAACTCGG
>CAYNAP010000039.1:0-9749 GCA_964395285.1 uncultured Candidatus Saccharibacteria bacterium
TAAGCGAGCCGCGCGACGGGCCGAAAATTTCGGTGAAAAGCGATTGGATCGCCTCGTTCCAGGCAAGTGCCGCCACAAACCCGAAACCAGCCAACATATAACCGACGGTCTTTTCGATCACCGCTTTGCGCAGTTTTGGCTTTTCGTTGTCCATGATAAGAAATATAGCGCAGAATAGCGGGGATTTCAACTCTCCTCCTATCCCCTTTTTAGAAAATTCGCCGAAGAACTTGGCGAATTTTCTAATCCAGCGGGAGGTCCCCGCCCGTAAGGGCGGGGGTGTGAGCTAGGTTCCGCGTCAGCGGGACAGCCCGAAGGGCTGACTCACGCTGGTACCACGGCCGGAAGGCCGTGGGGCTCCATGAAGAATTTAAAGAAGAACTCTAAAAACGCAAAATCCACCAACTGCCTTTGTTACAATATATTAATATATTGTAACAGCAGAAGCACAAAAGCGCGGCCAATTATTCCATCACCTAAGTTTCCTGCCACAGCCCCTTTGCCACTGCTACTGCCATACCATTGCTCCTGCCGTTGTAATTACCGTTGCCGCCGCTATCAGCTGTTTTTCCAACGGCGGTAACTTGACTTAGAACCCTTGACTGGCGGGATTACGGCGGCGAGCGTCCGATCAAGAGCAGGGAAGAGATTAAAAATCAGTCGGTAGCCGTCGCCCTTCTTCTGGATCTCACGGTGGACGGTATTTATGGTCGTCGGGCTCAATTTAAGCAGTTCGCCGATTTTGCGATAAGGATAACCGCGGTCAATCAAAATAGCGGCCATCACGCGCTTGGCCACCATTACTTTTTCGGTGGGCGTGAGAACATCTTCGAGAATTTTTCCTATCGCGTCCTCGTCTGAAATTCTTGCCAACGCCCGAAACATCGAGCGAAACATCTCATCGCGCACCGCGCGCGCCACGGGTTTTTTGGAGATTTTAGCCATAGTTCTCGGCAACCCAATCGATAACGTGATTATCACATTATTTGAGTAATGTTACAATATATTAATATATTGTAACAAGTGCCGCAACTGCAAAAACTACAAACGCGGGGCATGCAAGCATTAATAGGCAAGGGGTCCTGCACGGCGGAGCTCAACATATATCCCCTTCGTGATTTCGGCTATTGGAGCAATCGTGTTATTCTGAAAGAATTGCATTCGCACTCCAGACGATCAACAGCCAGGCGCGGGTCGGACGCCTGTACAGTAAACCAATAAAAACGCCTATGAAAATATTTGCTTGCAAGGATCTTGGCATGGATTGCAACTTCGTCGCCGAGGGTGAAACCGAAGAAGAAGTGCTGGCCAAAGCTAAAGAGCACGGCCAAACCGTGCACGGCCAAACCGATGCGGATATGACTCCGGAGCTCGAAGAGAAAATCAAATCGTTGATCAAAGATGCCTAGGCAGATCAATCCGGTTTTTTAGACCCTTCGGGCTGTGCCCTAAGGATGACACAGCAAACCCGCCCGTTCCGGCTAGCCGGAACGGGCGGGAAAATTAATTTGACAACCCTGTTGTAAAGAATAATCTTCAATAGTATGGCCAAGAAAACCGTTGAAGATAAAATTGATGAATTGGCGCGGATGGTCAAGCGCGGGTTTAACGAAACTGCCACAAAAAGAGAGGTTCAACTTGGTTTCCAGACGGTTAATGAGGACATGAGCCTCATCCGAGCAGATATTCATGATATCAAGATGGTCCTTGGACCATTGGTTAGACATGTTGCGGCAATGGAAGATCGCATTGTCGGGCTAGAAAAGAGAGTGGGCCGAGTCGAAAGAAAAGTTGGGCTAACCTAGCCAAACTAATTAAGTTAAGAAAACCTCCAAATAACTGTGGTCGCAGTTATTTGGAGGTTTTTGGTTTCCGGAAATAGCACATCTACTTTTCGGCCGCCAGCCGGTAAATAACATCCTTCCTTTCCACCACCACCTCCCAGCCATTTTTTTGCGCCGCTTTGTAAAGCTTGAGCGACGGATTGAAAGCAATCGGCCGCTCAACCATTTTCAGGAAAGGAATATCCGACTCGGTGTCCCCCACCCCGACCGATCCATCAAGCGTTAAGTTTTCTTTCTTCAAAGCTCTCTCCACCACCTTGGCTTTATCAATAATAATGTCCAAATACAGAACCTCGCCGGTGAAGCGCACTCGCTTATCCACTCCATAAACTTGGGCGTAAACTTTGTCGAAGCCGATTGACTTGGCGAAGGGCGCTACCGCTTCGTAAGGTGAATGGGAAATGGCCAGTAAAAAATGAGTCTTACCAAGCTCGCTCACCAAATCGCGCGTGAAACGGTAAAGACGCACTTTGTGGAAATCCACCACTTTCTCGGCGACGCGCCAAACGTCAGCCCGCCTCACCCCCTTAATATGCTTGCGGTAAGCGGCGATGACATTGGATATGTATTCGTAGTAGGAGTAGCCGCTTTTCTCCGTGCCCCGCCGAGCCTGCCAGTCGAGCCACGATTTAGCGTAGTGCCTCCTTGCCTCTTTTGGGAAAACGCCACCGGCAATAAGCGATTCAATCATCTCTACCAAAAGCGAAGAACGGAATATCGTTCCGTCAATGTCAAAAACCGCAACTTTCTTTTGCCTTAACATATGTGTGTAAAATTCGAAGTACGAAATTCAAAATACAAAACAAATCCAAAATAAAAATTACTAATTATCAAACCTACTGTGACTTCCTCATAATTGCGCTAAAAATCATCATGAGTTCGGTAGCTTCTTGGGCTAGAGCTTGCCGCTCTTTTTCAAGTTGGCGGTTTGCCGCAACATCAATAAGCAGTAACCAATATTTGCTCTCCCTTGCCTCCTTGCGTGAAATTTTAACTTGATAATTCCGCGGCAGCTCTACTGCGCGGTTACCTTGCGGGGAAGAGTTTGAGAAACCTGTGGTTTCTCAATATAAATCTTTCCGCTTGATACCGCGCTGCTCTGCAGCGCGGAGGGTCATTCGCTTCTACATAGTTGGCACCTACCGAACCGGACGATCTTACTAGCTGCTTTATATCTTCGAAGTTAGAAACTGTTTTGGGCAACTTACTGACAAAATTCCTAACATCCTTCGCGAACTTAAAGGTCCGATCGTGCAAATCATAACGTTTTGAATTTTGAATTTCTGTCATTTATAATTGTTTCGAATTTCGTGCTTCGTATTTCGTGCTTTGACACTAGGTTGTCGGTTTTTCAAACTTACTCTGGGAAACTATACTTATCACCGCCAGCTCCAGCGGCAACTGCGGTATCGGCGTCCGCTTCGAAGATGCCAGCGCTTCAATCAAATGAAGAATAGCATCGGCCAAATCCTTAGCTGAATAAGCTTGAAGGTGGACGGCGAGATTCTCGCTCTCCGGCAAAAGGTTGGAAACGCTGACTGCCCGTGAATCCGGTCCTAGTTTAGTCACCAAAGTATCGCGGAAAAAAGCCATCAGCATTTTGGTCAGGTATTCCATCTCGTAGCCGTCGTGATACAAATGGTTGATCAAAGCTAGGGCCCCTTTTAAATTCTTGTTACCGATAAAAGCAAATAGCTGGCGCAGCGCCTCGCGCTTGGGAATGCCTAGAATATTTTCCACCTCTTCGCGGCTTATCGCTCCCTCGGCTACCGCCAAAACTTTGCCGAGCATGCTTTCCGCGTCTCGCACCGAACCTTCGGCGACAAAAGCGATTGTCTCGGCCGCGTCACGTTCAAGCTCCAAACTTTCTTTACCGGCGATGGTCATCAGCCTTTCGCGGATAATTTCCTGCCGGGGCCGCCGGAAATCAAAATGCTGGGTGCGCGAAACTATCGTTGCCGGAACTTTATCAAGCTCGGTGGTCGCGAGAACAAATATCGCGTGCGGCGGCGGCTCCTCCAAAGTTTTGAGCAGGGCGTTAAAAGCTTCTTTGGTCAGCTGGTGGACTTCGTCAATGATATAAACTTTCTTGCCGCCGGCCACTGGGGCGAATTTTATCATGTCGCGCAGTTCGCGGATTTCGTCAATGCCGCGGTTGGACGCGGCGTCAATTTCGATTAGGTTTAAGGCCTGGCCAGAGTTGAAGACATCGCAGGATTCACACTTATTACAGGGTATCGGTACTAATTCATCGCTTTCAACGTATCGCGCCCGTGCCGGCAGGTCTTGCGCATGCCTGCAATTGACCGCTTTGGCGATAATCCGCGCAACAGTGGTTTTGCCAATACCCCGCGGCCCGGAAAAGAGATATGCGTGGGCCAAACGTCCGGTTTCCACCTGCCGGCGGATAACCGAAACGATATGATCCTGGCCGACCACTTCCGAAAAGTCGCGCGGCCGATATTTGCGATAAAGCACCTGATAAGACATATCTAGAAAGTATCCCAAACAAAGGGGGATAACAAGGCTTTAACCTAACCTAAATTAGTAATACAATTAAGGTAGATAAGTATGCGACTCTGCGCGTCGATACGCAACGCGGGCCTGCGCCCGGGAGGTGTAGACATGACCGCGGAAGAAGCCAAACGATGGGCAATCGTTCACGCCATGGTTAACAAGCTGAAAGTCCCAGAAAAGTACAAAGAACGTATCCGTTGGTGGTTGGCGCGAGCCAGCTCTTACTACGCCGAAGTAGCCGGCGTAAACATATCCCAGTGCTACTGGGACGATGCCTGGTTCAACGTCCAGAGCGAAATACTTGACATCGCCCCGATGACAGCCAAGAGGGCCGAGTGGCTGCTCGCGGAACTTGCCGAGCTAAACCCAGAATTCGCCAAGCTCGAAAAGTTTCGCGGAGGTCCCGATTACACCGACTATAATGAAGGAGAAACCAGAGGATTAGTGCCGCTTATTAGCTCCACATAGCAAGCCCCGCAATAGCACCCGCGGAGCTTTTTCTTTTCTCATTGCCCTTATTGGGGCGGGGCGTCATCCTGTTCGGGAGCTTTTGGAAGCTTGGAAGTGGAAGCTTGGAGGCTTAGCTTCTAAAGGCTCCCGGCCTGCGGTCCTCCAAAACGCTCGCCTCTCCTTTAAACACCATGAATTTATAGCCGAGGAAATTCCAAACCAAACCGACTGCTGCCGCGCCGGCAGCCGAAACGCTGTCCCACGTTTTGGCGTCAACACGCCCCTGCGGACCCAAAACGTCATTCATCAAAGCAAACACACCGACGTTTATGAGAAAGCCGACCAGCGACACGATAAAAAACTGGAAAAATTGCTGGCCGGCGTTTTCAACCGATAGCGCTCGGAAAGTCCAAAATTTGTTCCATAAGAAACTCGAAACCACTGCGGTTAGGAACGATGCCGCCTTGAAAACGCTGGCGTAAAAGCCGCTGGTTATGCCCGTCGCGGAAATGAAAAAATTTAAGACGCCAAGATCAATAAGAAAGTTCAAGCCGCCAACTAGCGCAAACTTGACGAGCTGGTAAACGAAAGGCATAGCGCGGCCAATAAGCGCGCCGACAATCATAGCCAGAAGAGTCAGCACCGGAAAAACGTACGGCAGAAGATAAAAACGCGAAAGAATACCAGCCGGTATAGAAACGTTTTTACTTACCGCAAGCATCAGCAAAGCCGCGATCTCGCCGATAACCAGACTCCACACTAAATCAATGCGTTTGATCATAAAAGTCAATCGCCCAAAAAATCAATCATCAAGTTTCGTCCTCAACTTTATTTTTATACCGCGCCTGTATTTCAGCCTCGACTTCCTCGCGCGGCCGGCCGTAAATCATGCTCGAGTAATCTTTAATCTGCTGGACCTGGGAAACATCTTTCGGCCCCGGCGGATAAGTGTGGACATTGAAGGGTTGGGAAGTCTGGCCGTTGATCAATAACTTAACATAGGCGTTATAGTTATCAATGTTCAAAAGATCCTGGGCCTCGAAAACCGGCTTGAATTGGGTGGACAAAAACTCGGCGTCGTCCGAGCCGATGCGAAAAGCGATTATCGAGCCGACGTTGCCGAATACCGCCTTTTTTATTTCATCTTCGAGCTGGCCCAAAAACTGATGGGCGATATTCAAATCCAAATGGTATTTTCGCGCCTCGGAGAGAATGGTGGCAATGGATCGCGTGGTGACATTCTGGAACTCATCAATGTAAAGATAAAAGTCGCGGCGCTCGCTCTCGGCGGTGTCAGCCCGCGATAAAGCGCCCATCAAAAGCTTGCCGACCATGATGAGGCCAATCAGCGAAGAGTTTAGCTCGCCCAAGCGCCCTTTGGAAAGATTGATCAAAAGAATCTTGCCTTTGTCCATAACCTCGCGGAAATCAAAGGCCGATTTCTCCTGGGCGATGATCGGCCGCATTATTTCATTGGCCAAAAATGTATCGAATTTTGAGGTGATGTAGGGCACCATATTGGCCAGTGCCGCTTCACCCCCGGCTTTTTCAGCAATCTCGCGCCAGAAGGTTTTAATCACAACATTGTTTGAGCGCGAGAGTTTTAAATCCCTAAACGCCTTATCAACAAAAACGCGCTCGACCTCTAATAAAGTATTGCCGCTCGCCGGATCGTCAAGAACCAGGAGCGTTGAGTTGCGGAAATACTGCTCGAACATCGGCCCCAAGGCCTCCGGCACCGCGCCGTAAAGCTTCTGAAAAATCGAAAAAAGCTCGTTGACCACGAAAGTTTTTTGCTCCGGGTAGCGCTGGTCGTATTCGAGCATATTAAGCCCGAGCGGCTTCGCCGTTTCCCCGGGATTGAAGTAAATCACGTCCTGTATCCGCCCGGGGGGAATAAACCCGAGGATTTCCTCAACGCTGTCGCCGTGGGGGTCAATGAAACACACTCCCTTTCCGGCAAAAATATCCTGGCGGATCATCTCGGTCATAAGCGCGGTCTTGCCCGTGCCGGTCTGGCCGATGACATAAACGTGCCGTCTGCGGTCGTTTTCGGTAAGCCGCGCCTCGCGCGTCTCCCCGCGAAAAACGTTGTAGCCGATGAGAATGCCCTCGTTCGGCAAATTCACCGGCGGCGACGCTTCGCGGGCCTTGACCACTTTCAGCTTGGGAGTTTCAAGCGGCACATTCGGGAAGTGATACAAACTGGTCAGCTCTTCCGAACTCAAAACCGCGGAATTATGCGGATCGAAAATCCGGAACGAAAACTGGTAAATAGCCTTCTCGAGCTGCCGCCCGCCGAGCGGCTGGGTTTGAAACTCGTTCAGGGTCGGATCGCGATACTGAAGAAACGCCCCTTCAATACTCTTCACGATTTCTTCGGCCCTCGCTCTCGTCGGCGCCGAAGCGATAACCCGGATATTGGCTTCGAAAAGCGTCTTCGAGCCTTTCGACTCCATCATGCGGATTTGTTCTTCCTCTTTGGGGCTAAGCCGGTGCTGCTCGACAACTTTTTCTTCGGGCTTTTTTGACTCATTTTTGGTCGCCGTAGTAAGCATCCTTAAACCCTCCTTGAAAACGCCCTCGGGCACGATCGGCGTTTTGCCGAGAAAGGCCATGCGCGCATGAGACATGATGCGCTGGCCAATTTCTCTTTTAGCCGGCCGGGCGACAATCTGGAGTGCCGCCCCCTCGCCCACATGCTGCAACTTGGAAAAAACGTTGGCGAGCTCCTTCATTGGGTCATTTTCAAGCTGGCGGTAAGTTTTAACCGGCATCATAAAAGAACGCGCCAAAGTGATCGCTGACCCCGCGCTCACCCCTTCGGGATTGAAAATATTATAGTCAACTATCGGCTCAACCCGGGCTTCGGGGAAAACTCCTTCGATTATCTTCTCAATCGACAAACTGACGCTCCGCGGTATGGCAATATAGAAAGTTATTTCCTCGCCGATATGCGGCACGGTGAGCTCCAAAGCGAAACTCGGCGAACCGTATAAAAGCCGCTTGAAAAAAGACTCGCGAACGCCGTGGAGATTGGCGTAAATTTTTTCCATCGCGCCGATTTGCTCTCTTAATTGTTCCAAAGTCGGGCTGGTCTCCGGCACTTTGGCGCGGGGCATGGTTATTCTGAAAAGTTTGAGATTTAGCGAGCGCCACACTTCGTCGCGCCGGTTAAGGCCGCGCAAAAGGAAAAACAGCACTGCACCCGTACCGGCCGCTAAAACCAGGCCGAGATAGGAATAAAAAAGTATAGATTCGTAACTCATCGGCGATATAAAATCTCTCCTTATCACCTAGAATTAATTTCAAAACCTGCGCTTCGCCATTGCGAGCCCTCAAGGGGCGAAGCAATCTCGCATCGGCCCTAGAGCTGTTTCAACTTTTTCCTTTGGATAAGCTCCTCGTAATAGCGGTCCTGCAGGCGGTCGTGCAGTTCGTCCATCAGCCATGGGGTGGTTTGCCGCGCCGCATCGGCCGCAGCACCTATACCTCGGGTCAAAGCCATCGCCACAAGATCGCTGATTTGCCGTTCGCGCTCCTTGCTTTTGAGATCGTCGGCCCGCTTGGCGGCAAAGCTTTTGAGCGGTGCCGACGGCGGCGGCTGGGCCGGCGTAACCGCGGGGGGCGCCAAAGCGCCCCCGTAGGTCTCGCGGAAAGTTTCTTTGAAGGCCTCCTTTTCCTCAACTTTTTTGCCTTCGGCTTCAAGCGCTTTTTTCTTTTCTTCAAGAAGGCGCTCTAATTCGGCGATTTCCTGAAGCGGGTTTTTTTCCTGACCCGAAGTCGGCTCGGCCATAGTTAGTTGATTATAACAAAAATGGGTCCTAAAACGAAATTGCCATTTTTTAAAGAAGGGAAGCTTCTCGACTTCGCTCGAAGAATACCTGTAGTGAGCCTTTGTCAAACTATTGTTCGAGCTTGTCCTATACCCGTCCGCGGGCCGGACTAGGGTCGAGAACATTCCTAAAGTAGAAAAGCTCCGAGACGGAAACCCTTCTTTCAGGTTTCCGAACCCGGAGCTTTTTCTCACCTCCCAATGAACTACACAAGAGGACGCGCCACGAGACCGGAAACCTAGCTAAACTTCTAGCTAGAAGAACTTCCGGACCCCCCGCGCGACCAATCGCATGGGGCAAAGCGCCTCACCACCTTGCCTTCACCCCAATATGCAACAATTGTCTTGCCGTAATTTGCCCGGTCGTACAACGGCTCCTCCGTGCCGTCGCCGAACCGAGCCCGGCCGGTGCCTGCTCTGACGCGACTGATGTCAGTGCAGACCGTAGTAAAGTAGGGGTCTCTCTTCACTGGCACCCAAACTCCAACTCCTTGGAGCTGGATGACCTCCTGCTCGGGGCCGAAGGCGTCGGCAACGAGGTGCCGGCCACTGCCGAAGATCAGCCACGCGCCGACCCCGAGGAGAGCCGCGAGGAACAGAATCCACAGCATCCCGTAGACCATCCGGCCCACACGGCTCCCGGCTCCCAGTTGGGAAAGGGGTTGTTGAACCGCTGCGGGTTGGGCCGGCGGAGGCGGAGGTTGAGGTGGAGCCACTGGTCTGGTGCCGCGAAGGAGGCTCAACAGGATTACTGTCGCAACAAACCCCCCAACCCAGAGCGGCCACGAGGGATACGCGACGAGCGTGTCCATCAAAGCACCCGTCACACCTGCGCCGGGAGTGCTGCCACCGGAGACCTTATCCTGATCCCCGTCAATCTTGCGGATCTGCTCCTGGCAAATCCGCCGCTCCTCGGCAATGTCGCGCAGGCGGACAAATGCCTTCGCCTCGCGGGTCCGGTCGGCATCGGCGAAGATTCCAGCTCGCCGGCGCTCCAGAAGCTCCTCCAACTCCCGCGACAGCCGAATTCCGTCCATCCTCTCCTTGGCCCGGCAATACTCTACCGTGCCAACCCGCGCGTTCAACGCTACCGCGTCGCTAAC
>CAYNAP010000040.1:0-9632 GCA_964395285.1 uncultured Candidatus Saccharibacteria bacterium
GCTCGCCTGCGGCGAGCTTCGGAAGGGTTATTCTCCTCGCCTTCATCCCCGCAGCGTAGCTGCGGGGTATTCGGCGAAGGAGAATAAAAAACCGTTCTTTCCTCCTGGTGATCTTTAGCCTCGCCTCGCTGCGTCAATAGCGGCGACGTCAATTTTTGCCATTGTCATCATCGCGTTGAAAGCACGCTTTGCTTCAGCACCACCAGCGGACATAGCCTCGATCAGTGTGCGCGGAATGATCTGCCAGGATACTCCCCAGCGGTCCTTGCACCAACCGCACTGACTTTCCTCGCCGCCATTCCCGACGATCGCGTTCCAGTAGCGATCCGTTTCTTCCTGATTATCCGTTGCGATTTGAAAGGAAAATGCCTCGGTTTGCTTGAATGCCGGTCCACCGTTCAGACCGATGCAGGGAATTCCGCAGACGGTGAACTCAACTATAAGTAAATCGCCTTCCTTGCCGCCTGGAAAATCACTGGGCGCATGGTGAACTGCGGTTACTTTGCTATCAGGAAAAGTGGCGGCATAAAAGCTCGCTGCAGCTTCCGCATCTTTATCGAACCAGATGCAAATAGTGTTCTTGGGTATCATGTTATTAGAACTATTATTATATAAATCTTCGTGGCAGTTCGCAAACAAACAAGACGGCGCTAGACACACTCGGGTCGCCACTCACTCGCGGCCACTCGGGTCATGCCGATAAAAAATTGTCTTGGCGGTGAGGGTGGGATTTCCCTCTGGTAAATTTCCTGACGGAAATTTCCTCCGGGTCCGGCCTCGCGGCGCTCGCCTTTCGCCTCCGGCAAAAACTCGCGCAACGCTGCGGCCTTCAAATCCCAACGCGCGCAAAGCAGTTTGCGCGCTCCCTCATCCTCGCTCACTTCGTTCGCTGCGGTGAGGGTGGGATTTGAACCCACGGGAGGCTTTTAGACCCCCAACACGTTAGCACCGTGTCCCTTTAAACCAGGCTCAGGCACCTCACCTTATATAGCTAATAACACCGGAACATTATCATATTTTGCAGCTTTTAGCTATATGTCGGTCATTCGCCTCAACATACCATTAGCTAATAGCTACAAGCTAATCAGCCCTTCGCAACCACCATCGCCCAAACCGTGCGCGCTCCGGCTTGGCGGAGACATCGCGCCGCCTCATAAATCGTAGCCCCCGATGTCGACACATCATCAATAATAATCACGGCTTGCCCCGAAATAACTTCCGGCGCGGTTACTTCGAAAGCCCCGGCAACATTTTCCCGCCTCTTTTCGTAGGAGTCCATTTCAATTTGCTGTTCGGTGGCCCGCACCCGCCGCAGCACCTTACCCACCTTACAGTTTAGTCTTTTCGCTAGCCGCTCGGCCAGCAACTCCGACTGATTAAATCCGCGTTCACGTTGGCGGGAGCGGTGCAAGGGGACTGGCATTAAGATAAAGTTTCCGCCGATGCGTATGTTATAAAAATTCAGCATTTTAACTATCATTTCAGCGAAAGATTCGGCGAGCTCCTTAACGCCTTCATACTTATAGGCATGTATTAAATCGCGAACCAAGGCCTCGCGGTAGCTAAACGGGCTGATAAACCGGCGCAACCCGGATTTTTCCTCGCACCCCGGGCATAAAACCCCGCTAAAGTTCCTTTTGGAGCACACCGGGCAGGAAGGAGCTGAAAATATCAGTTTTTGCTCGCACCCCGGACATAAAAAATGGCCTTCTTCTCTGCAGCCAAAGCAGAATTTAGGGAAAAGTATATCTAAGAACGCTTCTTTTAATATTGATAGATCCATGCCTTATCTTATCAATTGCCCGGCCGCACCATAAAACTCAATTCCAGCATATGGAGGCATGAAATACTAAAAACCGGACAAAACCAGACTGGCCATCTCCCGCCCTTTCTTAAGTAGCCAGTAAAACAGGAAAGCAGGAGCTGTGCATAAAACCATCGCTCTAACAGTTTGGGATCTCTGCTCCGAACCTGCATTTGGATTGTAATTCTATAAGTTTTAGCAGTATTGGAACACGAATAAAAGCTGATCGTGCCGGTTCGTAGCTGGTTTTAGCGGTTTTATGCTACAATTTTAGTACCCCGGACATTTTAAAAGATCGTAGGGCATGTTTTTTCTTTGGCACTTAACTCCTTCTTAAAAAAGTTCCAGTTTCCCAAGATGGGTTTGAAGCTCACAGTCGGTCCTGCGAGTTTTGTTGGCATTGATATTGGAAGCGAATCGGTCAAGGTGGTACAATTAAAGAAGGAACGCGAACAAGCCATCCTTGAAACTTACGGCGAGCTGAAATCCGCCCGTTATTTTGAAAAAGAGACCTCGATTTCTATGGGCGGGTTTATCGGCCACACCGACCAGAACGTTGTTAACTTGCTTACCGACGTGATGCGTGAATCTAACGTCACCTCGCGCCGCGTCGTTTTTTCCATTCCCTCGACTTCAAGCTTCATAACGGTTATAAACTTCCCTTTGATTCGGGTGGATGAAATAGAGGCGGCCATTCCTTTTGAAGCCAAGCGCTATATCCCCATACCGACCAATGAAGTCAAACTTGATTGGCAGGTTATCGAGCGGGACGAAGAGGACAAAAGAGCTTACGTGCTTCTGGCCGCGGTACCCAAGGATATTTTGGCCAAGTACCAGCGCATTGCCGACATGATGCACCTTGATCTCGAGGCCGTGGAGATAGAAAGTTTCAGTTTGGTTCGTTCGCTTTTGTACAACGATCGCGGGGTGACCGCCTTGGTCCATTGGGGCGCCTTGGTCACCACGGTGTCGATTGTCGATCAGCGCGTCATCCGGCTCAATCACAACCTCGGGCACGGGTCGCTCGAAATTTCTTCGGCTCTCTCGCGCAGCCTGGGGGTTAATGAAGAGCGCGCCGAAGCTTTGAAAAAGGAGGTTGGGCTTTCTGAAAGGCCGGAAGAAAGGGAAATTGTTGACGTAGTCGTTCCCATTGTCGATAGCACCCTTTTGGATGTTGAGCGCGTCATAACTTCCTATAACCGCGTTGCCAGGAGAAAAGTGGAAAGGATTGTTCTCGCCGGCGGAGGAGTGAACCTTGCCGGATTCGTTAACCACGTTGCGCGCCGCTTCGGCCTCGAAACGACCATCGGCAGCTCGTTCCAGCGCACTATTTACCCCGAGTTCCTGCAGTCGGTTTTAAAAGATATCAATCCCAACTTCGGCGTAGCCGTAGGTTTGGCTCTTAGACAGATAACCTCGGTCTAGAGCAAAACTAAAAATATCATAGTATTAATATATTCGCCCGGCCTTAATGCCTGACCAGACCAATCCGTTAATAGCCAAAGAAAAACCGGATAGGCCATCGCCTTTGGTCTATCAATCAAGCGCTCTTGCCTTTAACCTGGCGCTCGTGCTTTTTATTGTTTCCGCGGTGGTTTACGGCGGGCTGTTCTTTTACCGCAAATCCATAGACGCGACCATCACCGATTGGCATGAAAAAATTGCCGGCAAAGAAGAAGAATTAAACTCGGAAGGAGGAGTAGCGAGCTTAATCGATACTTCCGACTCCATCGGCGCCGCGCAAGCCCTTATCGAAAGCCACGTTTTCACTTCCAATGTTTTCACTTTTTTGCAGGAAGTCACTCACCAGCGCGTCCAGTTCTACACTTTCGGCTTCGCCCGCGACACAAGAAAAATTGAGCTCTCGGGCCTCGCCATTAGCTACCGGACGGTAGCCGAGCAAATAAGCGTTCTCGAATCAAGTCCCCAGGTGGAGAAGGTTGAATTTGGCGGCTTATCGCTTACTGATCAGGGATTAATCAATTTTAAACTATCCGTTACTTACAAGCCGGTGCTTCTCAAGCTGCGCTTGAGCGAATCGGGCGAGGAGGCGGCGGCGACGGGCGAATAAAATCAAGCTAGGCAAACTTTTTCAATGTCCAAAAACTCCGTAACAATAATACTTCTGGTCCTGACGGCAACGGTCGCCTATCTTGGCGTCTGGCCGGAATGGGAGCGGATAAGCGCGGACCGCCAAGAAGCCAACCGTTTATCTTCGGTCTTTAACGAGCTGGTTGAGCTTCTCGATAAGCAGAAAGTAATACGCGACGCCTACAACGAAATTGATCCCCAAGACCTGCAAAAGTTAGCTATCATGGCCCCCCAAAAACAGCAGACCTCATCGGCGTTGGTTGATTTTGAGATCTTGGCTCAAAGGAGCGGAGTCTTTGTCCAATCCGTTGACTTTACAGCGAGCCGGAGTTCCAAAACCACTATGGTTGCGGCCGGTCCGTACCAGCCTATACCCCTTAATATGACTGTCCAGGGCCCTTATGCATCATTTGTCGATTTTCTTAAAAATCTGGAAAACAACCTGCGGGTAGTTGATGTAACTGAAATTTCTTTCGGGAAAGGCTTCGGCAATGCCCCCGCCGCGTCTTCGGCCGCGGCCAATAAGAATTTAACCGTCACGATGAAAGGCTTTATGTATTACAAGCCCTGAAGTTGATTCATATATCGTTCTGAAAACATATGCGCCAAACCATAATTACCGTCCTTCTTCTTATGCTTATCGCCGCCGGCGGGTGGGCGTGGTATAAGTTTTCCGGGGAAATGACCTCGGGGCCGAGCATTTCGCCCCAAGAACTCCAGGCCGAAAACGAGCGTCTTCAGCTTTATCGCAAGTTGAACAAACTTAAACCGGATATTGATATTCTGAACAATTTGGTATTTCAATCTTTGCAATCTCCCGTGGCGGCCAATGCCACAACCACCATCGCTAAAGGGCGGGCAGATCCTTTCGCCCCTCTTTAAACCGTTTGGCTGGCATCGCGCCTGCGGCGGCTGCCGTTAGCCCGAGATCTTGGCTCAATTTAATTTCTCGCGATTACAGGACCAATCATCTCGAAAAGCGAACCAAGACCCCGGGCGCTTAGTCGCGTGGTAAAATTTCCATAAAAAGTTTTTTAGGAAGGTATGCCATGGCTAAAACCGTAACCGACATTCTCGCGCTTAAGGGGCTGATTACCAAAGATCAAGCCGAGGCCGCCCGCCGCCGCGCAAGGTCCGAAAAACGCGCTCTTGACGAGATGCTCTATGAGCTCGGCGTAACCGAGCGTGATTTGGTTATGGCTAAAAGCGATGTTCTTGGCATACCGGTTAAGTTCTTGGAAGGCCATAAAGTCCCTTTCGAGATCCTTAAAAATATCCCCGAGGAATCGGCTAAATTCTACCAAGTGGCCCCGTTAAGCTTGAAAGACGGCATGCTCGAGGTGGGCATGGTCAACCCCGACGACGTCAATGCCCAGGAAGCGTTGAAGTTCATCGCTTCCCGGCTCAACATCCCTTTTAAGATATTCTTGATAACCCCCACCGACTTGAAAGCTGTTCTCGGCGAGTACAAAGGTCTTGGCGGCGAGGTTACCAAGGCTCTCTCGGAATTTGAAGAGGAGCTTGAGGTGGAAACTTCCAAAGTGGAAGCGCCCAAAGTCGAACCCGAAAAAATGGTTGAGGAGGCGCCGATAACCAAGATGGTCGCGGTTATTTTGCGCCACGCCGTAGAAGGCCGGGCGTCGGATATTCACATTGAACCCGGCCGCGACAAATTGCGGGTGCGTTTTCGCGTGGACGGCGTTCTTTACACCAGTCTCCTTTTGCCGGCTGACGTTCATAACGCCGTCATCTCCCGCATAAAAATAATGTCCAATCTCAAAATAGACGAAACCCGCGTTCCTCAAGACGGGCGTTTTCACGCCCGGGTCTTGAGTAAAGAGATTGACGTTCGTGTGGCCACTTTCCCGACCACCTTCGGCGAGAAGGTGGCTTTGAGAATTCTTGACCCCGAAGTCGGCGTAAAAACTCTGCCCGATTTGGGTTTTATGAGCCGTAACCTTGAAACCGTTCAGCGGGCCATCGACAAACCCTATGGCATGGTTATCATCAGCGGCCCGACCGGTTCGGGCAAATCAACCACGCTCTATGCCATTCTCAATATCCTTAACGAAGAGTCGAGAAACATCGTTTCCCTCGAGGATCCGGTTGAATACTTTATGGCCGGAGTCAATCAATCGCAAGTCAGGCCGGAAATCGGTTACGACTTCGCCAGCGGCCTCCGCCAGATTTTGCGCCAAGACCCCGATATCATCATGGTCGGGGAAGTTCGCGACAAGGAAACCGCCCAGCTCGCCGTTCACGCCGCGCTGACCGGGCACCTCGTGCTTACCACCCTGCATACCAATAACGCCGTCGGCATAATACCGCGCTTGATTGACATGGGCGTTGACCCTTTTCTTCTGCCTTCTACGCTTATTCTCGGCATTGCCCAGCGGCTTAGCCGCAAGCTTTGCGAAGAGTCGCGCAAAGTCGCGAAACCCGAACCGCGCATGCAGGAGATTGTTGACGAGGAGGTCCGCTCCATGCCCGAGTACGCCAGGAAAGAAATCTCCGAACTTAAAGATAAAAACATCTATGAAGGCGAGGTGTCGCCGTCCTGTCCCAAAGGCACTCGCGGCCGAATCGGCGTTTTTGAAGTTATCGAAATGACGCCGGAGCTTGAAAGGATAATCGTGGAAGGCTCTTCCGAGTCAAAAATTCAGGCCGAAGCCAGGCGCCAGGGCATGATTACCATGAAGCAGGATGGCGTTATGAAAGTTTTGCGCGGGACTATTGGCGTTAAAGAACTTTTAGAAGTAATATAAACAATATAGAGTCGCAGCGCTTGTAACATGCGCCTTATTGGACAAACAACATGACTATTCTGCTTGTCGATGACGATCCGTTTATAGTCGATATGTACAAACTCAAGCTTAACGAAGCTGGGTTTAAAGTTGATTTTGCGACTGACGGTAGAAAGGGGCTTGAAAAAATCAAGGTTGGGGGGTATGACCTGATCTTGCTCGACATTGTTTTGCCCATTTCAGACGGCTTCGAAATACTCCAGACCCTCCGGCGGGAAAACATAGCCCATCCGCCGATTATCCTTCTGACTAACCTTGGTCAGAAAGAGGATGTTGACAAAGGGCTGGCCTTGGGCGCCCAGGATTACATCATAAAATCCGACTTCACTCCAAGCGAAGTCGTGGATAAAATAAATGAGCTTGTTAAAAAACTCTAGAGAGTTAACCTGGGCAAGGAAGATAAGTAAGGAATAATATTCACCGCTTTTAATGTCCACCGTAGCCGAACAATTCGAAGAACTTTTGCAGACGGTTCTCAAGGAAAACGCTTCCGACCTGCATTTCAGCGCGGGGCGGAGGCCAAGCATCCGCATAGCCGGCAGTTTGATTGAGCTCGCCAAGCATCCGGTTACTACCCCGACCATGATGAAAGAGTTGCTGGGAGTCATGCTTACCAAAGAGCAGCAGCAGCGGTTTATGGATGAAAAGGAGCTGGATCTCTCCTACGCTTATAAAGACAAAGCCCGTTTTCGCGTCAATGTTTTCTTTCAGCGCGGTTTTATCGGTGCGGCCTTGCGTCTTATCCCAACCGTCATCCGCGATTTTAAAGAGCTCAACCTGCCGCCGATCATCGCCGAATTCTGCGAGCGGCCCCAAGGGTTTATTTTAGTCGTCGGCCCGACCGGCCACGGCAAAACGACAACGCTTGCCGCCATGGTTGACTACATCAACCATTCGCGGGCCGATCACATTGTTACCATCGAAGATCCGATTGAGTATCTTTTCACTTCCGATCGGGCCATAATTGATCAGCGCGAAGTGGGCCTTGACACCCACAGTTTTCACGGCGCCTTGCGCTCGGTTTTTCGCGAAGACGTCGATATCGCCATGATCGGCGAAATGCGCGATCCGGAAACCATGGCTACTTCGGTAACCGCGGCTGAAACCGGGCACTTGATTATGTCGTCTCTTCACACCAACAACGCCGCCCAGACCATTGACCGCATTATTGACAGTTTCCGCGCCGATCAGCAGGGCCAAATTCGTTCCCAGTTAGCCAGCACCCTGGTCGGCATCATATCCCAGCGGCTGATACCGCGAATCCAGGGCGGGCTTATCCCGGCGGTGGAGGTGCTTATCGGCAACCCGGCGATCAGGAATCTGATCCGCGAAAACAAGATCCATGAGCTCGACCTGGTGATTGAAACGAGCTCGGACCAAGGCATGGTCAGCCTTAACCGCTCGCTGGTTGACTTGGTGCGCAGAGGCGAAGTAAGCATTGAACAAGCCTCGGCTTACTCGCTTAATCCCGACGAGCTTTCGTCTCTGATTGGCAGCAGGGTTTAGTTGACCCAGCACAAGAAAATAGGGAATGAGAAGGAAGTCATCTAAAAACTCAATTGCCCCATTATTGTTCGAGTTAATTTGTCTCGAGCTTGTCCTAGACCCGCCAGACGGACTAGGGTCGAGAGAAGAACAATAATGGCATGGCTATGCGGTACTTCTCGACTTAGCTCGAAGAATAAAGGAATTTTCGGTGGTTTTCAGATGATCTCAAGTTATCTAATGGTAAAAAACTAATTGGCTATGCAGTTTAAATACAAAGCGCGAACCCCGGAAGGCGAATCCCGCGAGGGAGTGGTTGAAGCTCGGACCTCCGACGCGGCCTTGGAAGTTCTGCATCGCTCCAATCTCATTGTCACCGAGATCCAGGAATCGGGAGGAACTTCTATTTTCCAGAAGCCCCTTAAATACTTCAACAGTATCAAACAGCGCGACATAGTTATTTTCTCGCGCCAGCTCTCGACCCTCTTCCAGGCCAAAGTCCCGGTCATTCAATCGCTGAAAACTCTCGCCGCCGAAACCGATAATCCCCAGTTCCCGATAATCATCGGCGAAATACTGGATGACGTATCCGGCGGCTCGTCCCTCTCCCAGGCGCTAAGCCGCCATCCCGACGTCTTTTCGCGCTTCTATATCAATATGATCCGCGCCGGGGAAGAGTCCGGCAAGCTTGAAGACGTTTTTTCTTACTTAGCCGATTACCTTGAGCGATCTTACACTCTGACTTCCAAAGCCAAGAACGCGCTGATGTATCCGGCTTTTGTGCTGTTCGCTTTTATCGGTGTGGTCATCGTTATGCTTGTGGTGGTCATTCCCCGCCTAACCACCATTTTCGCCGAATTGGGGCAAAAAGTTCCTTTGTACACCCAAGTAATTATTGCTATCTCTTCTTTCCTTCAGCGCTGGGGCATATATTTGTTGATTGTTTTTCTGGTGGGCGTGGTTTTGCTGTGGCGTTTCTCCAAAACTAAAAAGGGTCAGGCGGTTTTGGACGAGGTTAAAATACGCCTGCCTTTTGTCGGCGGCTTGCTTAAGAAAATATATTTAGCCCGGCTGACCGACAACCTGTCAACTCTGATCATCGCCGGAATTCCGATCATCCGCGCTTTGGAAATAACCGCCGACGTGGTGGCCAACGACGTTTACAAGCGCATCATTGACGATGCCGCCGAGTCGGTCAAAGCCGGAAACACCATAAGCTACTCCTTCGACAAATACCGCGAAATACCCCCGCTGGTAACCCAAATGATCCGTGTCGGCGAGGAATCCGGAAAGCTCGACTTCATTCTTAAAAACGCCTCCGGGTTTTATCAGCGCGATGTTGATAACCTTCTCGAAAACTTTGTCAGCCTGATTGAGCCAGCGCTCATAGTCTTTCTTGGCGTCGGCGTCGGCATTCTCGTTGCCGCCGTGTTGGTGCCGCTTTATAA
>CAYNAP010000041.1:0-7002 GCA_964395285.1 uncultured Candidatus Saccharibacteria bacterium
CTTTGGCTGATAAACTTTTTGGGTCAACCTGAATAGCACCCTTGGCTCCGCCGTAGGGTATGCCGATGAGCGAAGTCTTCCAGGTCATAAGCGAAGCTAACGCCTGAACCTCATCGAAATTCGAATCCTTATGATAACGAATGCCGCCTTTGTAGGGACCGAGAGCGTCATTATGCTGTATTCTCCACGCCCTAAAATTCTTTATCGAGCCGTCGGCTTGGGGCAGGGGTATGTCAAATTCGTGGACGCTCTTCGGCTTACCGAGCATACCCAAAACATCGGCGCTTAAACCAAGTGTTGACGCCGCTTGCTCAATATTCTTTTTCGTGCCCTCAAGAAAGGAAACCATCAATAAAATTGATTTTTAAAAATAAGGAAAAACCTTTACGGGCTTTGCTTTTCGCTAACGCGAATATTAGTTGCTCCCTACCCTCGTCACTCACAGGCAAAAGTTTCTCCTCTACTTTCTTCCTTATTCGCTAACCTTTGAATATTATTCAGCTGAAACCGAAATCCACCATAATTCTGTTGAAGCCGGATATTTTTCTAAACCAACCCACGCGCCATAAGCAACTTTTTTGCTATCCTGGCGGAAAATGGGATAAGATGCTGGACGACCATTTTTTTCTCTAAATTCTTTATCTCCGACTACAACGAAACCCTTTTGGTTTAACTCTGCATAGTAAGCGATCTTTTTACTATCAGGACTAAAAAGTGGAGGCGTAGATGGTGTTGGGGATCCTGGCCCAAAGTTAATAGAATTATATCTTTTCCCCTCTTTTTCTCCCACCACCACGAAAGTGCCGGGGGCATTTCCTCGTATTTCTGGCCATCTCAACTCGGCAATATATGCTATTGTCCTGCTATCTGGGCTGAAAACTAGATTTTTGACCGAAAAATAAGATTTGCCTTCCTTGCCATCCAAATTAACATAATAATCCGTACGGCCGATTTTTTGATTTTTTTTGGTCCCTATATACGCAAATCTTTTCCCGTCGGGACTAAAAGTTGGGAGACTAGCGTAAGTTTTATTTTCCTTGCCATCTTCAATTACAAATCTCCTTTCACCAACCCTTGCGGAATAAAAAACTCTTCCGCTAATCGGACTAAAGGCAATGCCATAAACGTAGTCGTAAGAAGCGCTTTCGCGGCCATCAACAACAACTACGTATTTACCGCCGACATGTGCTGTATAAGCCACGGAACTGTTGGCCGGATTAAAAACTGGTCTACCTACAGTACAACCAATACACGGGCCACGAACTAATTGAACATCGGCATATCGTTTCCCTTCCTGACCATCTACAACCATAAAGCTCGCCTTACTTTCGCCAGCGGCATATACAACCTTCTTGCCGTCAGGACTAAAAGTCAGATACTCGACCCAGTCGTACGGTTTACCCTCCGCGCCATCCACAACAACAAAAGATTTATTACTCTTGCTAGCGACGTATGCAATTCTTTGGCTATCAGGACTGAAAACAACATTGCCTGCGCCGTACGTTATACCTTCATAACTCTGGCCCACAATATTGTCATACCGTTTGCCCTCCTTGTCCTCCACGACAACGAAGCTTTCCTTTTTCTCCTTAGCAATATAAGCTAACTTGCTGCCATCCGGGCTAAAATTCACAAAGTTAATTGCATCATATCTTTTACTCTCTACCTGACCGTTTTTATTATTTAGAACAACGAAAGTCCTTTCAATGCTGCAAAGTCCATAATTCTCCTCGGTTTTAACTTTTTGTATTTCTTTCTTTATTGAATCACCGTATTGAGCGATCCACTGTTTTTCATAGTCAGGATTTTTTTCAAGAAGTGCTTTGATATAAAACGATTCGCCAGTGCATAATCCTTTTTTCTCCGCGTAAACTATTAGTTCTTGCGCTGTATAAGCAACACTAATTCCGTTCGGACTAAATACTGGATCAATCGCCTTATATTTATCTGGAATCGTTGCCAATTTTACCGTGGCAAAATTTGCTTCGCCAGTCATTGGCCCTAACTTCCCCATGGGAG
Organism: uncultured Candidatus Saccharibacteria bacterium; assembly: GCA_964395285.1. Taxonomy (GTDB): domain Bacteria; phylum Patescibacteriota; class Minisyncoccia; order Sungbacterales; family SURF-37; genus CAYNAP01. The sequence continues at coordinate 2,020 of CAYNAP010000041.1, forward strand.
TTACCATATTCTCTGGTTTCTGTGTTTCTACCGATGATTTATCAAAAGGCCACAAATTAAATACAAATTTAGCTGAAACGAAGTAGCCGCCTAAAAGGGCGACGATGGCGGCAAAAATAATTATTGGTTTAAAACTTTTTCTCCCAGAATTAAATAAACGAAGACTGCTTTCCGCCGGTGTAGATTCTAAATAGTCAAACGCCTCTTGAATATCTTGAATTTGCCAACCTAAGTCCAAAAGCGATTGGCGTATTTGGCCCTCTGATGCGCCAGTTTGTCTTGACTGTCGAATTAAATTTAGTAATTTTTCGTCTGCCATATTCTTCCCTAACACTGCGCAAAAACCAGGAGCTATCTCAAAAATCAGTTGCGCCAGTATTGTTCGAGCTGGTCGAGAACAAAAACAGCTTATTCATTTGGTATCTTCTCGACTCAGCTCGAAGAATAACTATTTTTAAACATTTTTGATATGGGTTCTAGTAATACTAATAATACTAACCGGAACTATCAACTGACAGCTAAAAACTAACTACTCGGCCTTATAACCCAAAGTTGAAATCTCTTTTATAATATCTTCCTTCGAAACTTTCGCCGGATCAAACTCAAACGTGCCTTTCTTACCGTTATAATCCACAAAAACGGATTTCACTCCGTCCATTTGCGAAACCAGCATCTGAATGCCGGTGGCGCAAGCGCCACAATGCATGCCTTCAATATGCAACTCAATCTTCTCCATAAAATAAAATAGATTAGTTAATAAGTGTTAATCAGCAGGTACTAATAAACTCAAAAGTCAAAACGCGAAATTCAAAACTACAACCCAAAACTCAAAACTTTTATAATCAGTTTTACGTTTTAAGTTATGGCTTTGACTTTTGACATTTGACATTTGAGTTTTGAGATATTTACGTTTGTTTCTCCATCGGCGGCGTGTATCTTTTCAACAACAGCGAATTGGTCACCACCGAAACCGAACTGAACGCCATGGCGAATCCGGCGATCTCCGGACGAAGGGTGGCCTGCGAAAGGTTAAACAGCGCCTGACCAATACCGCCGAGCTTCTTCAAACCCAAAACCCATGGCGCGGCGACGCCAACAGACGTCTGGGTTACGAAAAGATGCAGTCCGCCGGCAATCGGAATAGCCACCACATTATAAATAAACGCCCAAAAAAGATTTTGCCAGACCTTTCTAATAGTCTTGCCTGAAAGCTGAATCGCTGTTACCACATCGCGAAGGTCGTCTTTGACCAGTATAACCTGCCCGGTCTGGACGGCAACATCTGTGCCTGAACCTACGGCAATACCGATGTCGGCTTGGGCCAGAGCCGGCGAATCGTTGATGCCGTCGCCGACCATGGCTACCGTCTTTCCTTCCTTCTGGAGATTTTTCACCACTTCGGCTTTCTCATTCGGCAAAACCTGACTCAAAACGCGATCAATGCCGATCTGGTCGGCAATAGCTTGAGCTGTTTTCGGATTGTCGCCGGTGATCATCACTATTTCCTTGCCCATCTTCTTGAGTTCGGCAATGGCTTCTCTGGCAAACGGCTTCAGCGCGTCAGCCATGGCAATAATTGCGAAAGGTTTATTGTCAGCCGCGGCGTAAACCACTGTCTTCGCTTCGCTTTGCAACGCGTCAGCGAGTTTTTGGTGCGCCTTGACATCAACATTGAGCGATTTCATGAAAGCGGCATTGCCGACAAAAACCGCCTTGCGTCCAACCGAGCCCTTGACTCCCAGTCCGGACACCGCTTCAAAATTTTTCACTTCGGCCAAAGCGCCGCCCAAGGCCTTGCCTTTTTCAACCATAGCCCGCGCCAGCGGATGCTCCGAGCCAACTTCCACCGCCGCGGCCAATTTCACCGCCTCGGCTTCGGCCATGCCGTTCAAAACCGCAAAATCAGTTACCACCGGCTTGCCGAGGGTCAATGTCCCGGTCTTGTCGAAAGCGATGGCTGTTATTTTATAAGCCTTCTCCAGCGCCTCCCCGCCTTTAAGAATTATGCCGAACTTGGCCGCGCGGCCGATGCCGACAATCAGCGCCGTCGGTGTGGCAAGACCCATGGCGCAAGGGCAGGAAATAACCAGGACGGCAATCATCTTGACCAGCGCCCCGCGGAATTCGTCGGGAACGATGACAAAGTACCAAAGAGCGAAAATAATCACCGAGAATATTACGATAGCCGGCACGAAGTACTCGCTTATTTTATCCACCAAGTTCTGAATGGGCGCTCGAGTCGCCTGCGCTTCCTCGACCATCTGGATTATTTGGTATAAGAGCGTGTCCTTGCCGACTTTAGTCGCCTTAAAGCGCAAAAGCCCTTCCTGATTTACCGTAGCGCCTATGACTTCGTCACCCGGCCCTTTGCTCACCGGGAAAGATTCGCCGGTAACCACTTTCTCGTCAACGTGCGTCTTGCCCTCCATTACTATGCCGTCAACCGGAATCGTCTCTCCCGGGCGCACCACTACCGTGTCCCCCGCCTTTATTTCGTCAATAGGCAAAGTAACCTCCTCGCCGTTCCTCAATACGTGGGCTTCTTTGGCCTCGAGCTTAAGCAGTTCTTTTATCGCCGCCGAAGCCCGCCCTTTGGCCACCAGCTCAAAATAACGGCCGAGGAGAATGAACGTAAGAAGCGCTGCCGATGATTCCCAGAAGGGATGATCAATGTTGAAGAAAAGGAAGCCGATGGCGCTGTAAAAATATGCGGCCGAGGTGCCAAGCGCCACCAAAACGTCCATATTGGCCGAGCCGACGCGGATGGCCGTAAAAGAGTTGCGGTAAAACGGCCAAGCGATAACAAACTGAATCGGCGTTGAAAGGATCCAGTAAAAGTAGTTGAGATCAATGCGGAAAGGAGGGCTCGACACGTCGACAAAAGAGCCGATGATAAGTTTCAGCGGCTGGGCCACCGCCCAAAAAAGGTAATTCGTGAGGTAAGAGCCATAGGCCGTAAACCCGCCGCCTTTTAGCGCCGGCGCGTTTTGGTTTAGAAAAGCAAAAAGCTCATGCACGTGGGTGACATTGAACATGTGGATGAGCATGTAATAGACAATAATCGGGCCGGCGAGGATAAACGCCATTTTCACTCGCCGCCGCGCCTCTTCAGTCTGCCTGGCTTCTTTGAACTCCTCTTCGCCAGCGGTTGAAGATGCCTCGTCCGGACGAATTAAATCGTAACCGAGCTTGTTTATCAATTCGTCAATGCGCGCAAGGGGAACCTTCGCCTCGTCAAACTCAATAGCCGTTTTCTCCGCGCCGTAGTTGGTGCTGATGGAAACCACGCCCGGCTCGCGGCCGATTAGTTTGTCAATGAGCGTCGAGCACGACGCGCAGTGCATGCCTTTGACCTTTAGAACTAATTTAGTCATACTTTTCAGCGTCCTCGCGCTGATTTTTCATTTTATCCTAACTTTTTGCGAATGTTTTTTAAACCATCCCGCGATTGCTTCTAAATCATATTTCCTAGTAGCAATATCAACGGCCAATTTCTCAATTTCTCCTTCTTCGGCAACAACACTATATCCGTTATCTTCAAGAAAAGTTCCGGCAACAAGTATCGCGGTTCTTTTGTTGCCATCCAAAAAAGGATGGCTTTGGATTATAGTTCGCGCATATACCGCCGCTTTAGCAAAAACCCCAGCATATAATTCCTTTCCAAACGCTTTCTGCTTGGGTAAATTTTCCAACGTCAGAAGCGCATGATGATCTCTTATACCGTGCAAACCGCCCGTTTCGTCAACCACCATAGAGTGCACCAGCAAAATCCGTTCATAGGTAAAGTATTTCACAAATGATGAAATTATCTATGGGCGAGGGCCTCAAAATCTTTCCGATACCGCTGGAGAAACTTATAAGCAAGCTCTGCCACCCGCAGATCGTCTGTGGAAAGCGGCTCGCGCGGAGAATAATAAGTCACCCGACGTTGCTTTACATCCCCTTTTACCGCAACGTTATCGCCGGGTTTCCAATTAAGTTCTTCCGCCAATTTTTTTGGTATCGTGACGGCGATAGAACTGCCAACTTTTAAAACTTTTTGAGCCATAATTACTCCATTATAATTTTATTATAATCGCCTGTCAACCAATATATGACGGGAAGGGCAATGTATTCCCCTGGCTTTTAGGACAAGTCTAGTCATAAACCCAGAAAACAAAACATTCCCGTTTCTGATTTTCGTTACACGCTTAAGTAAAATGAATCCGTTTGTAGCGCCAACTCGCTAAGACTCTCATCACGAGTCGGAACGCGATAAAAGCTAAAAGGATGATAAGAGGTGAAACCGGCGTGATAACCGCCAACGCAATGAATGCCAGAGTAGCCAATACCTCAATAATATCGAACTGCATCCAAGTATCGACAAAGGTCTTATCTGTTCCGGTTGGACGGTATTCGTACTCGGAACTCCATAACCAGAAGTAGTCCAGAGTCCGCAACAGGACAAATGCGCCTAAGAAATATCCGAGTGCGAGCTGCGACGCGTAGATATACAAGAAAAGGGCAAATACAATCGCGACATCAAGTATGACATCGATTTCGCGTTTCGGCGGGAACTTTTTCAAAGAAGGCCCGTAGTCAATCCAGTAATCTACGATATCGAGATAGACGAAAACGAAAGCCCCGTATTGCCACGGTTCTTTCAGAAACGGCCACCACTGAAAACCGAGACCGAGCACTACGCCAACCATTATGTCTATAAACTTGAGGCTGAAATTCTTCATTGTTGAAATGCTTTATCGGGTTTCAGAAACTATACTCTTCACCTTCACCTTCCCAATCATGTCAAAATGGGTTCGTTTCTTGCCATCCACCTCCCCTTCCCCGCAGGGCACCGAGCAGTAAAACGGAAACTCGCCTTCCTGGGTCACAAGGTAGACCAGAAAACTACATTTTTTTGCCACCACAAATAGAGTGAAGCGATAATCGTTACAATAATTACGGCTATTACCCATGCCATTACCACGTATTTAATTGGTTTCT
>CAYNAP010000041.1:7102-9149 GCA_964395285.1 uncultured Candidatus Saccharibacteria bacterium
GTTACAATAATTACGGCTATTACCCATGCCATTACCACGTATTTAATTGGTTTCTTTACAACGACTCGATAGCTAAGAAAAAGTGCAAAACCAAGGCCAGTGACACCAGTAAACCACCCCTGAAAGCCAAAGTACGGATGCCCTCCTCCTCTAACAAACGTCCCGCCTATAACTTCTCCCGCCCAAAAGGAAACATAAGTAAATACAGCCAAAACAACGGGAACGCTCAAAATTCTTATAATTAAATCCAGCATGGAATTATCTCGTAGAACTTATAATACTTCTCACTTTCACCTTCCCAATCATGTCAAAATGGGTTCGTTTCTTGCCATCCACCTCCCCTTCCCCGCAGGGGACGGAACAGTAAAATGGGAACTCGCCGGCTTTGGTCACAGTGAATTCAACCCTGATCGTGCTTTTGGCCGGCATCCTTTGCGAAACGCCAAAAGTGTCAATGGCAATGCCGTGATCGTAATCGTCCTCGTTGACCACTGTGGCGATTATTTTATCGCCCTGTTCGGCCTCAATCTCCTCCGGCGAAAAACGCCACTCGTTCTTTTTCGCGATGATAGTGACCTCCCGAACCTTGCCCGTTGTAACTGGTGTTGAGGATTCAGGCAAAAAGAACACGCGATAGACAATCCCCCCGCCAACCACAACAACGCCGAGAATTATCAAAACGAGATATTTATTCATGTCTAGGTACGCTAATGTAGCGCTTAACCGCCCGGCTTAAAATCACAATCAGGACGAGAGAAGCAATAAGATTAATCCACCACCCCGAAAATTTCGGCGGCGCCTTGTCTTCAACTTTGATCCAAAAACTCGCCGCAAGCGCCTCGTCAGGACCGAGATTCGCGCCCTTAGGCCGGAACTGGGCGAAGGCCTTGTAAAGACCGGCTTCGGGTAAAGACACGGCAAATCGTATAACTTCATCGCCGCCAAGCGCCGTAGTTTCATGGTCATCCCCGCCATTAGCCCAAACCTCTTTTATAAAAAAGCTGGAATGTTCTGCATCGCCGGCGCTCGCAGGATGCGTATGTATAAACTGTTTCCAATCGTCCTTTATAACGGTGAGGTGCATCTTGGCCCCGAGATAATTCCCCACCTCCACTTCGTCCCCGGACGCGGTATGAATGTCAAAAACAAGATCGTGCTCATGGCCCTTGACCACCGGCTCGTCGATTTCAAGAGCGACTTGATAACTGCCGACAATGACGTTCCGCCCGAAGTCGACATTCTTTTTTTCGGCAATACCGCCGCCGGTAACCTCCAGTTCAGGATGGCCGTAAGCGTGATTCTCGCCGTTCTTTTTTATCTCCGACCAAATTTTATAAAGCCCCGGGTTCTCGAAAATATACTCGATACTTAAAACGCCGGGCGCGTCGGTTGGTTCAGGATGGATGTGGAAAAACTCATTCATATCGCGGCGCACGCCGATAACGTGCATAATCTTTTCGTGCTCATACTCCAATTCTGAACTTGGCACGGGAACGCCGCCCGGTTTTTCGTTGACGAAGAAGTCAAGACGCGTTTCGCCGCCGGTCTCGGGCGGAATAGGAATTACTTCAAGTTCAACGGCAAGACCGCTCTTCACCTCGCCTTCCTCATGATATTGGTAGCCGCCGACATGCCCGTGGCCGCCGCCCATCGCCCCGTCCTCGTCATGATCCGCCATCATACTCTCGCCCCTTTCACCAGTGTGGAAAGTGTGATTCAGAAAGCGGTCAGGCAAAACCCAAATAAAAGTCAGGGCTAGAAGCAGGGTAAAAGCTACAATAAACCAAAGGCGCCAGGGCATGACGCGCGCCTCAACCTTTTTTTCTTCCTCCGGCAAAGAAGCAAAATTTCTCCTTTTCCGGGCGTAATACCATAAGAGCGGCAAAACCCAAAGACCAACCAAAACCCAATTGCCGAGCGCTAACGGCAAACCGAAAAGTCCGACGCCGGAGGGAAGCTCATGAGCATGCGGCACCCCGGCAAGACCAAACCGGTCTATAATCGCGCCAAGAAACCTCTCCTCGCCCGTAAGCTCTTCAAGCAAAGT
>CAYNAP010000042.1:0-9050 GCA_964395285.1 uncultured Candidatus Saccharibacteria bacterium
CCCTGCCTGCCGGCAGGCATGGGCTCACCGAAAAAGGCAAAATGCGCCTTCAAGCGCTGAAAGAAGCCGAGGGTTTGGGCGCCGGGTTTCAAATCGCCTTAAAGGACCTTGAAATCCGCGGCGCGGGCAATATCCTCGGCAAAGAACAGTCCGGCGCCGTAAATAAAGTAGGTTTAAACCTTTATGCCCAGCTTCTCAACGAAGCAGTAGAGGAGCTTACGTAAATACTAAATCAGTCCAGGACCATATTAACAACTTCTGTCCGATCGGACATAAGTTGTTAATATAAACTTTTTAGAGCATCTGCGGCTCCTGCGCTCCAGGTGTTCCACCGGAAGCGAAAGTAAAAACCGGCAAAAGAAAAAACCGGCTTGTCTTGCCGGTTACTTGCCGTCACGATGTTTCTTTCGCCAATCGATATACCTCGCGACCCGATCATACTCGGGCTGTTCGATGAGCTCGTCATCAAGAAAAAAACGATACAATTCACCCGCCCGCCACACCGCGTGAGTGGTCACGCCGTCGCGAGCCATGATCTCTACCCCGCCCTCCTCGCGATCAAGCACGAGACCGATGTGCCAGATCAGCCCGTGTCTATGACGGATAGCCCGCACGGCCTCAAGCTTGGACTCGGCCTCGGTTACAACGTCGTCTACCAGCAGTACAACGCCTTCCAGCGAACGCTCCCCCGGCTTTGAAACGATCTCGCGCCTGCCGCGGCGCTCCTCTTTGGCCAGAAATCCTTGAGGCACCCGAAGGATTTTGGCCACTACCGCCGCGAGGGCATCTCCAGCCTTCGGCACGCCTACCACCGCATCAAACTTCAAATCACAGCCACAGTAGGTAACCAGCCAGATCAAGCTGCCCAAACTTTGAACATCCTGCTCGTCCAGCGGTCCGTCTGGTCGCAACCGGAAATTGGCTTTGTAAGGTGATGGGGGCGCAGTGGGGTTTTTCTCGTGATGCTTGAGTCTAAACTCGCCGAAAGGAAAAGCTTTCTTAAGGAAGAGACTGCGCGCAACTTCCGGGAAAATAACCCCGCCCATGGCTTCCTCCCTTCCTCCGATTAAGAACCACAGCCGCAGCAACAAGGAACTGTCCCAAACCTGGCAACAGCCAGCAACCGTAGATAAGTTAAACAAGCCGACTCGCTGCTGTCAAATCAACATTGAATTTTGGGATCGGGATTCCGCCCTGCCAAACAAAAACCGCCGGCTAGCTAGCCTGACGGGTTGGATCCGGGGAAGCTTCCCCCGCCGCTTTTGCCGGCGACGGCGCGAATCTCCCGGCTTCGAGTTCAAGGGCCACACGCACGATTACCGTGGCCGCTTTACTGGCTTTGTCGGCAGCCAATCCTCCTTCTGACATAAGCGCCTGGAAGAGGCCATTGCGATGGCACTCAACAACGTCACGAATTTGCGAGCGCATCACCGCCACCAGGATTGAGCCGGCACTGATTTCCTCTTCGACTTCTTTCACACCCATCTCACTTCACCCCCTCCATCGCCGCGGCAATTTCAGAAACCGAGCTTGCCGGCGCGCTCAAGCGCCGCGTTGAGCTCATCACGAGCGAATTCAGCCGCCTTTGCCGCGGCCTCGGCAAATTTCTCGCTTGGCGCTTGGAACTTGCCCTTCAGGTAAGCGTAGATGACGGCGCGCGCCGAGTTCACCACCCCGCCAAGTCCATCTTCATTGATACCAGCTACGGCATCATCCGCTCCGCCGCCCTGCGCGCCGTAGCCGGGGATCAAGAACCACGAGTTAGGCAGGATATGGCGCATCGTCGGCGCGTCGGACGGATAGGTAGCGCCCATAACGACGCCGAAGTTGCGATAGCCGTACTGACCTTCGGTGCCGACGCCGAGTTCCTGCACAAGCTCGGCGAGCGTCTCCCAGTTGGTCCTACCGCTCTCGGTTCGCGTCTGCTCAATGCGCGAGTTCGGCTTGAACGATGTCTTGTCCACCACGAACACACCGGTGCCGTGCTCCTTGATCGCCCGCAGGAAGGGCTTAAAGCAGGCTTCGGCAATCCATGGCTGGACGGTCAGCGCATCGGAACGAATTGGAGACGCAACTTTCTTCAGCGACTGGCCGTCCTCCGTCCCCCAGAAAGGGACTTCTCCAAGGTGGCCATCAGCGTAGGCTTCAGCGGTATCACCGCCATCTCCCCGCTTCGCGTCGGTGATGCGAACCAAGCCGCGAGCTTTTGCGTAAGAAAGAGTAGCTTCAAACGCAGCTACTCCCGCCGCGCCGTAGGCCTCGTCAAACGCGATCTGGGGCTTTGCCGCGATTGCGAATAGATCCACCGCATCGATGATCTGCCGAGCAAACTCGGTGTATACCCATTCCACAGCGCGCCACGTCCTGCCGTAAAGAGCAACGGCCTGCTCCAAGAGATGCGGCGGCATGTAGGGTAGTTGCGGATCTATCCCTACGCAAAGAACGCTGCGCTTCTTCCGAATGTTCTGGACGAGCTGATCGGTGAACGTTAGCCGCGACTCCATCTCCCACCTCCTCCCCCAAAGGGGTTTTAAGAGAACTGGTATGGCTCGCCGATTGCCGCGCTACTACTACTTACAACCGGTAAAGAATGCTGCGGCTGTTGTCAAGCCGAGCAACTTTTCATATAGTGATAAGCAATGCTCTCCGCCCGCAACAAAAAATTCCTGCACGCCATTTTGCTCACCGGCGCCGAATACGATACCGTTCAAAAAATTTTGGAAACTATCGGCTCTCTTGAAAGCGCTTGGCGCGCGACGGCGAGCGAATTGGAATCAGCCGGTGTCGGCCGCGAGCGGGCCGAAGCCATTGCCGGGGTCCAAAAATCTCTAGATCCCGACGACGAGATGCGTAAGCTCGTCGGCCAAATGATCGCCCTCGTCGCACGCGATGACCCAGAATTTCCGAAGGAGCTCTTAGAAATTCCCTCCCCGCCCTTTACCTTATATATAAAAGGAAGACTAACGACGAGGAAACCGCGTCTGGCGGTGGTCGGCACAAGAAAGGCCACCATTTACGGGAAACAGGCTTGCGAAAAAATAATTCATGACTTGGCCGATAAAACAGACCTAGAAATAGTAAGCGGCCTCGCCCAGGGCATTGATACCGAAGCCCACCGCCATGCGCTGAAAAATAACTTGAAAACCATTGGCGTTCTAGGCAGCGGCATTGATCGCCAGTCCTTTTTCCCTTACGAAAACTGGAATCTTGCCGAGGAAATTATAAGAAAAGGCGGAGCAGTAATATCCGAATACCCGCCGGGAACACCGGCCTTAAAGCATCACTTTCCGGCAAGAAACCGCATAATTTCCGGCTTGGCGCTCGCGACCCTTGTCGTCGAAGCCCCGGAGAAATCCGGCGCGCTGATTACCGCTAACTTCGCCCTCGAACAAGGCCGCGACGTTTTGGCCATACCCGGGCAGATGTTTAGTTTAAACGCCCTGGGCGTTCATCGCTTAATCCAAAGCGGGGCAAAACTTGTAACCTCGGCGGATGATATAATTGATGAACTGGGCCTGGAACGGAAAAGTATCAGCCAAAAAGCCGAAACGCTGTTGACAGATCAAAAGGAAAAAATTATCTTAAGCATCTTGGCCGAACCGCAAAGCGTTGACGATATAAAGTTGAAGGCAGGCCTAACTACGCCGGAAATCGTCTCATGTCTGACTCTTCTCGAGTTGAAGGGTTTTATCCGCCCGATGGGGCAAAATAAGTTTCAACGAGTAAGTTAACCCTACGAATTACAAATGTTCCCGAATTGCGTATTACGAATTCGTAATTCGATTTGGATTCGTAATTCGTAGGAGAAAATGAGTAAAAACTTAGTTATAGTAGAAAGTCCAGCCAAAGCTCGCACCATCGCCCGTTTCCTTGGGAGCGACTTTAAAGTTGAATCGTCCTACGGCCACATCCGCGACCTGCCCAAATCTAAACTCGGCGTGGACGTTGAAAATAACTTCGCGCCGCAATATATCATCCCGACCAAGTCGCGAAAGCAAGTCAATCTCCTTAAAAAAGAAGGCGAGAAAGCCGAGAAAATAATCCTCGCGACCGACGAGGACCGCGAAGGGGAGTCTATCGCCTGGCACCTTGTTCAGGCCCTGGGCCTGAACGAAATCAAAAATCATCCCGCTGAAAGCGGGACAAAAATCAAAAAAGTGGAACGAATTGCGTTCCACGAGATTACCAAGAAAGCAATCGAGGAGGCTCTGAAGAATCCCCGCGACATTGACCTCAAGCGCGTTGACGCCCAGCAAGCCCGGCGCATCCTCGATCGCCTGGTTGGCTATTCTCTTTCGCCTTTTTTGTGGAAAAAAGTAATCCGCGGCCTCTCGGCCGGCCGGGTTCAATCGGTAGCTGTACGCATTGTCGTTGAGCGCGAACGCGAAATACAAGCCTTCAAGCCGGAAGAGTACTGGTCAATCGAAGCCGAGTTCTGCCCCAAAGCGAGAAAAAAAGAAAAGTTTACTGCCCGTCTTTTCAAAATAAACGGCGAGGTCTTGGATAAATTTGCCGTAAAAAACGCCGAAGAAGCCGGGAAAATAACCGCTGATCTTGAAAACCGATCGTGGGCTGTAGCCAGTGTTGAGAAAAAAGCCGTTTCCAAAAGGCCACTACCGCCTTTCACCACCTCAACCATCCAGCAGGAGGCCTTCCGTCGCCTTGGTTTCTCGGCCCGTCAAACCATGCGTCTTGCCCAACAACTATACGAAGGAGTTGAACTGGCAAGCGAAGGATCGGTCGGTCTCATCACCTACATGCGCACCGACTCGCTTAACTTATCCGCCGAGTCGGTAAGCCAAGCGCGGAAATTTATCAAGAGTTCCTTCGGCCAAAACTACCTGACCCCGACAGTGCGCATCTTCAAGACTAAAACCAAAGGGGCCCAGGAAGCCCACGAGGCCATTCGCCCCACTGACCCGGAAAGGACTCCCGATGCGCTGAAAAAAATTTTAGACCGCAACCAATGGCGGCTTTACGATCTGATCTGGCGAAGATTTACGGCTACCCAGATGGCCGAAGCGCTGTTTGACGCCACCACCGTTGACATCGCGGCTAACCCCTATCCCCTAACCCCCAACCGCTCCGTTTACACTTTCCGCGCCAACGGGCAAGTTATGAAGTTCGACGGTTTTCTTGCCGTCTGGCCAACCAAAACCGAAGAAACCCTTTTGCCCGAGCTCGCCAAAGACGACAATCTTATTCTCGAAAAAATAATCCCCCTCCAGCACTTCACCCAGCCCCCGCCGCGTTTCAGTGAAGCTTCGTTGATCAAAGCTCTCGAGGAGCTTGGTATCGGCCGGCCGTCAACTTACGCGCCGACTATGGCCACCATCCAAGACCGCAACTATGTCGAGAAAGATGAAGCTAAGCGGCTCAAGCCCACCGAAATCGGCATCATCGTCAACGACCTGCTGGTTGAGCATTTTCCGGAAATAGTTGATCTCCAGTTCACCGCCAAAATGGAAGAAGAGCTCGATGAAATCGCCGAAGGCAAGCGCGAGTGGCAGCCGCTCATCCGCGAGTTCTACGAGCCCTTCGCCAAGCATCTCGCCGAAAAATACGAAGTGGTGGAAAAAAGAATGCCGGAAGAAGCCACCGACCAAGTCTGCGAAAAATGCGCGAAACCCATGGTTATAAAATACGGGCGCTTCGGCCGGTTTCTCGCTTGTTCCGGGTTCCCAGACTGCAAAAATGCGAAACCTTTACCCAAAGACCCTCCCAAATCCACCGGCGTTACCTGCCCGGAATGTGGTCAGGGCGAAATAGTCGAAAGGCGTACCAGAAAAAAACGCCTGTTTTTCGGCTGCTCGCGCTACCCGGAATGCAAATACGCCACTTGGACCGACCCGAATAAAACTAAAGACAATAACCACGAAAAAAATCAAGCTGACAGCGAAGAATCTTCATAAGATTATTAGGTAAGAGCGATCAAAAAGCGATACCGCCAAAGCGCATCATCCGACATTTAGAGTTGGAGGAATACATGGCTCATTGCTGGTACTGTGACCAGCTCTTGCCCTGCGTGTGTCAAACAGACGGCCGACCCCCGGACCACACCGAGAGATTCCGCCGTCCCACTTTGAAGGGGAAAAGTGACAACGGGGGCAACGCACAAGACAACCGCAGTCAAGAAGATGCTGCGGAACCAAAAACCGAAACCGGCGACGGCAACTAGTCAGCCAGCCCAATCTCCCCACTCCCGCAACCCGGGAGTGTTTTTTATTGTTTGTTCGCCAGAATACCGCACCACTTGCGGTGCGGATGAATGGCGATGACAAACAATAACCCCGCGCCAATTTTACCGTCTTGGCTCTGAAGGCACCGGAATAAGGAAAAAGTCGGGTATCTTTTGCGAGGCGCGTGCGCGAATAGCGCATCCAGTAATGGGCGAAGCGCCTCGCCATGATGGTACACGCAAAATTGACGCCGGGGTATTTCGAGATAAGATACCGCACCGCTTGTGGTGCGGTTACAATAAACTTTTATCGAGCTCAAAACTAAATATATCCTTCTTCTCGCCGGGCGATTCGCCGCAGTATACCGTTCAGTTCCTCGTCCGAATAGAACTCGACAATTATCTTGCCATGATCACCTCTTTTCTCAAGCAAAACTTTCGTGCCAAAAACTTCCTCCAACGTTCTTTGTAATTCGCGCGCGTCGGGATCAAGACCAGCGCCACCACGCCTCTTTCTCGGCCGGCCGAGCCTCACCCCGCCAAGTGCTCTTGCCCCAAACTCGGCGTCGCGCACCGTTAAATTGCCAGTCGTTATTTTTAGAAAAAGCTCTCGCTGCTTTTCGGGGTCACTTTCCAAAGTCAAAAGTATCCGGGCGTGACCCTCGTTTATAATGTTGCCGGCGATGGCTGACTGAATTTCTTCCGGCAGGCGCAAGATTCTTAGCGAGTTCGTCACCACCTCGCGGCTCTTGCCGATGCGCTCGGCTATATCCTTTTGGGTCAATCCGAATTCATCGGCCAGGCGACCCAGCGCCCGCGCCCTTTCCATTGGGTTTAAATCTTCCCGCTGTACGTTTTCAATCAAAGCTATTTCGAGCTTGCTCTGATCAGCCAAGTCGGCCGCCCGTATCATAACCGGCACCTCGCGGAGTCCGGCCAGTTTCGCCGCGCGCCACCGCCGCTCTCCGGCGATAAGCTCATACTTAACCCCCATGCCCGATGGTATGTCGAACTGTTTCTTGGTTACCAAAAGCGGCTGAAGAACACCGTGCTCTTTAATCGAGGACGCCAAAGCCAATAGCTCGTCGGTGCCAAACTGCCGGCGCGGCTGCTGGGGGTTCGGCTCGATTTGCTGGACGCCAATCCAAAAAATACTTTCTTGGCGCTTACTTGGCGCGCTAACCACTTGGGACGTTTGGGCGGTTGTGCTGGCAGCGGCGACTGAAGAAGTAGCGGTATTGATCGCCACCGGAGCGTCCATCTCGCCATCATGAAAGCGGTACACAGGTTCGCTGATCTTCCCCTGCGTGTCCAAAACATCGAGATTTGATGGCTCTGTCGGCAACTCCTTTTTTGGGGGTATTAGCGACTCAAGCCCTCGGCCTAAAATGTTCATAAATCCTACGAATTACGAATTTCACCGAATTACGAATCGAGATTAACTACTCTCTTGAACTGCAAGCCGCGAGGAGTGAAGTTAGCCAAAATACCTAACTTCAACTTTGTTGCTTTAAGATAGCTGTAAAGCTGGTCGATATTTTGTTTCAAAAAGCGTTCGCCTTTCTTAATTTCCAAAACAATTTTATCGTCAATCAGAAAGTCGAGAAATCCCTTGACCGCTACCACGTCACCTATGATTAACGTAACAGGCACCTGCTCCTTGAACTTTATACCTGCGCTCTTAAAAAGTGTAGCCACTACTCTTTGATAATACCTTTCTTGGTATTTGTGCCCTAAAGTGTTGCTAGCTTCAAAAAGTATGCCAACGACCTTATAGCTTAAGTCGGGATATAATAAATCCTTTTTAACCAACCTTGCCATCAAAGTAGTATTCGTAATTCGGAAACATTCGTAATTCGTAGGAAAAGCTCAGGAAGATCTTCTTCTCCCCAGAGCGACTATCTCCTGTGCCAGTTTTCGATAGGCCTTGGCTCCATGCGAATAAGGATCGTACTGCAAAATGGTTTTGCCGAAACTTGGCGCTTCAGCCAAGCTCACGTTCCTCGGGATGGCCGTGTCAAAAACATAACCGGGAAATTTTTTCCTGATTTCCTTGGCCACTGCCCGATGCAATCTCGAAGTCCTATCGTACATGGTAAGCACAGCGCCCATCAAACCAATTTTGGTTTTCAGATTGGCGTTGACGAGATCAATAGTTTTCAAAAGTTTGGCCAACCCTTCGAGCGCGTAGTATTCGCACTGCACCGGGATTATAACCTGATCAGCAGCGGTTAAAGCGTTTACCGTCAGCAAATCGAGGCTGGGCGGCGGGTCAATAAGAATATAGTCGTAACGGCGGCTAACTCGGCGCAATAAATTCCGCAATCGGTATTCGCGATCTTCGGCCTTAATCAGCTCCACTGTCGCCCCGGCCAAATCCTGGCTTGAGGGCAAGAGATGGAGATTCAAAATAGCAGTGTCGCGTATAATTTCGTCGGGATGAGTTTGACGAACCAGCCCGTGGTAAACATTTCTTGTCGGATCATCTACATCCGCCCCCATCCCCGAAGTGGCGTTGCCTTGCGGATCAATATCAACCAGCAAAACCCGTTTACCCAAAGCAACAAGATAACTCGCGACGCTAACACAAGTAGTTGTCTTCCCAACTCCACCTTTTTGATTGCAGAAAGCAATTATCGTTGCCATTTTAATTGTAACATAGCTGATTATTGGCGCGATGGCAACGGCAAAAGGCATTGCAAAAGTCTACAAAAAAGCTATAATTCAACCACCACGCCGCGGTGGCGGAAATGGCGAGACGCGCACGGCTCAAAACCGTGTGAGTGAAAGCTCATGAGGGTTCGACTCCCTCCCGCGGCACCAGGATACGACTAGTTTCCATTTTCCCGATTTGCGACTGCGCGGCGGCTAA